>JANQGU010000445.1 GCA_028282935.1 Kiloniellales bacterium
ATGCGTATCAAAGGATGCTCGTCGGCTACGATGATCCGCAGCCGCGAGATTCCCACATCCATAGATGCCCGACCTTCTGAAATGGCCATCAACGGCATACCCCCATGCTTTCGATGAAGGAGCGCTACCTACGCTGGGTTTGAAGAAACGCCGGTTGTGTCCTTCGATAGATCACGGCAGACGCCGGATCCTCCATTGCAGGGGGAGCTTAGTGTCCTGATTACGTAAGTCAACAGTTAAATTAAAGTCCTATAAAAGACTATCAATACTATACATTGCAGTCTGATTAGTAAGGGGGCATTTCCACGTGTATGCCCTATGCCATACTATGATTATAGCCTAAGTGACAACTTTCCCGAGCAGAATCGGCAAGATTGTTGCGTAGGAAGAAAACTTAGGACAATTTTCCAAGTATGGGCCTTGCTTCCCAGGGTGCTCAACCAGGCATATACAATATTCTGAAGGGCGATTATCGTGCCGCGTGCCGGCTTTACCTGACCGAATCTGAGGCAAGTATATCCAATGTAATGACCATAATAGATGCAAGGAATCGCCCTCGATCTTGCTCGTTTTGTTTTGCGCGCTCTGGCCCGGCTGCGCGGGCCCGACAGAATTTCCACTTCCGGCAGTTGCGCTCGGCTGAAGGGCGCACCGAGGGGCATCTAGCGGGATTTCGGACCGGGTCCCCCTGGCCAATCCCTGGCCGGTCCCCGGCCGATCCCCAGTCGGCCCCTGGCCGGAGGATGCGGCCCCAGGCATTGATTTCTCAAGCTTTTGCCGATTGACTCGCGGCAGCGCCCTTCCCAAATTGGCCAGGCATTCTTCACCCGGCCGCCGGCCGCCGGGCCCGACCGTGACGCTCCTTGGTATGACTGGGGCCTTGGTAATAACTGGGGGAGACCGTGACCGAAAGCGCCAGGCCTGGGCTAGCGTTTCCGCTGGCCGCGGCGATCCTGCCATCGACCGGGCCATCGACCGGGCCATCGACCGGGCCATCGACCGGGACTGAACCGCGCGCCGAGGCGGCCCCGCGGCCGGGCGCCGCCGTCCGTATGATCCGGCGGACCGGCAAGCAAATTCGGTTACGTAAGCAAATATCAATGCGCCTAGGTACTATGCTTCGGGACTTGGTCCCGAAGATGTACATCGTCCAATCCAACAGGGCCGAGGACTTCGGCATCCGGGCCCGGACCGTCGCCGTGCGGTCGACGGACCGGATCTTCGAGGCCCGGCCTTCGGAAACATCGCTTTTTGTGTTATCGGGGGTCGTGTCGGTTGCGGACCCGGAGCGCTGTGCCGCGGTCCGCGTGGCGGCCTCGGCGGCCGGTGGCCGCGTGGTACCGAAGTTTTGGGCGGCGAAGCGGGCGGCGGACGCCCTGGCAAGGACCGGAACAGAGTAGATCGAGCCCCAGCGACGTGCCCAAGCAAGGAGTCATAGGCCGGCCTTCGCGGTCCCTGCGCGGTTTCAAGCGTCAAGCCGGGCTGGTGCTGGGCGCCGCGGCCCTGGTCGCCCTGGCCTACACGGTCCTGCACGACGCGAGCCTGTTCCGCGGCGTCGAGGGGCGCCTTCTGGACTGGCGCTTCCAACTGCGCGGCGAGCGGGAGCCCGGCACGGAAACCGTGATCGTCGAGATCGACGATGCCTCCGTCGCCGCCCTGGGCGGCTGGCCGCTGCCCAGGGAGAGCCTGGCGGCCATGGTCGATGTCCTCTCGGCGGACGGCGCCAAGGTGATCGCCATCGACCTGCTGCTGGTCGACGCCGCCGGCTCCCGGGGGCGGCGCTCGGTCTCCAGCGACCGGGCGCTGGCCACGGCCCTGAGCCGGGCCGGCAACGTCATCCTTCCCTTCGCCTTCACCTTCGACACGGCCGAGGCGAACTACCGCCAGGTCCCGGGCGAGGTCGGCGAGGTCGCCTACAAGGTGGTCAGGCAGAGCTCGGCGCTGGGCGCCGGCTCCGGCGACGCGCCGCGGCCGACCGGGCTGCTGGCCCCGGCGAAGCGTTTTCTCCGGCCGTCCTTTCCGGCCCAGGTCAACGTCTTCCTGGAACCCGACGGTGCCCTGCGCCAGGCCAACCCGGCGCTCAGCTTCGGCGAGCGCTACTTTCCCTCGCTCTCGATCGAGGCCCTGCGGATGTTCCTGGACCAGCCGCGCAGCAGCGTCGCCCTGCACCTGGGCGAGGGGATCTCGATCGGCGACCTCTTCGTGCCCACGGACTCCGACCTGCGCCTGCCGGTCAACTATTACGGCCCCGAGGGCAAGTTCAAGCACTACGTCCTGACCGACGTCCTGGAGGGGCGCCTACCACCCGGCACCTTCACCGGGCGCATCGTCATGGTCGGGGCGACCGCCCTGGGGGTCGGCGACGCCTTCTCGACACCCTTCAGCGAGAGGCTGCCCGGGGTCGAGCATTTCGCCACCCTGGTCGACAACATGCTCCACGACCGCGTCCTGCGCCGTGGCGGCTGGGCCTTCTTCCTCGATATCCTGATCATCTTCGCCTGCGGCCTGGCCAGCCTGATCCTGCTGCCGGTCCGGCGGCCGCTGGTCGGCGGCGTCCTGGCCCTGGCCATGGTCGCCGGCTGCCTGGCCGTCAACCTCTTCGCCTTCTCCTCGCTCGGGCTGTGGCTGAACCTGACCTTTCCGGTCTCGGCCCTCCTGCTGTCGGTCGGCATCCTTGCCGTCGGCAGCCAGCTGACGGAGCACCGGGGCCACCGGGTCGCCGCCGGCGAGGACGCCGAGCTCGCGCCCTTCGCGTCGCCCCTGGCGACCAGCCAGCTCTCGCAGGAGGTCCGGACCAACCCCGAGGGGCAGGGCCACCACGCCACGGTGGTCTTCGCCGACCTCAAGGGCTTCTCCTCGCTCAGCGAGAACCTCTCGCCCGGCGAGACCATGACCCTCCTGCGCCGCTTCCACCGGGCGGTGGAGCGTTCCGTGCTGTCGAACTCGGGGACCATCGACAAGTTCGTCGGCGACGGCGCCATGGCGGTCTTCGGGGTACCGAACAGCGACCCCGCCGCCGCGGTCAACGCCCTGCGCGCGGTGCGTCAGCTGATCTCGGAGGTCGAGGCGCTGAACGAGGAGCTGGCCCGCCAGCGCCTGCCGATGCTCGACGTCCGGGCCGGGCTCCACTTCGGCCCGGTCACCCTCGGCATGCTCGGCGGCAGCCGCAAGTCCCAGGTGTCGGTGACCGGCGACACGGTCAACATCGCCAGCCGTCTGGAGAGCCTGACCCAGAACGAGAACGCCAGGATCATCGCCTCGGACGCGGTGATCGAGAGCGCCCGCGCCATGGGCGGCGACGCCGTGGTCCAGGGTTTCCTGGAGCTGCCGATGCAGACCATCCGCGGCCGCCGGCGCCCCCTGGGGGTCTGGGCCCTGCTCGAACCGCATCGGGGCGGCGGCGCCAGCTTCCCGCGGCCGCGGCTGGTGGGCCCGGGCGCCTGACGCGATCCCGATCTTTCCCCTGTCGATAGAGCGGCCCGCGTTCGGCCGAAGGCGGGCCGCTGCTCCCAGGACGGCGTGACCTCGGGGACCTCCGCCCGCCATCCAGGTTCCCTGGTATTGGAGGCCGAGTGGGACTTTTTGCTTCGAGATATGCCATTCTTGATGCTACAGCGGCGGATAGGTCGTTGAGTCCTTGCCTTCGACGACTGATCACGTGACCGGAAACGCGATTGGGGATCCTGCCTGGGCATCCGGCCCCGCCCTCGGGCGGGTCGGCTCTCCGCTCCGGCCCCCGGTGGGAAGTCTTTGTCTAAGTATCTGATGCTTCAAGGCTGTATGAGCGAGCCCTTGCCGGCCGGGGTCGAGAGCGGGGCCCGGCAGGGAGCTTCGGCGGTGCCGCGATGAGGCGCAGCGTCGTCGAGGCGCCGGCCGCGGTGCGGGCGAAGCGGGCCCGACGTCGCCCCAAGGCGGCGGCCCGGACCCCCAAGCGCGTCGTGGGCTGGTGCGAGCGGGTCGGCTTTCCGGCGCTCGGGATCGAGGCCATCAAGGCCAAGATCGATACCGGCGCCAGGACCTCGGCGCTGCATGCCTACGATCTGGAGCCCTTCAGCAAGGACGGCCAGCCCTGGATCCGCTTCACGGTGCATCCCGATGGCACGGACGCGAAACTGACCCAGGCCTGCCTCGCCAGGGTGGTCGCCCAGCGTATGGTGGCCGACACCAGCGGCCGGCGCGAACGCCGCTACATCATCGAGACGACGCTCTGCGTCGGCGACGTGCTCTGGCCGATCGAGATCTCCTTGACCCAGCGCAGCTACATGCGCTTCGACTGCCTGATCGGCCGGACCGCGGTCCGCGGTCAGTTCGTCGTCGATCCGGGGCGCTCCTACCTGGCCGGCCGGCCGAGCAACGGCCGCAGTGCGCCCGAGGCCGAGACGAAGGAAAAGCCAAAGCGAAACAAGAGAGCGACGGCGAAACGCGAAGGCGCGGCTAATACCAAGGAGCGTTGATAATGACCCATTTGACCGGGTTTGCTTGCCCGCCCGCCAGGCGCGCTTCGCGCAGCGGTGCGTTGTACCGTAAGCGGAGCGCAACGCCGCGGGCGGGCAAGCAAACCCGGCCTGCGGTGGCGCGCGGCGGGTCGCCGGGGGGGTTGCGGCCCTTCCGCGATGCGCCAGCATCGCGCTGCGGGCCGCGCCTGCCCGGCGAGCCGCCGCGCGCCATCAAATGGGTCACTATCAACGCTCCTTGGTATTAGACGCCGAAGGCGCGCTCGATCACCCACCAGGCCGCGACCGCCAGGATCAGCAGCGAGGCGGCCTGCGCCGAGCGCTGGTACCAGGCCTGGCGGGCCCACCAGAACAGCAGCGGATAGGCCAGGGCGACGATCGCGAGCTGCCCGGCCTCGACGCCGAGGTTGAAGGCGAGCAGCGTGGTGACCGCATCGACTCCGGTCAGGCCCAGGCTGCCCAGGGCGCTGTAGAAGCCAAGGCCGTGGACCAGGCCGAAGGCGGCGGCCAGCAGCCAGCGTTGGCTGAAGTCGCGGCCGATCAGGTTGGAGACCGCGACGAAGCCGATACTGAAGGCGATGGCGCTCTCCACCAGCCGGCCCGGCAGGTCGACGACGCCGTACCAGGCCAGGGCCAGGGTCACGCTGTGGGCCAGGGTGAAGGCGGTGACGACCTTGACCACGTCGAGCAGCCGGGCGTTGACGATCAGCAGGGCGAGCAGGAAGAGGAGGTGGTCGAAGCCGATCAGGATATGCTCGGCGCCGAGGATCAGGATCCGGACGAAGGTCACGAAGCGGCCGCCGGCAGTGTCCGCACCGGAGAGGTCGAAGGCGGCCTCGGTCGCCTGGCTGTCGAAGACGAAGGGGATCCTGCGCCCGCCGGCCAGCAGCTTGCCCAGGGCCCGGTGGCTCTCGTCGAGCTCGAAGAACAGAAGGTAGGTGATCCTCAGTTTCCCGATCGGCGCGCCGCAGTCGAAGGTCAGGACCAGGTCGAGATTGAGCGGGAAGTCGACGAAGTCGAACTCCGGCTCGTCGGGCGCGCAGGGCCCTGCGTCGCTGTCGATCAGGAGGCCGTCCTGCAGGTAGGCGGCGATGGCGCCGCGCCGCCGGCTGAAGTCCCGCATCGGCAGGGGCGTGACCAAGTCGGTCGGGATGCCGAGCGCCACCGCCAGGTCGTGGGCCGAGACGGTCAGGCGATAGCTGACCATGGGTCCGGCGACCGTGACCTCGGCGTTGGTCAGGTTGGTCTGATGGGCCTGGCCCGGGCGCCCGGGGGCCAGCAGCAGGGCGATACCCAGGACCGCGACGAGGACGGTGATCCGGACTCGGGGTGCCCGGGTCATGCCGCCCCGGCTCTTCCGCGTTCGTCTTGCAAGGCAAGGGAAGGGAGGTCCTCTGCCGTGGGCAGGCAAAGGACCTCTCGCCGCGGGCTCAGGTCACCGCGATGGGGTTGCCCGGCGAGCCGGTCGCGCCCTTGATCGGCACCGGCGCGAAGACGTAGGCGAACTGCCACTGACCGTCCGCCGCAAGCTGCTCGAGGTTGAGGTTCTCGTGCAGGTAGATGCCGCGCTTGGTGATCAGCTCCTGATGGACCGGGAAGGCCAGGTTGCTGTCGGGGTTCGGCACGACCTCGACCGGCCAGGTGTCCGAGCCGACCAGCACGACGTCCTTCTCGCCCAGCCAGAGGCCCGCCTCGACGCCGATGCCCGGGGCGCCGGCGTTGTAGGTGGCGTTGTCCTTGATCCAGTGGTCGCTCCAGCCCGTGCGGATGACCACGGCGTCGCCCGCCGTGACGTCGGAGCCGGAGAGGCCCTGCTTCTCCAGGGCGGCCTCGATGTCGGCGACCGAGATCTCAGTCCCGGCGGCCAGGGTCTGGCCCTTCAGGCCCTTGATGTCGAGCAGGATGCCGCGCGAGAAGATCGGCCTGACGTTCTCGACCCCCAGCTTCTGAAGGCCATAGGCGCCGGCCATCTCGGCCATGCTGAAGCCGTTGTAGAAGCGCCTTTCACCCTGGTTGCCGTCGTCGCCGACCTGGACGCCGATGTGGCCCAGGCCGTCGAACTGGGTCCCGACCTGCCCGATCTCCGTGGCCAGGAACTCGTCGTTCCAGATGATCTTATTGTTGCCGAAGACGCCGCCGGTGGGCGCGCCGGGAATCCGGACCGCGAAGGCGCGGCTGCCGAAGAGCGGCATCTCGGGCTCGTAGGTGTGGCCCAGGGAATAGACCTTGCCGGTCTTGATCAGCGCGGACGCCGCCATGACCTTCTCCGGCGTGATGTGATTGGAAGCGCCGGCCTGGTCCTCGGCGCCCCACTTCGAGGGCCACCACTTGGGCCCGATCGGCGTCTCGGCGGCGGCGATCTGGACCGTCTTCGGCGCCGCGGCCTCGCCGGCCACCGCCGGGCGGACCGTGGCGAGCTCGTGCGCGACGAAGCCGGCGCCGGCCGCCGCGGCGCCGGCGGACAAGAGGAAGCGGCGGCGGTCCGGATGATTGGGCTTAATGTCCTTGGGGTGTTTGCTGTCGCTCATGGTTCTTCTCCTCCCATTTTTTTGGCCATTCTTTTTGGCCATTCTGTCTGGCCATTCCGTCTGGCCTTTCGATCCGGTTTTCGGCCTGGCCTCGCCCCGGGCGAAAGACGCCCTCTACCGTGGCGTTTCGGTCGAGGCTACTGCAGCGCCAGGGAACACCATAGCGGCAAGTGTCGTGGCCGGGGAACCGCGGCCTTGACCGGAAGCTGACGAAAGCCTTCTCTCCGGATGCCGGGGCTACTATCTAATGGCATATCGGCAGTTCGGAATGGACCTCCAAAGACAAGATGCAAAGCCCTTCGCTGCTCAGGAAGCTTTTGCTTTCCATCACCGCGTTCCTGGTCGGCTGCAGCGCGACATCGCGGCATCCGAACCATGTGCCGATGATCGGCGCGGCCAACTTCCGCGACGTCGGCGGCTATATGACGGCCGACGGCCGGCGGCTGAAGAAGGGCGTGCTCTACCGCTCGGACGACCTCTCCAGCCTGACCCGCAACGACCTCGCGACCCTGGCCGCCCTGGGCCTGTCGCGGGTCTACGACCTGCGCAGCGACGCCGAGCGGGACATCAAGCCCAACCGCCTGCCGAACGGGCTCCCCGCCTCCGACCAGACCGGGGGCGCGAGCGAGCGGGAGATCACGCCGGCCGCGGCGCTCCCGGCGAGCGTGCCGGAGGTGGTCGAGATCCCGGTCTACTACCCGCCGCTGGACCGGGACCTGTCCCGGAGCAAGATCGTCGGCGGCGAGGTCGAGCCGGGCGAGTTTCGCCGGCTGCTGGTGGAAGAGAACCGGGCCTTCGCGCGCGACTACCGCGACCAGTGGGCCACGGTCATCCGGCGCCTCACCGAGCCGGGCTCCCTGCCGTCGCTGATCCACTGCGCCGAGGGCAAGGACCGCACCGGCTTCGCCGTCGCCATGGTCCTCCTGGCGGTCGGCGTGCCGGAAGAGACGGTGATCGAGGACTACCT
>JANQGU010000038.1 GCA_028282935.1 Kiloniellales bacterium
GCCGGCGATGGTGTAGCTTTCCGGCGAGGGCCAGGGCGGCGCCGCCGGCTTCGCCAAGGGCAGCGCCGCGATCCGCCTGAGCGAGGACGGCGCGGTGACCGTCCTGAACTACGACGCAAAGGCCCAGGTCGGCGGCAAGCTGGCGCAGATCGGCTCGCGCCTGATCGGCGGCACCGCCCAGAAGATGGCCGACCAGTTCTTCGGCAAGTTCAGCGAGCTCGTCGCACCCGCAGAGGAAGAGGCCCTGGCCGAGGCCGCACCCGCCGCCATGGCGCCGGCCGCCGAGCGGCGCGGCCTGTCTCCGGTGATATGGATCCTCGGCCTGGTCGTGGTCGTGGCCCTGCTGCTGTTCCTCTTCGGCGGCGGCTCCTGAGCGCCCGACCGCCGCGCCGCCTGTCGTCGGCAGCGGCAGAGCGGACGCCGGCTTTGCGGCCGAGCCGCAGCCGCCCGCGCGCGCGCTCGGGGACCGGGCCGGAAGGCCGATTTCTTCCTCAAAATTAACGAATTCTTTCATTCTCCAGCGCTGGATTCTCCCTGGCCCGCAGAGCCGGGCCGGAGGCATGGCGGTGCGTCCGCGAAGTCCGGTCCTGAGTGGCTGAAACCCAATAATGTTCCAATTGCTCAGATATTTCTCGATCACGAGCGCGCTGGCGATCATCTGCATGACGCTGATCGCGGTCGTGCTCTACCGGAACAGCGCCATCGAAGAGGTCGTGGTCACCGCGGAGTCCCACAACGTCGCGCTGGCCCGTTCCCTCGCCAACACCCTCTGGAGCGACTTCGGGCCCTACGTCACGACCCTGCAGGAGCGGGACGGCGACCGGCTCCGAGAGCGGCCGGAAACGCAGGAGCTGCACCGGAGGGTGCGGGAGCTGACGCGCGGCCTTCCGGTCCTGAAGATCAAGATCTACCGGACCGACGGCCTCACCGTCTATTCCTCCCAGGCCAGACAGATCGGCGAGCGGAAGGAGAACGCCGGCTTCCGCCGCGCCGCCGAGGACGGCAAGCCGGCGAGCAAGCACAGCTACCGCAACACCTTCAGCGCCTTCTCCGGCGAGATGCAGAACCGCGACCTGGTGGAGAGCTATATCCCGATCAAGGGGCCGGACGACAGCGTCGAGGCGGTCATGGAGGTCTACTCCGACGTGACCCTCGCCATGGCCCGGGTCACCAACAACACGATCAGCTACCTCGGCGGACTGTTCCTGATCAGCCTGGCCCTCTACTCCCTGCTCTACGTCATCGTCCGGCGTGCCGACCGCATCTTGAACCGGCAATACGTCGAGCTCGACGAGGCCAGGACCAACCTGCAGACGAAGAACGGCCTGCTGGAGCACGAGGTGCAGCAGCGCCGCCGCGCCGAGGCCGCGCTCACGGAGGCGCAGCAGGACCTCGAGGTCCGGGTCGAGGAGCGCACCCAGGAGCTGCGCCGCGAGATCACCGAGCGGCGCCAGGCCGAGACCGCCCTGCGCAACGCGAAGGACGACGCTGAAGCCGCGAACCAGTCCAAGTCCGAATTCCTGGCCAACATGAGCCATGAGATCCGGACCCCGCTGAACGGGATCATCGGCATGGCCGGAATGCTTCTGGATTCCGACCTCAGCGAGGACGACCACCACTACGCCGAGGTGATCCGCCATTCCGGCGAGTCGCTGCTGGCGATCATCAACGACATCCTGGACTTTTCGAAGATCGAGGCCGGCCGCCTGCAGCTCGAGACCGTCGACTTCGACCTGCCGACCCTGCTGGACGGCGTGGTTCAGATCCTGACCCCCGAGGCCCACGGCAAGGGCCTGGCCCTGCCGGTCTTCCTCGATCCCGACGTGCCCGGCCGGCTCTGCGGCGACGAGGCAAGGCTCCGGCAGATCCTGCTCAACCTGATCGCCAACGCCATCAAGTTCACCGGGGCCGGCGGCGTCGCGACGCAGATCACGCTGCTGGACGACATAGCCGCCGACCAGAGCGTGGTCTTGCGCTTCGAGGTCGTGGACTCGGGGATCGGCATCGCAAGCCAGGCACAGAACCGGATCTTCGAGCAGTTCACCCAGGTCGACAGCTCGACCTCGCGCCGGCAGGGCGGCGCCGGCCTCGGGCTCGCCATCTGCAAGCGCCTGGTCGGGGCCATGGGCGGCGAGTTGGGGGTCGTCAGCCAGCTGGGCGAAGGCAGCCGCTTCTGGTTCACCCTGCCCTTCGGCCGCCAGGACAGCCCGGGGGCGGACACGGACTGGCTCGGCGGCCTGCGGAGCGCCTGCGCCGGCCTGAAGGTCCTGGTCGTCGACGACAACCCGGTGAACCGCCGCGCCTTCGAGGACCAGCTGACCGTGCTCGGCTGCGAGACCTCGGTCCTGCCCGACGCCAAATCGGCGCTCGACGCCCTGAAAGCCGCGGCGGAGAGCGAGGCGCCCTTCAAGGTCGCGATCATCGATCACATGATGCCGGGAACCGACGGCCTCGCGCTGTCCAAGATGATCCGGGCGGTGCCGGCGCTCGCGGATCTCGAGCTGGTCATCGCCTCGGCCGCCGGACTGCGCAATACCGGCAAGGCGGCGCGAGAGATGGGCTTCGACGTGGCGCTGTCCAAGCCGCTGCGGCCCAACAGCCTGGTCAAGTGCCTGCAGGCGCTGCTGGCCGATGCCCCGGTGGCAACAGCCGAGGGCGGCGCGGCACCGGCCGAGGGCGAGGCGCGATCCCGCGCGACGGTCCGGGTCCTGCTCGCCGAGGACAACCCGGTGAACCAGCGGGTGATGATCGCCCTGCTCGCCAAGTCCGGGGTGCGCGTCGACGTCGCCGGCAACGGCGTGGAGGCGATCGAGGCGGTGCGCAGCCGGCCCTACGACCTGATCCTGATGGATATCCAGATGCCCGAGCTGGACGGCGTGCAGGCTGCCCGCAGGATCCGCGAGCTGGAAGGCGAGATGGGGCACATCCCGATCATCGCCGTCACGGCCCATGCGATGAAGGGCGATCGCGAGAAGTACCTTCAGGCGGGGATGAACGACTACCTGCCCAAACCGATCAACCGCGCCGAGCTGCTGAGCAAGATCGACTACTGGGCCGACCAGCGCCGCGGGCAGCCCGGCCAGGCCGAGGCCCCGCGATCCGGGCCGGCGCCGGCGGTGCCCGAAAGCGCCGGACTTCGGGCGAAGAAGAAGAAGGACGCCGGGCCCCGGAAGCCCAAGCGCCAAGGCGGCGCCGGCTGAGCCCGGGCCGCCGACCTCCTCCGCGGGCGGCCGCTGTTCCACCCTCCCGAATCCCCAGATCCGGCCCCGATCCGGCCCCAACCCGGCCCGTGTCCTGGGTTTTTCTTAGTGACGCGATGGCGGTGCCTTGGTACATGATTTACAAGGTCCTCAGACACGGTCACGGCCGTGATCGAGGCGGCGGTGCGGGAAAACATCCGTAGCGAGAACGACCTGCAGAAAGGGTCGCAAACCAGTCCAAAGGGAGGAGATCCGAATGCCCAGCGTAACGATGACGGTCAACGGGCAGCAAGTGACCCGTGACGTCGAGGGGCGCACTCTGCTCACCGATTTTCTGCGTCAGGACCTGGCCCTGACCGGCACCCACGTCGGCTGCGACACCAGCCAGTGCGGCGCCTGCGTCGTCCACGTCGACGGCAAGTCCGTCAAGGCCTGCACCATGCTCGCGGTCCAGGCCGAGGGCGCCGAGGTCACGACCATCGAAGGCCTCGCCCAGAACGGCGAGCTGCATCCCATGCAGGCCGCCTTCAAGGAACACCACGGCCTGCAGTGCGGCTTCTGCACCCCCGGCATGGTGATGAGCGCCGTCGACCTGGTGAACACCAAGGGCGAGGCCAGCGAGACCGAGATCCGCGACTGGCTGGAAGGCAACATCTGCCGCTGCACCGGCTATCACAACATCGTCAAGGCCATCCAGGCCGGCGCGAAGGCGATGAGGAGCTGAGCCATGCCCGACACAGGAATCGGCGCCAGCGTTCGCCGCAAGGAAGATCAGCGCTTTCTCACCGGCAAGGGCCGCTACACCGACGACCTCAACCGGCCCGGCCAGGTCCATGCGGTCTTCGTGCGCTCGCCGCACGCCCACGCCACGGTCGCCTCCGTGAATATCGCCGCCGCCGCCGCCGCGCCGGGCGTGATCGCGGTCCTCACCGGCAAGGACATGGAGGCCGACGGCGTCGGTTCCCTGCCCTGCGGCTGGACCGTCACCGACAAGCATGGCGAGCCCCACAAGGCCCCCGACCACTTTCCCCTGGTCCGCGACAAGGTCCGCTACGTCGGCGACCACGTCGCGGTGGTGCTCGCGGAATCGGCGATCCAGGCCAAGGACGCCGCCGAACTGGTCGAGGTCGACTACCAGATGCTGCCGGCCAACGTCGATCCGTCGAAAGCGATGGACGGCCCGCTGCTGCACGACAACGCCCCGAGCAACCTCTGCTACGACTGGGAGCTGGGCGACCAGGCGGCGGTCGACGAAGCCCTGTCGCGGGCGGCCCACGTCACCACGGTGGATCTGGTCAACAACCGCCTGATCCCCAACGCCATCGAGCCTCGGGCGGCGATCGCCGAGTTCGACACCGGCACGGACAGTTACACGCTCTACTCGACCAGCCAGAACCCGCACCTCCTGCGGCTGATCCTCTGCGCCTTCGTGCTCGGGATCCCCGAGTCCAAGCTGCGCGTGATCGCGCCGGACGTCGGCGGCGGCTTCGGCTCCAAGATCTACTGCTACGCCGAGGAGACGGTCTGCACTTGGGCCGCCAGGAAGACCGGACGGCCGGTGAAGTGGACCGGCGAGCGTTCCGAGTCCTTCCTCGCCGACGCCCACGGCCGCGACCACATGACCCGGGTCCAGCTCGGCATGGATGCCGAGGGCAAGTTCGTGGCCATGAAGGTCGACACCACCGCCAACCTCGGCGCCTACCTGTCGAACTTCGCGACCTGCGTGCCGACCTATCTCTACGCCACCTTGCTGGCGGGTCAGTACACGACCCCGGTCATCCACTGCAACGTCAAGGCGGTCTTCACCAACACCGCACCGGTCGACGCCTACCGCGGTGCCGGCCGGCCGGAAGCGACCTACGTCATCGAGCGGGTCGTCGAGGCCGCCGCGCGGGAGATCGGCGTCGATCCGGCGGAGCTGCGCAAGCGCAACTTCGTGCCGCCCGATGCCTTCCCCTATGCCACGCCGGTGGCCCTGACCTATGACTCCGGTCAGTACGCGCTGGCCATGGACAAGGCCCTGGAGCTGATCGACTACGCCGGCTTCCCGGCCCGGCGCGAGGCCTCCAAGGCCAAGGGCAAGCTGCGGGGCATCGGCTTCTCCGCCTACATCGAGGCCTGCGGCATCGCGCCCTCGGCGGTGGTGGGCTCCCTGGGCGCCGGCGTTGGCCTCTACGAGTCCGGCCAGGTCCGCTTCAACCCGACCGGCACGGTCTCGGTCTTCACCGGGTCGCACAGCCATGGCCAGGGCCACGAGACGACCTTCTCGCAGCTCGTCTCCGACACCCTTGGGGTGCCGATCGAGAACGTCGAGGTCGTCCACGGCGACACCGGATCGATCCCCTTCGGCATGGGCACCTACGGCTCGCGTTCGCTGGCCGTGGGCGGCTCGGCGCTCAGCAAGGCCTGCGACAAGATCATCGAGAAGGGCAAGAAGATCGCCGCCCATCTGATGGAGGCCTCGGTCGACGACATCGAGTTCGACCAGGGCACCTTCCGGGTCGCCGGCACGGACAAGGAGAAGGCCATCGGCGAGATCGCCTTCGCCGCCTACGTGCCGCACAACTATCCGGAGGACCTGGAGCCGGGCCTCGACGAGACCTCGTTCTACGACCCGCTGAACTTCACCTATCCGGCGGGCACCCATGTCTGCGAGCTCGAGATCGACCCGGAGACCGGGGTGATCGAGATCGCCGACTGGGCCGCGGTCGACGACTTCGGCAAGGTGGTCAACCCGATGATCGTCGAGGGCCAGGTCCACGGCGGCATCGCCCAAGGCGTCGGACAGGCCATGCTGGAGAACTGCGTCTATGACGCCGACGGCCAGCTTCTGACCGGTTCCTACATGGACTACTGCATGCCACGGGCCGACGACCTGCCCTCCTTCAAGGTCGAGACCACCGAGACGCCCTGCCCGCACAACCCCCTGGGAGTGAAGGGCTGCGGCGAGGCGGGCGCGATCGCGGCCCCCGCCGCCTTCATGAACGCGGTGACCGACGCCCTGGGCACGGAGGACATCGCCATGCCGGCCAGCCCGGAGAAGGTCTGGCGGATCGCACAAGCGGCCCAGGCGGCCGAATAAGGGAGGATGTGCCATGTATGAGTTCAACTACCATCGTCCCGCCAGCCTCGACGCCGCCGCAAGCGCATTGAGCGGCGCCGGCGAGGGCAAGATCGTCGCCGGCGGCATGACCCTGATCCCGACGCTGAAGCAGCGCCTGGCTCAGCCCTCCGACCTGATCGACCTTAGTGCGATAGCCGACCTCAAGGGTATCTCCGAGGACGGCGGCAGCATCGTGATCGGCGCCATGACGACCCATGCCGAGGTGGCGGACAACGCCACGGTCAAGGCCAAGATCCCGGCCCTCGCCGATCTGGCCGAAGGCATCGGCGACATCCAGGTCCGCAACCGCGGCACCATCGGCGGCTCGATCGCCAACGCCGACCCGGCCGCCGACTACCCGGGCGGGCTGGTCGGCCTGGGCGCAACGGTGCGCACCAACAAGCGCGAGATCGCGGCCGACGACTTCTTCACCGGCATGTTCGAGACGGCCCTGGCCGAGGACGAGATCGTCACCGCCGTGGCCTTTCCGGTGCCGGACAAGGCGGCCTATGCCAAGTTCGCCAACCCGGCCTCGCGCTACGCCATCGTCGGCGTCCTGGTCAGCCAGGGCGCGGGCGGGGTCCGCGTCGCGGTCACCGGTGCCGGGCCCTCGGTCTTCCGGGTCACGGAGATGGAGCAGGCCTTGGCCTCGAACTTCTCGGCCGCCGCCATCGAAGGCATCGCGGTGCCGGCCGACGGCCTCAACAGCGACATCCACGCCAGCGCCGAGTACCGCGCCCACCTGGTGGGGGTCATGGCCCGGCGGGCGGTCGCGGCCGCGGGCTGACGAAAGGCCCTTGTTTCGATTGCAAGGCCCGGCGGTCCTCGCGAGGGACCGCCGGGCCTTGGCTTTTCGGCGCCGCGACGACAGGCAACTTCGAAGACGGGCAAGCTGACAGGGCTTGAGGCTAGAGGATCATGCGGGTTTGGCGCCGCGTCGCCGTCTTCACTCTCACCCTCTTCGCCGTCCTGGCCCTCGGCGCCTATGCCGCGCGGCACCAGATCGTCGCCTACGTCGCCAAGGACCTGCTGTCGCGCCCGGGCCAGCCGGACGCCGTCCTCGAGGTCATCGAGGTCTCGCCCCGGCGCACCCGCCTCGCCGGGGTGGCTTCCGCCGGCCTGACGGCCGAGGCGGTCACCCTGCACTACGAACCACTGGCGATCCTGTCCGGCGAGATCTCAAGGATCGAGATCGAAGGCGCGCGCTTCGAGCTTGACCTGACCCGCCCCGGAGACGACGGCGCCTTCGAGGTTCCGACGCTGCCGCCGGTCCAGGTCGAGGCCGGCCAGCTCGCGCTGCTCCTACCGCAGGGCCGCATCCAGCTCGCCGTCGAGGCGGCCCTGGAGACCGCGCCCGACGGGCAGCTCGACGGCACGGCCAGCTTCGGCGGCCGCTCGGGTCTTGGCAGCCTCGACGGCAAGCTGCGGCTGGAGAGCGGCGAGCTTTCGCTGGAGCTCGCGATGGGCCTGGGCGCCGAGAGCCCGCTTTGGCCGGAACTGGGGCTGCCGGACCCGGAGGCGGGCGAGCTGCGCGCCGAGCTGACTCTGGCCGCCTCGCCAAGCGCCTTGGACGGGCTTCCCGACTCCCCGTCCCAGTGGCTGAGTCTGGCAACGGCCAGCGATCTGGCCGGGGACTTGCGCCTGGAATCCGACGGTCTGCAGTGGATACATCTGGGCAGACCGGTCTCCTTTGCGCTTCCCCTCGCCTTCCGCAGCGAGACCGGCGGACTCGAAGTCACCCTGCCATCCGAGCTCGACCTGACCGGCCTGCCGGACCTGCGCGCCCTGGCCGGAGATCAGGAGATCGCCGCCGAGCTTCTGCAGTCGCTGACGGACACGACGAGGCTCGCCTTGGGCGGCGACGAGGGTGCCGTGCCGGTCGTCCGCCTCGCGCCCGAAGAGAACGGAGCCGTCCTGTCCTTCGCAGGCCGCCTGGCCATCGAAGCGGCCGGACGCGAAGGCCTGGCGCTTGCCGGCCGTGCCAACCTGAAGCTGGATCCGAGGCTGCGCCCCGGCGCCTTTCGCGTCGACGCCCTGCAGGCCGTGCTGCGGGACCTGACCCTGGGCGGCCGGAGGGTCGAGGCCCTGAGCTTCGACGGATCGCTCGCGGGCGACGCCGGGACCCTCAGGGCGGAGGGCGACCTGCGGGCCGCGCTGCGCGATCTCCGGATCGATGCCTTCGGCTTCGGAGCCGCCCGCTTCGAGGGACCTCTTGCACTCGGCCTGGGGCCGGAGGGCGCGACCGCCGCGCTGACCGGCGACGGGACGCTGTCCTGGGACGCGGCGCGATCGAGCCTGGCCTTCGCCCTGCCCGAGGCGCATCGCCTGCGCCTGACCGGCCTTCGGGTCCGGCAGGAGGATGCCGGGCTGACCTACGAGGCCGAGGCCGATCCCGGCGAGATGACCTTTCGCATCGACGATCCGGATTCGCCCCTGGACCTGCGCACGGCCTTCCAGCCCCTGCGGATCGCCGGCCGCTGGTCCGAGGCGGAGGGCCTCGATCTCGAGGCCCGGATCCCGGTGCGGCGGCTCGCCGTGCCCCAGCTCGAACTGGAGGCCCGCGAGGTCTTGGCGACCGAAACCTTGCAGCCGGCCAAGGGGATCGCCCGCGTCTCGGTGACCGTGGCCGAGCTCCGCCAGACCGGCGACGCGCCGGTCGTCGCGCCGATCAAGGTCCGAGGCCGTCTGGATCACGGAGACGCGCCGCTCACCTTCACGGCGGAGGGCAGCACGCTGGCGGGCGCCCGGCTCTTCGCGCTGCAGGGCCGGCACGACATCGACCGCGGCAGCGGCAGCGCCGAGCTTTCCCTGGCCGAGGACCTCTTCGGCCCGGCGCCGCGCGCCCTGCCGGAGCTGCTCCCGGCTGCGCCGGAGATCACCGTCACCGGGGGCAAGGTCGAGGGCGAGGCGAGCTTCGGCTGGCGCGACGGCGGCCTGAGCGGCTCGGGCCGTCTCCTGCTTTCCGAGGTGGCGCTGAAGAGCCCCGCCCTGACCCTGGAGGGCCTGGAGGGCGAGCTGGCCTTCGCCCAGCTCTTTCCGCTACGCAGCGAGCCCGGCCAGGTCATGACCGCGCGCCGCCTGGACCTTGGCGAGACCCTGAGCGATATCAGCGCCCGCTTCGCGGTTTCGGCCCAGGGCCCGGAGCAGGCGCTGGTCATCGACATCGAGAAGGCCGAGGCCCGCTCCATCCTCGGCCCCCTGTCGGTGACCGGCGGCCGCGCCGAGCCGCAGTCCGGCCGCTACCGGCTGCCCCTGCAGCTCGCCGACCTGGACCTCGGCAAGCTGAGCAAGACCGCGGCCATCGAAGGCCTGGACGGCGAAGGCCACCTGAGCGGCCTGATCCCCCTGGAGATCGCGGGCGCGCAGCTTCGCATCGCCGAC
Organism: Kiloniellales bacterium; assembly: GCA_028282935.1. Lineage (GTDB taxonomy): Bacteria > Pseudomonadota > Alphaproteobacteria > Kiloniellales > JAKSBE01 > JAKSBE01. The sequence continues at coordinate 9,685 of JANQGU010000038.1, forward strand.
GCCAGCCTGACCAACCGGGACTCCGGGGTCCTGCGCTTCCGCTCGGAGACGGCGTCCAAGGCCCTGGCCGCCGGCGGCGAGCCCGTGGAGCTGATGCTCCAGGCCCTGGAGGACTTCCGCTACGACGAACTGAAGCTCAGCGCCAACACCGCCGACGGCAAGGAGGAACTGGAACTCTTCGTCACCACCCTGGGCAAGAACCCTGCGGTCTTGGAAGGCCATCCCTTCCGCTTTAACATCCGCCTGACGAGCAACCTTCCGCAGCTGGTCGAGGTCTTGCGGCAAGGCGACGGCTTGACCAAAGGGGTGCTGGGCAAGCTGTGGAAGTTTCAGCCCTAGCCTGCGTATAGGAAGAAAGGGCGCGGCCTGCGCGACAAGGGGCACGCCGGCCTGAGACACGCTTGGGGAAAAGGGGGAAGAACGCCGTGAACCACGGTCGAGCCGATAAGAAGGAGCCGAGACCTGCGGTCTTGCCGGGCCTGCTGGCCTGCCTGGTGCTGGTGGCCTGCCAGCCGACGGTCAAGGTCGAGGCACCGAAGGAGCCGATCACGATCAACCTCAACATCAAGCTCGACGCCGAGGTGCGGGTGAAGCTCGAAGAACAGGCGGACGAGGACATCGCCGCCAATCCGGACATCTTCTAGGTCTAGGCAGGGTCAGGATATGAAACTTTTCAATTCCTTGAGGGTTTTTCTTGTCGCGGCGGCTTTGCTCCTCGCGCCGGCCGTTCTGCAGCCCGCCGCGGCGGATCAGCTCGACGACCTGCGGGCCCAGGGCCAGATCGGCGAGCGCTTCGACGGCTACGCCGAGGCGCGCGATGGCGCCTCGGAGGCCGCGCGCGGTCTGGTCAAGAAGGTCAACGCGCAGCGCCGCGAGATCTACGAGAAGCAGGCCAAGAAACAGAACATCAGCGTCGATCAGGTCGGCCGGGTCTATGCCGAGAGGATCATCGGGAAGCTGCCGGGCGGCGCCTGGATCCGGACCGAGACCGGCTGGCGGCAGAAGTAAGCCGCCGGCCCGGCTTGATCTTGCGCATTGCCAGGGTCCGCGGCGCCCTGCTACCAGATAGCCAGGCAAAGCAAGAACGGCCCGAAAATGGTTGATGTTCCCGCGATTCCGAGCTCGGTCGACGAGGCCCTCGCGCTGCTGGCGAAGGGCGACTACGTCGCCGACCGCAGCCTGGCGACGGCCCTGCACCTGGCGCTGGCGCTGAAGCGTCCGCTGTTCCTGGAGGGCGAGGCCGGGGTCGGCAAGACCGAGATCGCCAAGGTCCTCGCGGAGACCCTGAACCGCCGCCTGATCCGGCTGCAGTGCTACGAGGGCCTGGACGTGGCCTCGGCGGTCTACGAGTGGAACTACCCGCGCCAGATGGTCGAGATCCGGCTGGCCGAAGCCACCGGCGGCGCCCAGCGCGAGACCCTGGACGAGGACATCTTCTCGGAGAAGTTCCTGATCGAGCGGCCCCTGCTCCAGGCCCTGCAGCCCCAGGTCGGCGGCGCACCGGTGCTGCTGATCGACGAGCTGGACCGCACCGACGAGCCCTTCGAGGCCTTCCTGCTGGAGGTCCTGTCGGACTACCAGATCACCATCCCGGAGCTGGGCACCATCCGGGCGCCGGAGCCGCCGATCGTGGTCATCACCTCGAACCGGACCCGCGAGATCCACGACGCGCTCAAGCGGCGCTGCTTCTATTACTGGGTCGACTATCCCAGCGCCGAGCGCGAGCTGGAGATCCTGCGGGTCAAGGCGCCCAGGGCGGCCGAGCGGCTGTCCCGCGAGGTCGTCCACTTCGTCCAGGAGCTGCGCGGCGCCGACCTCTTCAAGCTGCCGGGCGTGGCCGAGACCATCGACTGGGTCGAGGCCCTGACCCAGCTCGACAAGGTCTCGCTCGACCCGGAGACCGTGGATTCCACCCTCGGCGTCTTGCTGAAGTACCAGGACGACATCGCCAAGATCCAGGGCAGCGAGGCGCAGCGGATCCTCGAGCAGATGAGGCAGGAGATGCTCGCCGTCCAGCCCGTCGGCGACTGATCTCATGCGGCCGAAGCCATGACCGGCGACAAGCCGCCCGCGATCGCCGCGCTGACCGAGGCGCCGCTGCCGAGCGGCAAGCTGGTCGAGAACATCCTCCACTTCGCGCGCACCCTGCGGGCGGCCGGGCTGCCGGTCGGGCCCGGCAAGGTCCTGCAGGCGATCCGCGCCGTCGAGGTCACGGGGATCCAAAGGCGCGAGGACTTCTACTGGGCGCTGCACGCCGTGCTGGTCAACCGCCGCGACCAGCGGGAGATCTTCGACCAGGCCTTCCACGTCTTCTGGCGCAATCCGAAGATCCTGGAAAAGATGATGAGCCTGCTGCTGCCAGACGTCCGGCCGAGCGCGACCGGCGGCCCCGAGGAGGAGCTGGAGCTGAGCCGCCGGGTGGCCGAGGCCCTGAAGCCCATCGCACCCAGCCATGAGCCCGGCGGCGAAGGCGAGCAGGAGGAGATCGAGGTCGACGCGACCATGACCTGGTCGGGCCGCGAGGTCCTGCAGAAGATGGACTTCGAGAAGATGTCGGCCGAGGAGCTCTCGGCCGCCAAGACGGCGATCTCCCGCCTGCGCTTCTCCCTGCAGCAGATCCCGACCCGCCGCTTCGTCCCCCACCCGCGCGGCCGCCGCGCCGACCTGCGCCGGACCCTGCGGGCCGCCTTGCGCTCCGGCAGCGACAGCATCCCGCTCAAGTGGCGCCGCCGGCGCCGCCGGCATCCGCCGCTGGTCGTGCTCTGCGACATCTCCGGTTCCATGGACCGCTACTCGCGCATGGCCCTGCACTTCATGCACGCGGTGACCAACGACCGCGACCGGGTCCACACCTTCCTCTTCGGCACCCGGCTGAGCAACATCACGCGCTTCCTGCGCCACAAGGACGTCGACGTCGCGCTGAAGCTGGTGTCCGAGAACGTCCTGGATTGGTCCGGCGGGACCCGGATCGGCGCCTGCCTGCACGACTTCAACAAGACCTGGGCGCGGCGGGTCCTCGGCCAGGGCGCCATCTTGCTGTTCATCTCCGACGGCCTGGACCGGGACAACGCCGAGGGCCTGGCCGGCGAGATGGAACGCCTGCACAAGTCCTGCCGGCGGCTGATCTGGCTCAATCCCCTCTTGCGCTACGAGGGCTACGAACCCAGGTCTTTGGGCGCCCGGGCGATGATGCCCCATGTCGACGAGTTCCGTCCGGTGTACAATCTCGACAGCCTGGCCGAGCTCGCGGAGGTGCTGAGCCGGCCGATCACCCGGCGCGAGGAGGGCGTGAGCGAATGGCTGGACAGCATCCCCTAGGCACGCAAGAGCCGGCCGACGACGTCCTGGCCCAGGCCGGCCGCTGGCTGGACGAAGGCCGCAAGGTCGCCCTGGCGACGGTGGTCTCGACCTGGGGCTCCTCGCCCCGCCCCGTCGGCAGCCAGCTCGCCGTCGACGAGGCCGGCAATATGACCGGCTCGGTCTCCGGCGGCTGCATCGAGGGCAGCGTGGTCGAGGAGGCCCTGCGGGTCATGGCCGGCGCTCCGCCGAAGCTCCTGGAGTACGGCGTCAGCGACGAGGACGCCTGGGCGGTGGGCCTGGCTTGTGGCGGCCGTGTAGAGGTTTACGTCGAGACCCTGACATGAAACGTGAAGTCTTCGATGCCTTGCAGAGCGCCCGCGCCGCGAAGCAGCCGGCCGCCCTGCTGACCGAGCTGGAGAGCGGCCGCCAAGCCGTGGTCGCGGCGGGCGAGGTCCGCGCCGGCGCGCTGCAGCCCGGCCCGGAGGTCCTGGACGCGGTCGCGGCGGCGGTCCGGCACGACCGCAGCGGCCGCCTGCCCGAGCCCCTGGACGGCACCTTCGCGGCGGTCTTCAACCCGCCTCTACGGCTGGTCGTGGTCGGCGCCGTCCACATCGCCCAGCTCCTGGCGCCCATGGCCGAGCTGGCTGGCTACGAGGTCACCCTGATCGATCCGCGCCAGGCCTGGGCCAGCCCGGAGCGTTTCCCCGGCCTGACCCTCCTGGACGACTGGCCGGACGAGGCCCTGGCGAAGCAGGCGCCGGACAGCCGGACCGCCGTCGTGACCCTGACCCACGATCCCAAGCTCGACGATCCGGCGCTGATCGCCGCCCTGAGCAGCGAGGCCTTCTACCTGGGCGCGCTGGGCAGCCGCAGGACCCACGCCAAGCGCCTGGAGCGCCTGCGCACGCAGGGCTGCGACGAGGCGGCGCTGGCGCGCATCCACGGCCCGATCGGCCTGGCCCTGGGCGGCCGCTCGCCGGCGGAGATCGCGATCGCGGTCCTGGCCCAGATGACCCAGGTCCTGCACGGCGCCGAACCGCCGGGCGCCCGCCGCGAGGCCGCCGCATGATCTTCGGCGAGACGCCGCTGGACCGGGCCGAAGGCGCGATCCTGGCGCATTCCCTCAAGGCCGGAAGCCGGAGCTTCAAGAAGGGCCGCGTTCTCTCCGCCGAGGACGTCGAGGCCCTGCGCGCGGCCGGCCTCGACTCGGTGATCGCCGCCCGCCTCGAGGCCGGGGACGTCCATGAGGACGAAGCCGCGACGGTCATCGCCGAGGCGCTGGCCGGCGCGAACCTCTCGGTCTCTGCCGCCTTCACCGGGCGCTGCAACCTGATCGCCGAGACCCGCGGCCTGGCGGCCTTCGACCGGACCCGCCTGGACGCCCTCAACCTGGTCGACGAGGCGGTGACCGTCGCCACCCTGGCGCCCTACGACAGCGTGGTGCCGCGGCAGATGGTGGCCACGGTCAAGATCATCCCCTTCGCGGTGCCGCGCGCGGTGCTGCAGCGCTGCCTCGAGCTGGCGGGGACGGCAGAGGTCCGCCTGGCGCCCTTCCGCGACCGCCGGGTCGGCCTGGTGCAGACCACCCTGCCCGGCGGCAAGGCGAGCCTGCTGGAGAAGACCAAGGCGGCCGTCGACACGAGGCTGGCCGGCCTGGACTGCGCCCCGAGCCGCGAGCGGCGCTGCCGCCACGACCCGGCCGAGATCGCGGAGGCCCTGGGCGCCCTCAAGGCCGAAGGCTGCGACCTGCTGCTGGTCTCGGGCGCCTCGGCCATCGTCGACCGGCGCGACGTGGTGCCCGCGGGCATCGTCCTGGCCGGCGGCGAGATCGACCACTTCGGCATGCCGGTCGATCCCGGCAACCTCATGCTGTTGGCCCACGACGGCGCCGTCCCGGTGATCGGCCTGCCGGGCTGCGCCCGCTCGCCCAAGCTGAACGGCCTCGACTGGGTGCTGCAGCGCCTGGTGGCCGGCCTGGCCGTCGGCCCGGCCGAGATCATGGCCCTGGGCGCCGGCGGCCTGCTGAAGGAGACCGGCGGCCGTCCCCTGCCCCGGGCCGAGGCGGTCGAGGCGGCCGGCACCGAGGTCCAGCGGGCCCCGCGCATCGCCGCCGTCATCCTGGCCGCCGGCCAGTCGCGGCGCATGGGGCCGGTCAACAAGCTGCTGGCGGAGGTCGGCGGCAAGCCCATGCTGCGCCGGGTCGCCGAGGCCGTGCTGGCCTCCAAGGCCGGCCCGGTCATCGTGGTCACCGGGCACGAGCCGGAGGCCGTGGCCGGCGCCCTGGCCGGCCTCGACCTGCGGCTGGTCCATAATCCGGACTACGCCGCCGGGCTCTCGACCAGCCTGCAGCGCGGCCTGGGCGCGGTGCCGGCCGAGAGCGATGGGGCCGTGGTCTGCCTCGGCGACATGCCGGGGCTCACCGCCGGCGCCATCGACCGCCTGATCGCGGCCTTCAATCCCCTGGAGGGCCGCGCGATCTGCGTGCCGACCTGGCAGGGCAAGCGCGGCAACCCCCTGCTTTTCGCCCAGCGCTACTTCGCCGAGATCCAGGCGATCTCCGGCGACGTCGGCGCCCGCCACCTGATCGGCGAGTATCCCGAGGCCCTGGCCGAGGTGCCCATGGCCGACGACGCGATCCTCCAGGACATCGACACCCCCGCCGCCCTGGCCGCCTTCAAGGACGCCGGCTGAGCTCCTACTTGACCCGGCCGGCCTCGACCAGGTTGCCGAGGAAGGTCTCGATCCTGCGGGCCACCTGAGGGAAGCTCAGAAGGTTGTTGTGGCCGGCGTCCGGGTGCAGCAGCAGTTCCTTGGGTTCCCCGGCCGCAGCGAAGAGGCGCTTGCCGAAGCGGGCCGGGATCACCCTGTCGCGCTCGCCGTGGACGACCAGGAGCGGCCCTGAAAGCTCGTCGACCCGGGAGACCGAATCCCACTTGTCGAGGATCAGCCACTTGGCCGGCAGGTACCAGTAGTGGTGCTGGGCGACCTCGGCCACGGAGCTGTAGGGCGCCTCCAGCACGACCCCGGCCACCGGCCGCTCGGCCGCCAGGTGCACCGCTATGCCCGAGCCCAGGGATTCGCCGTAGAGCACCACCCGCTCCGGCCCGACGCCCTGCTCGGCCAGCCAGTCGAGCACCGACTGGCCATCGGCGAGGAGCCCGTCCTGGTGCGGCTTGCCCGGGTTGCCGCCGTAGCCCCGATAGCCGACGAAGAAGAGCCCGAGGCCCTGGCCAGCCAGGCCGGCGTACTTGGGCACCCGGTGCGACAGGTTGCCGGCGTTGCCCTGGAAGACCACGAGCACCGGTCCCGACTCCGCCCTCGGCGGCCGGTACCAGTGGCGCAGCCCGAGCCCGTCGGCGGTCTGGGTCTCGACCAGGGCGAAGCCGTCGGTCAGGGGCGGAATCTCGCCCGAAGGAAAATAGAGGAAGCTGCGCTGCAGCAGGAACATGATGGCAAGCAAGGCGCCGTAACCGACCACTGCGGTGCCGAGAATGGTCATGATTCGCTGTCGCACGCCTCGCGCTCCCGGGCAAAGGCCGTCCGACGACCCCGCTCATTCTCGCCTCTCCTTAACATAGGCACGATGAGCCGCAGGTTAATCCCTTGAAGTCCGGGTATATGGATCATACCCTCATCACAGTGAGTGAAAATCAATATTTCACACTTGATATTGAGATTTAGCGATGGCCAAGATCCATGTCCTGCACGAGAACGCCGCCTGGCTCGGCCCGCTGCGCGCCGCCTTCGAAGAGTTCGGCCTGCCCTACGAGGAGTGGTTCCTGGACCAAGGCCAGGTGCCCTTCGACCGGGCCCCGCCGGAGGGCGTCTTCTACAACCGGATGAGCGCCTCCTCCCACACCCGCGGCCATCGCTTCGCGCCGGAGCTGACCCACGCCACCCTCAACTGGCTGGAAACCCACGGCCGCCGGGTCGTCAACTCCAGCCGGGCGCTCTACCTGGAGGTCAGCAAGATCGCCCAGTACGCGGCCCTGAACCGGGCCGGGATCCGGACCCCGCGCAGCGTGGCGGCGGTCGGGCGTGCGCAGGTGCTGCAGGCGGCCCGCGATTTCGGCGAGACGCCATTCATCGCCAAGCCCAACCGGGGCGGCAAGGGACTGGGCGTCCACCTCTTCCAAAGCGTGGACGAACTTGCGGCGCAATTGGACGCTGCGCCTGAGGAAGCGCCGATCGACGGCATCTGGCTGATCCAGTCCTACATCCAGGCGCCCGAGCCGGTCATCACCCGCTGCGAGTTCGTCGGCGGCCGCTTCCTCTATGCGGTCGAGGTCGACACCCGCGACGGCTTCGAGCTCTGCCCCTCGGACGTCTGCGCCGTCGAGGCCGGCGCCGAGGCAGACACGGCGCCCCGCGGTCCGGTGTTCCGGGTCCTGGAGGGCTTCGACGATCCGATCCTGGAGCGCTATGCCGGCTTCCTTGCCGACAACGGGATCGAGATCTCGGGAATCGAATTCATTCGAGATAGTTCCGGTCACATCTTAACCTACGATGTGAACACCAACACCAACTACAATCCGGAGGCCGAAGCGGCCGCCGGCGGACCCTACGGGATGAAAGCCATCGCCCGCTTCCTCGGCGAAGAGCTCGACCGCCTGCGGGGCCCGGCCTCCGGTGTCGCCGCCGAGTGACCGGCCGCCGGCCCCGGAAGGCTCACTCCGCGTAGCGTGAGCCCTTGTCGGTGAGGACGGCTTTCAGAGCCTCGAAGTGGCCGCGGGCATAGCTGCCGTCGCCGCCCTTCCAGACGCCGAAGGCCGTGGCCGCCATGTTGTCGCCGATGCGTTTGAGCGGGCGCCCGGTCGACATGGCCAGGACCTGGACCTCGCAGGCGCGCTCCAGGTAGTAGAGGTCGTCGAAGGCCCGGGCGATGTCCGGCCCGACCACGATGATCCCGTGGTTGGCCATGAAGAGGATGCGCTTGTCGCCCAGGGCCTCGGCCAGGCGGTCGCCCTCTTCCAGGGTCTCGGCCAAGCCGTTGTAGTCGCGGTCGTAGGCGACGTCGTTGTAGAAGCGCAGCGAGTTCTGATGCACCGGCTCCAGGCGGCCGCCCTCCAGCACGGTCAAGGCGGTGGCATGGGGCATGTGCGTGTGCAGCACGCAGGCCGCCTGGGGATGTCGGGCGTGGATCCGGGAGTGGATGCAGAAGGCCGTGCTCTCGACCTGCCCCTCGCCTTCCAGCACCCGCCCCTCGTCGTCCACGACCAGCAGGTCGCTGGCCCGCAGCAGGGACCAGTGGACGCCGTGCGGGTTCAGCAGAAAGCGGCCGGGCGCGCCGGGCACGGCATAGCTGAAGTGGTTGCAGATGCCCTCGTGCAGGCCGAAGTGCGCCGCCAACTGGAAGGCCGCCGCAAGATCCGCCCTGGCCTGCGTCAACGCCTCGCTCATGGCCTCGCTCCCTCAAGCTGACTCCGGCATAGGCTGGCCAAGGGCCGCGGCGAGGTCAAGGAAGCTCTGACGGTCGTTCCGGCTCGGCGTGGCTGCCTGGACCGCAAGACCGATCTGGGCAATGATCAGCTAAGCGGGAAATTCCAGCAGAAGAATACAAGCAATACGGCCATCGCGAAGAACGCGTTCAAGGGAGGACGTCATGACCAAGCAAGCCGATCCCGTCTCTCGCGGGCCCCTATCCGATCAGGCCGGCGCCGCCTCGGCGGAGACGCAGCCGCCGCCCGACTGGGTGCCGCCGAGCACGGTCGAGCCGCCGTCGCTGAAGGATCTGCGCCACGCCGCCCGGCGCTTCCGCCTGGGCCTGAGCGACGCCGATCTCGAGGAATACGGCGGGCTGATGGAGGGGCTGCTTGCGTCCTACAGGCGGCTCGACCTCTACGCCGAGCCGCGGCTGGAGGTGAAGTACCCGCGCGCGCCCGGCCACCGCCCGCCAGCGCGCGAGAACCCGCTGAACGCCTGGTACTGGCGCTGCTCGATCAAGGGCGCGGAGACCGGCAAGCTGTCCGGCAAGCGGATCGCGATCAAGGACAACGTCTGCGTCGCCGGCGTGCCGATGATGAACGGCGCCAACATCCTGGAGGGCTTCGTGCCCGACCAGGACGCGACCCTGGTCACGCGGATCCTCGATGCCGGCGGCGAGATCCTCGGCAAGGCGGTCTGCGAGCAGTTCTGCTTCTCCGGGTCCAGCCACACCTCCGATACCGGCCAGGTGCTCAACCCACAGGACCCCAGCCGCTCGGCCGGCGGCTCTTCGTCCGGCAGCGCGGCGCTGGTCGCGGCGGGCGAGGTCGACATGGCGATCGGTGGCGACCAGGGCGGCTCGATCCGCATTCCAAGCTCTTTCAGCGGGACCTACGGCCTCAAGCCGACCTATGGCCTGGTGCCCTACACCGGCGTCTTCCCGATCGAGCTGACGCTCGACCATACCGGACCGATCACCGGCTCGACGGCGGACTGCGCCCTGCTGCTGGAGACCATCGCCGGGCCCGACGGGCTCGACCCGCGCCAAGCGGCCGGCTGGCAAGGCCAAGCCTACAGCGAGGCCCTGACCGGCGATGCCAAGGGCCTCAAGGTCGGGATCCTGAAGGAAGGCTTCGGCTGGCCTGACGTCTCCGAGCCGGACGTCGACCGTCTGGTGCGCGAGAGCGCCCTGAGGCTGGCGGAGGCCGGCGCCGAGGTCCGCGAGGTCTCGATCCCCATGCACCGCGACGGCATCCACGTCTGGAACGCGATCGCCGTCGAGGGCGCCCACAGGCTGATGTTCGACGGCAACGCCATGGGCACCAACTGGAGCGGGCACTACAGCACCCAGCTCCTCGACTTCTATGGCCGCAGCCGCCAGGCCCGAGGCAAGGATTTCTCGGAGACCTGCAAGCTGGTGATGCTGCTCGGCGACTACATGCAGCGGGACTACCACGGGCGCTACTATGCCAAGGCGCAGAACCTCGGCCGGGTGCTGAGGGCGGCCTACGGCGAAGTGCTGGACGAGGTCGATCTGCTGGTGATGCCGACGACCCCGCAGAAGGCCACCTTGCTGCCGCCGGCCGGCGCGGGCCGGGCCGAGATCGTGGGACATGCGCTCAACATGATCCACAACACCTGCCCCTTCGACGTCACCGGGCATCCGGCCATGAGCCTGCCCTGCAGCGTCTCCGAGGGGCTTCCCGTCGGCATGATGCTGGTCGGGCGCCACGGCGAGGATGCCGTCGTGCTGCGCGCCGCACATGCCTACGAGCAGATCGGCAAATAGCCTGCCGCAGCCGGCTCGAGGGCCCTGCCTCGGCGCCATCGCCGGAGCCGAGGATTGCGTTGCGCCGCCAAGCCTGGAAGGATAACGCCCATCAAGAATCCCTGAAGGAACAGAGGGGGAGGCAATGGACGTCAAGGCAGCGGTGGCTTTCGAAGCCGGAAAGCCCTTGGAAATCGCGACGGTGCAGCTCGAAGGCCCGAAGGACGGCGAAGTCCTGGTCGAGGTCAAGGCGACCGGCATCTGTCACACCGATGAATTCACCCGCTCGGGCGCGGACCCCGAAGGCATCTTCCCGGCGATCCTCGGACACGAGGGCGCGGGCGTCGTGGTCGAGACCGGACCCGGCGTGACCAGCCTGAAGAAGGGCGACCACGTCATTCCGCTCTACACGCCGGAGTGCCGGGTCTGCGAGTACTGCCTCAACCCCAAGACCAACCTCTGCCAGGCGATCCGCGTGACCCAGGGCCAGGGCCTGATGCCCGACGGGACCAGCCGCTTCTCGCTCGACGGCAAGCCGCTGTACCACTACATGGGCACCTCGACCTTCGCCAACTTCACGGTGGTGCCCGAGATCGCGCTGGCCAAGATCCGCGAGGACGCGCCCTTCGACAAGGTCTGCTACATCGGCTGCGGCGTGACCACCGGCATCGGCGCGGTGATCAACACGGCCAAGGTCGAGCCCGGTTCCAACGTCGTGATCTTCGGGCTCGGCGGCATCGGCCTCAACGTCGTCCAGGGCGCCCGCATGGTCGGCGCCAACATGATCGTCGGCGTCGACCTCAATCCGGACCGCAAGGCGCTGGGCGAGAAGTTCGGCATGACCCACTTCGTCAACCCGAAGGAGATCGACGGCGACGTGGTCGCCCACCTGGTCGAGCTGACCGGCGGCGGCGCGGACTACAGCTTCGAGTGCATCGGCAACGTCAACGTCATGCGCCAAGCCCTGGAGTGCTGCCACAAGGGCTGGGGCGTCTCGGTCATCATCGGCGTCGCCGGCGCCGGTCAGGAGATCGCCACCCGCCCCTTCCAGCTGGTCACCGGCCGGGTCTGGAAGGGCACCGCCTTCGGCGGCGCCCGCGGCCGGACCGACGTCCCGCAGATCGTCGACTGGTACATGGACGGCAAGATCAACATCGACGACCTGATCACCCACACCATGCCGCTGCAGGACATCAACAAGGCCTTCGACCTGATGCACGAAGGCGAGTCGATCCGCAGCGTCGTCATCTACTAGCAACACAACGAGGCCCGGCCCCGGGGACCCCATGGGCATCCCCAGGGGCCGGAGCCGATCCGGAAGCCAGCATGAGCGAGATCACGACCGTCAGCGAGAACCGCTGCCACGGCGGCCTTCAGGGGGTCTACAGCCACGAGTCCCGGGCCTGCAACGGCAGCATGCGCTTTGCCGTCTACCAGCCGCCCAAGGCCCTGGCCGGCGAGGCCGTGCCGGTGCTGACCTACCTCTCGGGCCTGACCTGCACCGAGGAGAACTTCATCACCAAGGCCGGCGCCCAGCGCCTGGCCAGCGAGCTCGGCCTCATGGTGGTGGCGCCGGACACCTCGCCGCGCGGCCAGAACCTGCCCGGCGAGGACGAGGCCTACGACTTCGGCAGCGGCGCCGGCTTCTACCTCGACGCGACCGAGGCGCCCTGGAACACCGCCTACCGCATGTACAGCTACATCACCGAGGAGTTGCCGGCCGCCCTCGCCGCCGGCTTCCCCCAGGCCGACCTCGGCCGCCAGGGCATCACCGGGCATTCCATGGGCGGCCACGGCGCCCTGACCATCGCGCTCAAGAACCCGGAGACCTACCGCTCGGTCTCCGCCTTCTCGCCCATCGTCGCGCCCATGCAGGTGCCCTGGGGCGAGAAGGCCCTCGGCGGCTACCTCGGCGAGGACCGCGCGGCCTGGGCCGACTACGACAGCGTCGAGCTGATCAAGAGCGGCCGCCGGAGCGGCAAGATCCTGGTCGACCAGGGCGAGGCGGACAACTTCCTCGAGGAGCAGCTCCGCCCCTGGCTGCTGGAAGCGGCCTGCAAGGACGCGGGCCAGGAGCTGGAGCTAAGGATGCAGCCGGGCTACGACCATTCCTACTACTTCATCCAGAGCTTCATCGACGACCACCTCCGGCATCACGCGGCGCTGCTTTAG
>JANQGU010000097.1 GCA_028282935.1 Kiloniellales bacterium
CGGCTTCGGCAACGGCGGGCAGCGCCTGGCGGTCTTCCCCAGCCTCGACCTCGCGGTCGTCGTCATGGCCGGCAAGTACAACCAGGCCGAGGCCTGGAAACTGCCGGTCGCGGTCCTGGTCGACTTCGTGTTTCCGGCGTTAAGCGGGGATTAAGGGACACCGCCTCTCGTCAAGGAAGGCCCCGCTGCCTGCCAAACGGACACCTCCTCCCCCTCGATGGGGGAGGATCAAGGAGGGGGTGGCGGCCGAAAGGCCGCACAAAGACTCTCGATGGCTGCTTTTCGCTGCGCGATACCCCCCACCCCAACCCTCCCCCTCAAGGGGGGAGGGAGTCTCGCGTTCGGTCTCGACATCGGAACCGAGACGAACCGGTCTGATCCGATCAATCCGGGAAGCCGGCCATGGCGCGGACCTCGGCGGGGGACTTGCCGGTCTCCCTGAGGGTGCGGATCGACAGGGCGTCGTGGCGCTTGGCGAGGCGCCGGCCGGCCTTGTCCAGGACCAGGCCGTGGTGCTGCCAGACCGGGACCGGCAGGTCGAGCAGGGCCTGCAGCAGGCGGTGGACGTCGGTCGCCGGGCGCAGGTCCTCGGCCCGGGTCACCAGGGTGACGCCCTGGGTCGCGTCGTCCAGGGTGACCGCCAGGTGATAGCTGGTGCGCACCTCCTTGCGTCCCAGGACCACGTCGCCATGGCTCGTCGGTTCCGCCGCGACCGTCGCCTGGTCCTTCTCCTCCCAGGTCAGGGGGCCGGCCAGGCGCGCCGCGGCGGCGACGTCCAGGCGCAGAGCGTAGGCCGCGCCGCCGGCGATCCGCCGCTCCTGCTCCAGGTGGCTGCGGCCGCGGCAGATCCCGGGGTAGAGCGGTCCTTCCGGCCCGTGCGGCGCCACCGCCGAGGCGGCGACCTCGGCCTCGATCTCCTTGCGGGTGCAGAAGCAAGGGTAGAGCAGGCCTTCGTCGGTCAGGCGCTCCAGGACCGCCTCGTAGTCGGCCAGGTGCTCGGACTGGCGGCGGACCGGCTCTTCCCAGGTCACGTCCAGCCAGGCCAGGTCCTCGAAGATCGCGGCCTCGTACTCCGGCCGGCAGCGGCCCAGGTCGATGTCCTCGATGCGCAGCAGGAAGCGGCCGCCGGCCTCCTTCGCCCTGTGCCAGGCGAAGAGCGCCGAATGCGCGTGGCCCAGGTGCAGGTAGCCCGTGGGCGAAGGCGCGAAGCGGGTGACGACGTCGGCCATGCCGCCGTCATTTGCTCACAAGATGCCGGGTCTCCGCAAGGGCGGCGCTTGGCAGCCTCTGTCACCAGGCCGTGGCCGGCGGGCCGGCGCGCGCTTGCCAGCGGGCGGCGGGCAGGCCAGTCTCCCGGACATGCGCGCGGTGATCTGCGAAGACAGCCTGACCGAGGGCTGCGAGGCCCTGGCCGCGGCCGACCCCGACCTCGGCCGCGCCTACCGCGACCACGGCCTGCCGCCGCTGCGCTACCGGCCGCCGACCTACGACACCCTGCTGCGGATCATCGTCGCGCAGCAGGTCTCGGTCGCCTCGGCCAACGCGATCTGGGGCCGGCTGCAGGCGCGCCTGGACGCGGTCGAGGAGGATGTGACGCCGGCGGCCTTCCTGACCCTGGACGACGAGGAGCTCAGGACGGTCGGCTTCAGCCGCCAGAAGACGGCCTACGGCCGCGCCATCGCCAAAGACTTGGTCTCGGGCCGGGTCGACCTCGGCACGGTGGAGGCGATGGAGGACGAGGCGGCCATCGCCGAGCTGGTCAAGCTCAAGGGCATCGGCCGCTGGAGCGCCGAGTGCTTCCTGCTGTTCTCCTACGGCCGGCCCGACGTCTGGCCCGCCGACGACGTCGGCCTGATGATCGGCATGGAGAAGATCAAGGGCCTGAAGAAACGCCCCGACGCCAAGCGCATGCGCAGGCTGGCCGCGCCCTGGAGCCCCTGGCGCGGCGTCGCCGCCCGCCTGCTCTGGCACGTCCGCAAGCTCGACGTGGTGCCGGCGGACGCGTCCGGGCCTTAGCCTGGCGACGTGGTCTGCGTTTCAGCGGCGGCGGACCCCCGACGTAGCGCCGCTGATCGCTCTCGTCGCCTTCAAGGCCCGCGAGAGCCAACTCGTCATTGTTCCACCTATTGGCTAAGATGCGCTCGGTCAGTCATCAGCGCTGGCCGGTGCCCGGTAAGGTCTCTTCTGTGCGGCGGCGCTCTGTCGCGGCGCTCGTTCTTTAGTGGGGATGGTATGTCGCCTTGGGGTTCGGACCGGTTTCCTTCGCTGCGGCTTCCGCTCGCCCTCGTCCTGCTTCTCGGCGCCTGCGTCTCTGAGCCTAAGGTGGAAGCAGGCAAGAGCTCCGAGACGTCGGCCCGGATTCACAAAGGTATCGACGGGCAGATGGCCGACTGCCGGGAGACGGAGACCTTCGGGGCGGACGGCGCCTGGAAGACCGAGGACAGTCCGTGCGAGTACTTCCTGCTGGGGCTGGCGGAGGGCTTCGCCGCGATCGGACAGAGGCATGCCGGAAGCCAGCTCTGTGTCGCACCTGGCTTCGATTTCGAGGCCTATGGGAAAGGGCTCATCGCGACGCTCGGCCGCGACGGTCTGGACGAGACGGCCCGGCTCGCAGCGGTCGTCGACGCCGTGTCCGAGGGAGAGGAGACCGGGCGGAACTGCGCCTGGTCGGGAGAAGACGATCTCGAAAGCCTTGGCGAGGCGTGCCGTTGGCTCGCGGAGAGAAACCCGAACTCGGAGCGGCAGCGCGATCTGGTTCTGCGGTCCGAGGCGACGGGCAGGAGGTCGCTCAAAAAGGTCATCGACGTTTCGGTGTCGCATTGCTTCGGCTACATCACCGGTTTCATGACGGCCGCGGCGATCTCCGAAGAGGTCGATGAGACGCCGGCCTTCTGCAACCCCTGGTACGGGATCGGGGAAAGGCCGAAGGGCGCGGGCTCGATCATGCACAACCGACTGCGGCTTACGGCGGCGGCGACCGTTGCGGCGCTGGAAAGTCACGAGCGCCCCTCCGAAGAACCTGCGATGCGGCATGTCTACGACGCCCTGTCGGCGGAGTTCCCCTGCGAGGGCGACTAGGAGGTTTCTCCGCTCGGTGGCGGGGCGATGCCATCCGAAGCGGTAGCGGCCGATCCCGCTAATCGGCGCCGCCTTCGGACTCGCTTCGGTAGAGAACGTCGAGGCCGTCTTCGAGTTCCCGCGCGATCACCGCGCCCTCGAGCTGCCCGGCCTCCTTCAGCGCGTTCACGATGACCGGCGCGGCGATCTTGGCGTCGACCACCAGGCAGCAGACCTCGATCGTTCCGCTGCCGAGGGAGCCGCCGTCGCAATGGCCGAGGCCGGTCCAGCCGAGCTGGTCGTTGAGCAGCTCCTCGATCCCGTGCCGCCTCTCCAGATCCTCGGCGTTGCCCCAGGTCTCGGTCCGGTACTGAACGACAACGCTCTGCAGGTCTTCTTCGTCGATCTCGGCGTAGCCTTCCTGCTGCCGTTGCGCCATCTCCTCGGCGACGGCCTTGTCGGCCTTGCGGAACATTCCCGATCTCAGGGCCTGGGTCTCGCCCTCGTCGCCGACCACGCCCCAGTGCATGGTGTGCTTGCCGCCGTCCTCCCAGGTCTCCCAATAGAGCAGGCGGTCGCCGTCCTTCTTGTAGAGCTTGATCATCCCTGGACCCTCGGCGGTGGTGACGGGTTGCGCACCTTGTACCCCAGCAAGGTGCCGCGACTGAAGCATTGCCTCCGCCGGGCCGCCGCCTTATGACCACGGCAAAGGGACAAGGAACAGCGCATGACCACAGCTTTCGACCTCGACGGGCCGCGCCTGGCGCCGGCCAGCGGCCAGGCCCCGAAGCAGCTCGTCGTCCTGCTGCACGGCCTGGGCGCCGACGGCAACGATCTGATCTCGCTGGCGCCCTACCTGGCGCAGGTCCTGCCCGAGGCCGCCTTCGTCTCGCCCAACGCGCCCTTTCCCTGCGACATGGCGCCCTTCGGCCGGCAGTGGTTCTCGCTGCAGGAGCGCACGCCCGAGGCCATGCTGGGCGGGATCCGCATGTCGGCGCCGATCCTCGAGGGCTTCCTAGACGCCGAGCTGGCGAAGGCGGGGCTGACGGCCGAGCGCCTGGCCCTGGTCGGCTTCTCCCAGGGCACCATGATGGCGCTCCACGTCGGGCTGCGGCGCGAGGTCCCTCTCGGCGCCATCGTCGGCTTCTCCGGCGCGCTGCTGGCGCCCGAGCTGCTGCCCGCCGAGATCCGGAGCCGGCCGCCGGTGCTGCTGGTCCATGGCGCCGCCGACGAGGTCGTCCCGGCCCAGGCGCTGCCGGCCGCGGTCGCGGCCCTGGAGGCGAACCAGGTGCCGGTGACCCAGGAACTCCGCCCCGGCCTCGGCCACTCCATCGACGAGCGCGGCCTGCAGCTCGCCATGAGCTTCCTGAAGGAGGCCCTGGCGGGCGCGCCTCCCGAATGACCCTGGACCGGGCGTTTCTCGACAACCTGCGGGTCAGGTCTGCCGGACGAATCGAGTGGGGGCCTGGGCTAAGCGCCGGGGAGCTCGATGCTGCAGAGCGCAAATGGGGCCTTAAGTTCCCGCCGGACCTTCGCTTCTTTCTCGAAACTATGACCGGCGGGTCCGACAGCTTCACGCATTGGGCCAGGACAGCGGACGAAGTAATCGCCGAGCGTTTGGCTTGGCCCTTCGAAGGTTTCTGCTTCGATATCGAACACAGCGACCTTTGGTTGCCCGCCTGGGGACCGAAACCCGAAACGCTCGCCGGGAGGATCAAGGCCTTCAGACCGTTCTGCGAAGCCGCGCCAAAGCTGATCCCGATCTTCTCGCACCGCTATCTGCCCTCGGAGCCCTCGGCGGCCGGCAACCCGGTCTTCTCGGTCTACCAGTCGGACATCATCTACTACGGCGCCAACCTGGGGAACTATCTGGAGAATGAGTTCTTCGGACGTTGGGATATCAACCCTTGGCCGGTGAAGACACGGATAGCCTTCTGGTCTGACTGGGCCGAGGGGGAATGCGACGATGCATTGGCTTGAGGCCGCCCTCGGCGCTGACGGCGTAGCCGTGCCTGCCGCCCTCCCGGCAACCGGAAGCAACCGCAGGTGTTGAGCCGGTCCTAGGGCCTTTCGAACTCGACCGCGCCGGGGTCGCAGCGGCTTTCACCGTCTCCGTCGCTGGGCTGGGCGGCGGTGCGCTGGTCCTTGGCGGCGCAGGCGTCCTGGCCGGCGCCCTTGCCGATCAGCGAGACCCGGGTGTCGCCGACGACCGGCTTCAGCGCGTAGCTGGGCACCAGGCCGTCGTTGAGCTTCAGCACCTCCTCGATGCCGTAGTCCCCGGACAGCAGGTCCTTGCCGAAGCTGGACACGATCTTGCAGTCGTTGCCCTGGCCGAAGGCGTTGCCGCCGCCGCTGCTGGCGATCTCGCCGACGCAGTCGGGCCCGGCCTCCGAGGAGTTCTCGGCGACGATGCTGTTGGTGATCTCGAGCCGGCCGGTGACCTCGATCCCGCCGGCCGCCGTCAGGGACTTGTTGAAGGCGATGGTGGCGCTGTTGAAGATGGCCTCGCCGTCGTTGACCAGGCCGCCGCCGGCGATCAGGGACTCGTTCTCGCCCACGGTGCTGTTGGTCAGGCGGAGCTGCGCGCCGGCCTCGTTGAAGAGGCCGCCGCCGGCGGGCGCCGTGTTGGCGCCGATCAGGCTTTCCTCGACCTCGAGGTAGGCGCCCTCGGCGTTGTAGATGCCGCCGGCGCGGCCGCTGTGGATCGCGGCGGCCGCGGCGTCTTCCGGCTCTGCGTCTCCTGTCCTGGCGTCCTCCGGATTGGCAATGGCGCCGGCGACGAGGTTGCGCTGCACGATCGAGCGGGTCATCACCAGGCGGCCGAAGTTGGCGATGGCGCCGCCGGCGCCGGGCTGCGAGGCCTTGCCCGCCCGGCCGAAGACCACCTGGTTCTCGCTGAGCCGCATGAGGTCCATGCGCAGGGCGCCGTGGTTCAGGATCGCGCCGCCGGGGGCGTTGGTCGCCAGGCCGCGCGCGATGCGGAAGCTGCGCAGCTCGACCCGCGGTCCCAACTCGCCGCCCTCCTCGGGGTCGGCGTGGACCTCGAAGACCCGGAAGCGCTGGCCGGCCTCGACGCCGGGCACCTTGACGATGCCGTTGCGGGGATCGCCGATGCCGAGGATGGTCAGGCCGTCGGTGATGTCCAGGTCGCCGACCTCGGCGCGGGCCTCGCCCAGGACTTCGGGCCGCGCCTCGTCGTCCAGGGTGAGCTGGTAGGTGCCGCGTCGGAGCAGGATCAGGTCGGGGCCCGGCAGCGCGTTGGCTTCCATGATCGCGGCCCTCAGCGAGCAGACTGCACCCCCGTCCTGGCGCGCGGCGGTGGCGCAGAGCCCGTCGCCGGGCTCGGCGTCGACGGCGTCGGCGGTGTCGTCGACCGTGAAGTGGCGCAGGAAGAAGCGCTCGAAGCCCGCGCAGTCGAGCGGCGGCCGCCCGTCCAGCGCGATCTCGATCGGGCCCTCGGCCGGGGCGTCCATCTCCTCGATGATCCGGCGGCGGCCTTCGCGGTACTCCGTGCTGACCAGAAGGCGCAGGCTGGCGGTCTCGGTGCAGCGTGGCACCGGGATCGCGCCGCCGTAGACCCCCTCGGCCCGCCGGTCCAGGGGGATCCGGCTGGCCTGGCCCTCGACCTCGGCCTCGACGCTGTGGATCTTGGCGGGCAGCGCGCCGGTGTTCAGGGCGAAGCTGACGTCGTAGATCGACGCGGTGTTGCGCCGCCAGGTGGCCGTCGCCGTCTCGAGCTCGACCCCGACGGCGGTCTCCGCGCGGGGCTCGGGGCTGCTGCCGGTCTCGGCGCAGCCGGCCAGGGCCAGCAGGGCCGCCGTGGCAATGGAAATCCGGGTCGCTATGGAAATCTGGCCGCGCAGCATGTCGAAAACCTCCCAA
>JANQGU010000157.1 GCA_028282935.1 Kiloniellales bacterium
CAAGAGGACGGATCGCTCACCGGAGAAATCCGCTTCCACAACGGCGACGACTCCCACTTCATCGCCCGGCCCTGGCCAACTTCTTCAACAGCCTGCTAGGTGAGCGCCTCGTAGCGCCTGGCCCCCGAGCCGTAGGCGATCATCAGCACGGCGGGCCGGCCGCCGGGGTTCCGCAGATCATGGTCGGCGCCCTCGGGAATCAGAGCCGAGTCCCCCGCCTCCAGCAGGCGGGACTCGGCACCGACCCGCAGCTCGACCGTCCCGATTAGAAGATGCAGCGCCTCCTGGCAGTCCGGATGGCGGTGCCGCGGGGCCGCCCGGCCGGGCTCCAGGGTCATGCGGGCCAGGCTGAGTTCGGCCCCGGCCCAGCTCTCCGCGTCCAGAAGCCAAGTCATGCTGCCCCAGTCGAAGGACTCCAGGCGCGGCTCTCGGTCGATCTTGGTTAACGATTGGTTCATTTTGCTCAGTCTTGCTTAGGGCTTGGACCTGTGGTCCTGCGCTTATCCTGGAGAGTCAGGGATTTGGCGGATCTCGCCCGACACTGTGACCAAAAGGACTTCCAGCGTAAAGCTTGGGCGCATTGCCACAGTTTTGTCGCTGCCGGTGGCGAAAAAGATCTCGGGGGGCTTGAAATCGAGGTCTGGGATACGCAAGTGAGTGTTCACTTACTTCGGGAGAAAGATCATGCCACGAGCCTTGGCGACGAAAGCGAAGATCGAAAGCTCGGCGCTCAAGCTCTTTGCCGAGAAGGGCGTCGATCAGACGACGACGCGCGACATCGCCGCGGGCGCAGGTATCTCCGAAGGCGCGATCTATCGTCATTTCGAAGGCAAGGACGCCATGGTGCAGGAGCTCTTCACGGCCAACTACCTGCGCCTGGCGGGTGAGATCGACGAGCTGCAGGGCCGCGAGAGCGGCCTGCGCCAGAAGCTCGCGGCCATGGTCAAGGCCTTCTGCGTGCTCTTCGAGGAGGACCCGGACATGTTCCGCTTCCTGCTCCTGGTTCAGCACGGCCAGCTGCAGAGGATGCCGGCCGACGCCAGGACGCCGGTCCGGGTCCTGCGCGGCGTCATCGAGGACGCGATCCAGCGCGGCGAGATCCCGGCCCAGGACCCCGACGTCGCCAACGCGCTGGTCTTCGGCATCGTCCTGCAGCCCGCGCTCTTCAAGGTCTACGGCCAGATCGACGCGCCGATGACGGCGCTGTCCGGGCGCCTGACCGAAGCCTGCTGGCTGGCCCTCAGCGGACCGGCGGACTAGGAACATGTCGCCCTCGATCCGCAGTGGCTCCAGGCTGGGCCGCCGGCTGCGCCGCGGCCTCTTGGCGGTCGCGCTGCTGAGCGCCGTCGGCTTCGTCGTCTTCGCCGAGGCCCAGCTCTGGCAGGACCGGGCGCTCGCGGCCGGCTGGCGGCTGCAGGCCCAGGCCGTGACCGGGCGCTGCCGGGTGCTCGATCCCGCCGGCGCGGTGGCGGAGCGCGGCTTCGGCGAAGCCTGCCGCGCGGCCTACCTGGCGCTGCGTCCCGAGGAGTCCGCCGGCGAGCTGGTGATCCTGCTCCACGGTCTCGGCCGTACGCCGCGGATGTTCCACGACCTGCGGCCGGCGCTGGAAGCGGAGGGCCGGCTGGTGGTCGCCCTGCGCTATCCCAGCCTCACCGCCGGCATCGAGGCCCACGGTCTCTGGCTGAACGAGGTGCTGGACCGCCATCCGCGGGTGGCCAAGGTCTCCTTCGTCACCCATTCCCTCGGTGCGCTGGTGCTGCGCGCGGCCCTGGCCCGGGACCCGGCCTGGCGCGCGCGGACCGCGTTGGGGCCGGTGGTCATGCTGGCGCCGCCCAACCAGGGCGCGCTGATCGCCCGCAGGCTCGACCGCTGGACGCCGACCCGCTTCATCCTCGGACCCAGCTTCGCCGAGCTGGCCGAAGACAAGCCGCTGCCCGCGGCCCTGCCGGAAGAGGTCGCGCTCGGCATCATCGCCGGCGGCTGCTGCGACGGCGAAGGCTACAACCCGCTGCTGCCGGGCGACGACGACGGCGTGGTCCGCGTCGTCGAGACGCCGCTGGAGGGCGGCGACGCGGCGCTGCGGGTCGAGGCCCTGCACACCTTCATCGCCCGGGACGGCGATGCCATCGCCGCGACCCGCGGCTTCCTCGACGGCGGCCGGCTGCTGCCGGCCGCCAAGACCGACGACTTCTGATCCAGAGGGGGGGACCAAGATGTCTCAGTCTGCCTATCACATCCTGCGAAGCCGGCGCTTCCTGCCGCTCTTCGTCACCCAGTTCCTGGGTGCCTTCAACGACAACCTCTTCAGGACCGCGCTGGTCACCCTGATCACCTTCCGCCTGGTGCAGGACCCGGAGCAGGGCAAGCTCCTGGTCACCCTGGCCGGCGGCCTCTTCATCCTGCCCTTCTTCCTCTTCTCGGCCACCGCCGGGCAGCTCGCGGACAAGTTCGACAAGGCGCGCCTGATCCGGGCGGTTAAGCTGCTCGAGCTCGGCGTCATGGGCCTGGCGGCCTATGGCTTCGCGACCCAACGCCCGGAGTTTCTGCTCGCCGTGCTCTTCTTCATGGGCCTGCAGTCGGCCTTCTTCGGCCCCTTGAAGTACGGCATCCTGCCCGACCAGCTTAAGCGCGACGAACTGGTCACCGGCAACGCGGTGATCGAGGCCGGCACCTCCCTGGCCATCCTCTTCGGCATGATCGCCGGCGCCCAGACCATCCTGCGCGGCAACGGCAGCGACCTGGTGATCGGCCTGGTCCTGGGCGTCGCCGCGGCCGGCTGGCTGGCCAGCCTGGCGATCCCCCGGGTGCCGGCCGCGGCGCCCCGGCTCAAGGTCAACTACAACTTCCTCGGCGAGACGGTAAGGCTGCTGCGCCACGCCGCCGAGAAGGAGTCCGTCTTCCTCTCGATCCTCGGCATCTCCTGGTTCTGGCTGGTCGGCTTCGTCTTCCTGACGCAGGCGCCGAGCTACGTGAAGACCGAGCTGGGCGGCGACGAGCACGTCCTGACGCTGTTTCTCACCGTCTTCTCCGTCGGCATCGCGCTCGGCTCGATCCTCTGCGAGCGCCTGCTGAAGGGCGAGATCTCGGCCCGCAGCGTGCCCTTCGGCGCGCTCGGCATGGCGGTCTTCTCGCTCGACCTCTACTTCGCCAGCGTGCGCCTCGCGCCCCTCGGCACCGAGCTGGCGCTGGCCGGCTACCTGGCCTCGCCCGGCGCCTGGCGGATCCTGATCGACCTGCTGCTGCTCTCCGCCGCCGCCGGCTTCTTCATCGTGCCGCTCTACGCGATCCTGCAGAGCGAGGCCGAACCCCAGGAACGGGCCCGGACCATCGCCAGCAACAACGTGGTCAACGCGCTCTTCATGGTCGCGGCCGCGGGCGTCAGCTACCTCCTGCTGGAGCTCGGCTTCAGCATCGCCGAGATCTTCCTGGTGGTGGCCCTGGCCAACGTGCTGGTCGCCATCAAGGCCTGCCGTCTGCTGTCGCACCACGTGGTCAAGGGTCTGGTCGGCGGGATCTTCCGGTTGCTCTACCGGGTCGAGGTCCGCGGGCTGGAGCACCTCAAGGCCGCCGGCGACACTGCCGTCATCGTGGTCAACCACGCCTCCTTCCTGGACGGGCCGCTGCTGGCCGCGCTGCTGCCCGGCCGGCCGCTCTTCGCCATCGACACCCATATGGCGCAGCGCTGGTGGGTGAGGCCCTTCATGAAGCTGGTCGAGGCCTTCCCCATGGACCCGACCCGGCCGCTCTCGACCAAGTCGCTGATCCGCGAGGTCGCCAAGGGCAAGCACTGCGTGATCTTTCCGGAAGGCCGCCTGACCGTGACCGGCTCGCTGATGAAGGTCTACGACGGCCCGGGCATGGTCGCCGACAAGGCCGGCGCGACCGTGGTCCCGGTCCGGATCGAGGGCGCCCAGCACAGCCACTTCACCCGCCTCAAGGGCAAGCTGCGCCGGCGGCTCTTCCCCAAGATCACCGTCACCGTGCTGGCGCCGCGCCGCTTCGAGGTGCCGGCGGAGCTCAAGGGCCGACGCCGCCGCCAGGTCATCGGCCGGCAGCTCTACGACGTCATGTCGCAGATGATCTTCGAGACCCAGAACCACAAGACCAGCAGCCTCTTCGAGGCGCTGCTCGAGGCGCGCGCCGTCCAGGGCGGCCGGGCCGAGGTGCTGGAGGACATCAACCGCGAGCCGCTGCACTACGACAAGCTGCTGCTCGGCAGCCTGGTGCTCGGCGCCCGCATGGCCCGCCAGGTGCCGAAGGGCGGCACCGCCGGCGTCCTGCTGCCCAACGCCGCCGCGGTCGCCGTCACCTTCTTCGGGCTGCAGGCCTTCGGCCGGGTCCCGGCCATGCTCAACTTCACCGCCGGACCGGCCAACCTGCTGGCCGCCTGCAAGGCCGCCGAGATCGGGACCGTCTACACCTCCCGGCGCTTCGTCGAGATGGCGCGGCTGGAAGAGGTCGCGGCCGCCCTGGCGGAGAAGGTCGAGCTGGTCTACCTGGAGGACCTGCGCGAGAGCCTGGGCCTGGGCGACAAGCTGCTCGGCCTCTGGCGCCGGGCCCTGCTGCGCTTCGGCCGACACGGCGCGAGCCGCGATCCCCGGGACCCGGCGGTGGTGCTCTTCACCTCCGGCTCCGAGGGCACGCCCAAGGGCGTGGTGCTCAGCCACGCCAACATCCTGGCCAACTGCAACCAGCTCGCGGCGCGGGTCGACTTCAACCCGACAGACGTGGTCCTCAACGCCCTGCCGGTCTTCCACGCCTTCGGGCTGACCGGCGGGCTGCTGCTGCCGCTCCTGGCCGGGACCCGGACCTTCCTCTATCCCTCGCCGCTGCACTACCGCATCGTCCCGGAGATCGCCTACGCCATCAACGCGACCATCCTCTTCGGCACCGACACCTTTCTCACCGGCTATGCCCGGGTCGCGCACCCTTACGACTTCTACGCCCTGCGCCACGTCTTCGCCGGTGCGGAGAAGCTGCGCGAGGAGACCCGCCGCACCTGGGTCGAGAAGTTCGGCAAGCGCATCCTCGAGGGCTACGGCGCGACCGAGTGCGCCCCGGTCCTGGCGGTCAACACGCCGATGAACTACCGAGCCGGCACGGTCGGCCGCCTGCTGCCCGGCATGGCGGCGCGGCTGGAGCCGGTCCCCGGCATCGCGGAGGGGCAGCGGCTCTCGGTCTCCGGCCCCAACGTCATGCTCGGCTACCTCCGGGCCGAGAAGCCGGGACAGCTCGAGCCGCCGCCGGAGGGCTGGTACGACACCGGCGACATCGTCGACATCGACGCCGAGGGCTACGTTCGGATCCTCGGCCGGGCCAAGCGCTTCGCCAAGATCGCCGGCGAGATGGTCTCCCTCTCGGCGGTCGAGACCCTGGCCAGCGGCCTCTGGCCCGACAGCCTGCACGCCGTGGTCAGCCTGCCGGACGCGCGCAAGGGCGAGCAACTGGTCCTGGTCACCGAGCAGGAGGACGCGGCCCTGCCGGCCCTGCGCGACTGGGGCCGCAGCCAGGGCGCGACCGAGCTCATGGTCCCCAGGACCGTGCTGACGGTGAAGCGCCTCCCGGTCCTGGGCACGGGCAAGACCGACCACGTCGCGGCCAGGGAGCTGGCGCGCCGCGAGGTCCTGGGGGAGAAGGCGGCATGACGGCACTTGCAATGCCTCTGGCGGCGCGGCGCGCCTACATCACCGCGCTGGGCAAGTTCCTGCCGGGCGACCCGGTCGGCAACGAGGCGGTCGAGGGCTACCTCGGCCCCCTCGACGCCCGGCAGCGGCGGATCAAGAACAAGGCGCTGCGGCAGAACGGCATCGCCACCCGCCACTACGCGCTCGACCGGGACGGCCGGCCGCTGCACAGCAACGCCGGCATGGCCGCCGCCGCGGCGCGCGACGCCCTGGGGCGCAGCGAGCTGGTGCTGGGCGAGCTGGAGATGCTGGCCGCCGCCTCCTCTCAGGGCGACCTCCTGGCGCCCGGCTTCGCCAGCCAGGTCCAGGGCGAGCTGGGCCTGCCCCAGGCCGAGATCGCCAGCTTCCTCAGCTTCTGCGCCAGCGGCATGATGGCGGTGAAGTCGGCCTGGTCGAACATCCTCGGTGGCCAGCGGCGCAACGGCCTGGTCTGCGCCTCGGAGTTCGCCAGCCGCTTCCTGCGCGCCGGCTACCTCGAGGGCGCCGAGACCAGCACCGACAGCGAGTTCCTGCGCTGGATGCTGTCCGACGGCGCCGGCGCCATGGTCCTGGAGGACCGGCCGAACCGCCAGGGCCTGTCGCTGCGGGTCGAGTTCGTCGACCTGGTCTCCTACGCCGGCCGTTTCGAGACCTGCATGTACGGCGGCGCGCTGAAGACCGGCGGCAACCGGCCGGGCCTGCCCTGGAGCAACTATCCCAGCCTGCAGGAGGCGGTGGCCGATGGCGCCTTTCACCTGCGCCAGGACCTCAAGCTGCTGGACAACATCGTCCTGCTCGGCGTGCGCCGCTACTTCGAGCTGGTCGAGGCCGGCCGCATCGATCCCCAAGGCATCGACCACGCCCTCTATCACTTCTCCTCGGAGGTCTTCCGCGGCAAGACGATCCGGGCGGCGGCCGAGGCCGGCTGCCCGATCGACGAGAAGCGGATCTTCACCAACCTGGCCAGCAAGGGCAACACCGGCTCGGCCTCGATCTTCATCATGCTGGAGGAGCTCTTCAACGAGCGGCGCCTGGCGCCGGGCCAGAAGATCCTCTGCGTGGTCCCCGAGAGCGGCCGCTTTATCGTCGCGACCATGCTGCTGACCGTGGTCGGGCCGGAGGAGGCGGAGGCAAACGGCTTCGGGGTCGACGAGGTTCCGGCTATCGCCACGCCGCCGGCCTCGGAAGAGGGGCCCTCCGCCGCCGAGCTCAAGGCCTCGCTGCTCCGTCAGCTCACCCTGGTCTGGTCCGACTTCGAGGCCGAGCTCAACCAGGTGCCGATCATCGACAAGCTGAACCGGGGCAAGCTGCGCCTCGAGGACTACAAGCTGGTGCTCTTGAACCTGCGCCAGCAGGTCGTCGAGGGCGCGCGCTGGATCGCCCGTGCCGCCTCCAACATCACCGCCGAGGGCTTCGACCTGCGCTCGACCTTCCTTGGCCACGCCCAGGAGGAGCACCGCGACTTCCAGATGCTGGAGCGGAACTACGTCTCCGTCGGGGGCAGCCTGGAGGAGATCCAGAGCGCCGAGAAGAACCTCGGCTCCGAGGCGCTCTCGGCCTGGATGTTCCACAAGGCCAGCCGCGAGAACCCGATCGACCTGCTGGGCGCCATGTTCGTGATCGAGGGCCTGGGCCAGCGCCTGGCCCTCAAGTGGGGCAAGGCCTTCCAGGACCAGCTCGGCCTGACGCCGGAGCAGGTGAGCTTCCTGCTCTACCACGGCGACAACGACGACCGGCACCTGGAGAAGATGTGGGAGGCCTTCGACAGCGGCATCCTGACGCCGGCGCTGGTCAAGGACATCGTCAAGACCGCCAAGGTCACGGCGCGGCTCTATCGCTTGCAGCTTGAGGAGTTGGGCAAGACATGAGCAAACGCAAGCGGGACTCCGATCAGGACCCGGGCCGGGTCGCCGAGCTGGCGGCCGGGCCCTTTCCCTCGGACTTCGATCCGGCGAGCCTCCAGCTCTCGGATCCCGATCCCTGGCTCACGCTCTACCTGGACCAGAGCATCCCGATCGACGACTCGGCCCGGACCGCGCTGCTGCGCTCGATGCGCCGGCCGTCGCGGGCCCGGCTGCTGCCCTTCGTGCGGCCCATCGCCCGGACCTTCATCGTCCTCAACACGGTGCTGCGGATCCTGATCCCCAACCGCTGGCATTCCTCGGCCCGGCTGCACCGGCTGATCTACTGGGGCCTGAAGCACTTCGTCACGCCCGAGGCGAACTACCTGATCCTGCGCCACTTCCACATCGGCAGCGAGATCCTGGCCTTCATCGCCGACAATGTGCCCGGCTTCAAGGCGGAGACGGTGCCGCTCCATCCGAACACGCTGGAGGACCTGATCGACGACGTCTTCCTGCAGCACGATCTGAACATCTTCATCTTCATCGCCCAGATGAGCGCCCACCTGCGGCGACAGGGCAGGGACCTGGCGCCGCGCGGCAAGCTGAACTTCCGTGCCATCACCGACGCCGACTTCCCGATCGAGACCCTGCCGGAGGGGCGCTGGAACCTGGTCGACCTGCAGACCGCAATCGAGGCCTATACGCCGCTCTACCAGCTCTTCCTGCGCAACAACGACTTCTGGCGGGCCAGCAACTCCCTGCAGCTCGACGAGACCATCGGCATCTACGTCGCCAAGCTGCTCGGCAGCCCCTTCCACCTCTTCTTCTCCAACAACCGCCATCCGATCATCCCGCTGTCGACCTTGCGGGCCGGCTTCCGCCTGATGCTGCACGGCCTGGCGGCCGAGCAGCTGCACTATCACCTGCGGCAGTGGAAGCGCGGCGAGTTCGACCATCTAGCCAGGACGGCACCGGCCTCCGACGCCTGACGCCCAGGCGCGCGGAACCGTAGACCACGGGGGAAAGACCATGGACTCCATGCTTTGGCTGCTCGCGATCCTGATCGTCGGCTACGTCCTTATCGCGCCGATCTTCGGGATCATCGCCCAATCGAGCCTCAGCCGCAGCGAGGAGGACATCCGCAAGCTGCGGCGCGCCGTCGCCAACCTGGGCGCGGAACTGGCCGCCGCCAGGACGGCGATCGAGGCGCTGCAGCGGGGCGCGCCACCGGCGCCGCCGACGGCGGAGACAGGCGAGGCGGCGCCGGCCGCGCCGAGCCCGGAGCCCGCGCCCGAGGCCCCGCCCGAAGAAGAGACTCCGGAAGAGACTCCAAAGGAGGCGCCGAGGCCGGCCGCGCCGCCGCCGCCGGCCGCCGCCGCCCGCGCGGCCGAGGGGCGCAAGCAGGGCGCGCCGGCGGAAGGCGGGCTCGCCTGGCTGGCCGGCGTCGAGGAGTCCCTGGCCTCGCGCTGGCTGGTCTGGGTCGGCGCCCTGGCCCTGGCGCTGGGCGGCGCCTTCCTGGTCAAGGTCTCGATCGAGCGCGGCTGGCTCGGGCCCGGCCTGCGCGTCACCTCCGGCTTTCTCTTCGGCCTGGCCTGCGTCGGCGGCGGCGAATGGCTGCGGCGCCGGCCCCTGCAGAAGGCGGTCGCCAGCCTGCGTCCGGACTACGTGCCGCCGGCCCTGGCCGGCGCCGGGCTCTTCATCGCCTTCGCCAGCCTCTACGCGGCCTACGCGCTCTACGGCTTCCTCGGCCCGGTCGCCGCTTTCCTTGGCCTGGCCGCGGTGGCGCTGGGCGGGATCGCCCTGTCGCTGCTGCAGGGGCCGGTCATCGCCCTGATCGGCCTGACCGGCGGCTTCGCGACGCCGCTGCTGGTCTCCACCGGCACGCCGCAGCCCTGGCCGCTCTTCACCTATCTCCTGGTGATCTCGGCCGCGGCGCTGGCGGTGGTCCGCTACAAGGACTGGTGGTGGCTGGCCTGGGCGACCCTGGGCGGCGCCTTCGGCTGGGCGCTGCTCTGGATCCTCGCCGCCTGGGAACCCGGCAGCACCCTGCCGGTCGGTCTCTATCTCCTGGCGATGACCGCGGTCAGCTTCTTCGTGCGCGCGCTGCCTCAGGCGGCGGCGGAGAAGGAGGAGAACCTCCTGGAGATCTTCCTGCCCCTGGCGCCGCCGGCCCGCCTCTTCCTGATCGCCGCGGCGGCGGCCGCCGCCCTGCTCTGGGGGCTCGTGCAGCGCGACGACTTCGGCACGGTCTCGCTGGCCTTCGCGACGATCGCGGTGGTCGGCGCGGTCCTGGTCGCCTGGCGCTTCAGCCTCCTCCAGCCCGTCAGCTACCTCGGGACGCTGCTGGCGCTGGCGCTGCTCGCGACCTGGCCGCTCTCGGCCTCGGCCGGCGGGGCGATCGAGGCCTCCGGCATCCGGGCCATGGGACTGATCTTCGGGCTGATCCTCGGCGGCGGCGGCTTCGCCGTGCTCTGGGGCGCCCGGCGGCCGGACGTCTGGGCCGCCTTCTCGGCCTCCAGCTCCTTCCTGATCCTGGTCGTGGTCTACTGGCGCGTCGGCCGCTTCGAGGCGGACCTGCCCTGGGCCGGAGTCGCCCTGGCGCTGGCCGCGCTGGCGCTCGGCGCCGCGACCCTGCTCGCCCGCTACCGCGACCAGGCCGGCTACGACGGGGCGCTCGGAGTCTACGCCGCCTGCTGCTTCGCGGCGATCGGCCTGGGCACCGCGATCGGCCTGGAGCGGGCCTGGCTGACCGTCGGCCTGGCGCTTCAGCTGCCGGCGCTGGCCTGGGTCGCGCTCAACCTGCGCATCGTCCTGCTGCGCAACCTGGCCTGGGTCGC
This sequence comes from Kiloniellales bacterium, assembly GCA_028282935.1. Taxonomy (GTDB): domain Bacteria; phylum Pseudomonadota; class Alphaproteobacteria; order Kiloniellales; family JAKSBE01; genus JAKSBE01. Next base: position 10,345 of record JANQGU010000157.1, read on the forward strand.
CGCGGCGGCGGTCCTGGTCCGTCTCCTTCTGAACCCCGAGGTGCTGTCCTACCCGCTGGGCACCTGGGCCGGCTTCACCTGGGTGCTCTACGGCTATGGCCTGCCGGCGGTCGCCTTCTTCCTCGCCGCCTGGTGGTTCCGCAAGCAGGAGGACGGTCCCCTGGTGATGCTGCTCGAGGCCGGCTGCATCGCCTTCGGCGTCCTCTTGATCAGCTTCGAGATCCGCACGCTCCTCTTCGGTGCCCTGGACCATCCGCGCTACGGCTTGCTGGAGCAAAGCCTGCACAGCATCGCCTGGCTCGCCGTCGCCTACGGCCTGGCGCAGCTCAACGCACGCTATCCCCGCGTGGTGATGGACTGGGCCTGGCGCATCCTGGGCGGGCTGGCCGCGCTGCAGGTCGGCTTGCTGCAAGTCCTCGCCGATAATCCCCTTTGGAGCGGCGATCCGGTCGGCGACTGGCCGCTGATCAACCTGCTGCTGCTCGCCTACGCGGTGCCCGCGGCCTTCGCGGCGCTCTTCGTTCCGCTGCTGCGGCGCGCCGCGCTTCCCGATTTCGCGATGGCGTCCGGAATTTCCGCCCTCGCGCTGACATTTTTTTACATCAGCCTGGAGGTGCGGCGCGCCTTCCAGGGGCCGGATCTTTCCCTGCCCGGCATGACCGACAGCGAGCTCTACACCTACTCGGTGGTCTGGCTGGTCTACGCCGCCGGTCTGCTCGCGCTCGCCTTCCTCTGGTCCAACGCGGTGCTGCGCTATGCCTCGCTGGGCATCGTGCTGCTTGCCGTCGGCAAGGTCTTCCTGATCGACATGGCCGAGCTGACGGGATTGCTGCGTGCCGTGTCCTTCGCCGGGCTTGGACTGACGCTGATTGGAATCGGTCTTTTTTATCAGCGCGTTGTCTTCGCGCCTCAGAAGCCGCGAGAAGCCGCTTAGGGCTTCGTGGTGAGTCTCGCGTCGGAGACAAGAAGAGCGACAGCTTCCGGCGTGTCCTATCGCGTCGCGAAGCGCGAAGACACCATCGCGAAACTTGCTCGGCAAGAACTCGCTTCGACATCCCTGCGTTTGCCTGCAAGTCGCTTTGGAACTCCACTGGACGCTGCACTCGAAGTCGAAGACACAGGGAGGAATCGGATCAGAAGATCTGCTTCTGCTTCTTGGAAAGTCCAGGACCAACACCGAGTCGCCGCCTCGGATTTTTACGATTCGGAAACCCTTTAACGCGATAGTTTTTTTGAGATCATCTCTATTGATGGCATCTCCAAGCCATATCCATTAGCCAATTCCCGAGGAGCGTGAGAGAGATGGCTACGACTCGAACGGCGAAAGCTGCGCCGAAAAAGCGTACGACGACGCGCAAGGCGGCCACGACCCGTCGCAAAGCTGCGACTGGTCGTCGGACCGTCTCCGCTCGTAGTGCGGCCGCGAAGCGCCGCACCACGACCAAGCGCAAGACCACTGCCAAGAAGACCACCGCCCGCAAGACGACCGCGCGGCGGAAGCCGGCCGCGAAGAAGACCGTGGCCCGCAAGACCACTGTGAAGCGGAAGACCGCGGCCAAGAAGCCGGTTCGCAAGACCGCTGCCAAGCGGAAGCCTGCGGCCCGCAAGACCACGGCCCGCAAGACGACCGCTCGCAAGACTGCGGCTCGCAAGACGACCGCGCGCAAGACCACCGCGAAGCGGAAGACCGCGGCCAAGAAGCCGGTTCGCAAGACCGCTGCCAAGCGGAAGACGACGGCTCGCAAGACCACGGCCCGCAAGCCGGTCCGTAAGACCGCGGCGAAGCGGAAGACCACCGCTCGTAAGCCGGTCCGCAAGACCGCGGCGAAGCGGAAGACGACCGCCCGCAAGCCGGTCCGCAAGACCGCCGCGAAGCGGAAGACCACCGCCCGCAAGCCGGTCCGCAAGACCGCCGCGAAGCGGAAGACGACCGCTCGCAAGCCGGTTCGCAAGACCGCGGCCAAGCGGAAGCCTGCGGCCCGCAAGACCACGGCCCGCAAGACTGCGGCCCGCAAGTCGACCGCCCGCAAGACCACCGCGAAGCGGAAGACCGCGGCCAAGAAGCCGGTCCGCAAGACGGCTGCCAAGCGCAAGCCTGCGGCTCGCAAGACCACGGCCCGCAAGACGACCGCCCGCAAGCCGGTCCGCAAGACCACCGCGAAGCGGAAGACTGCGGCCAAGAAGCCGGTCCGCAAGACCGCTGCCAAGCGCAAGCCCGTGGCCCGCAAGACGGTCGCGAAAAAGCGCACGACGGTCAAAAAAAAAGCCGTCGCTAAGAAGCCGGTCGCCAAGAAGGTCGAATCGAAGGATTCGAGCCCGATGAGCCCGGTGATGCAGCCCGTGTTTCCTTCCTTCCCGGGCGGCAACCGAGGTTTCCCCAACTTCTGACGGGGACTTCGGCCGAAAGTGAATCCAATGCGGCGGGAGAACAACAACTCCCGCCGCATTTGCTTTTCGGCGCAGGACATCTGCGCTGCGCATCCGGCGGCAGATCTGTCGAGTTCCGGTCTTGAAGCTTGGGGCCTCGGCCGCGCGGACCCGCGATTCCGGCCGCTGCGCGGCGGTCCGGTAAGGCCTTTTTTACGCCTGCCAAGTTAACTTTCGAGCAAGTCTCGGCCTGGCCGACGGCCGCGCGCCGCCTTTCCATCGCGGTGGAAACGCCGGGTGGCCCGCGTCGCAGCTGCGCCCCACGCCGGCCGGACTCGTCTAGCGAACTAGGGACCAACTCATGTCACCACCCGATGGCACCCTGCCCAAGAGTAAAACCCAGGCGCCCGAGGCGCCCTCCGAGACCGGGGTCTCGGAGGCGGATCGGGTCGAAATCGTCAGGCTGGTCGCCAAGGCCTGGGAAGGCGCCGGGGTCGACGTCAACTGCGAGCTTTGCGGCTATCCGGACTGGAGCCTGGTCGCCACCGAGAGCGCCGACGGCCTCGCGCTGCCGATCCGCCATGGCGCCTCCGTTGAGCTCGGACAGTGCTACCTGGCCTACGCCCTGCAATGCCGGCGTTGCGGCAACCTGCGGATGTTCGGAAAGCAGAGAATCGAGGAGCTTGCAGCCAGTGTCGACGACTGACCGAGACAGCAGCGGCACGATCGAGGCGGCGGCCCTGCCGGCCTCGACCCTTTCGCCCTTCGAGCCGGTAGGCCTGTCCTCGGGCGCCTATCATGCAGTGGACAACAAGGAACTGGGGGTCCTCATGAAGCAGAAGGCCTTGCCCATGATCCTGGCCGCGATCTTCTGCGGCCTCTTCTTCGGCACCGCGTACCAGGCGGGCGAGGCGGTCTTCGCCGCGCTGATCGACAGCCGGCCGGCCGAGCCCGGCGCCCTGTTCTACGTGGTCGTGGCCTGTCTGTCCCTCGGGATCGGCCTCTCGGCCGTCGTGGTCGCGGCGCAGCGGCGTTCGCAGGTTCTGCAGGCGCTGGAGTCGATCCGCCGGCGCTCGCAGGGCGGCGGGCTCAAGTCGGCGCGGCGCTGAGGGCCCGGCCGATCGGCCTGGCGTCCCGGACGCCGCTCCAAGAGACGTTGCGTTGAAAAGCCGGGCATCGCGCCCGGCTTTCTTCTATGGTCCGGCTCTCTTGTTGAGGTTTTTCGCCGTGGTTCCCGGCGCCGGCCTCAGCCCCCGACCCGCACGACCGTCGACTTCGCGTCGCCGTCGGCCTCGCCCTCGTCGCTTCCCGCCCCGTCGTCCTGGGACTTGCGCCGGCCGCGGCGGCCTCTGACCTCTTCGGCCTTGGCCTCCTTCTCGGGCTTGGCCGGATCCTCGTCGCGGCGCGTGCTCTTCACTTCGATGGCCAGGCCACCGCCGCCCTGAGCGGCCGGGGCAGTGCCGCCGCGGCCGCGCCTCGCCCGGCGCCGTCCGCTCCGCTCGCCCCCGGTCTCTTCGCCGGCGGTCTCGTCGCGGGCCTGCGCGGCCAGGTTGTCTCCCGAGTTCTGCGGCTCCGTCTCCTCCTCGGGCTTCGGCGTCTTGGTGCTGAAGGCCTGGGCGATCATGCTCAGGGCCTCCGCCTTGCCGCTCGGGGCCGGCTTGCCGCCCAATCCCGGCTTGACGCCGAGCCCGGGCTTGCCACCGGCCGGATGCAGGGGGCGGGGTTCCGCGACCGCCTCCGGCTTGGGGCGCTTGCGGTTCTCCGCGGCGCGGCGCCGCTCCTCCTCGCTGCGCCGGCGCTTTGCGGCCTCCTCGGCCTGACGCCGCTCGGCCTCGGCGCGGCGCCGTTCGGCCTCGGCCTGCTGCTTCGCCTTCTCGGCCTGGCGCTTGGCTTCGTCGGCCTGCCGTTGCGCCTCCTCGGCCTTGCGCCGCTCGGCCTCGGCCATCTGCCGGGCCTCCTCGAGCTGCTTCTGGACCTGATCCTCGGCCTTGCGGCGCTCTTCGTCGGCGGCCCTCTTGGCGTCCTCTTCGGCTTTGCGGCGCTCCTCCTCGGCAAGCCGCCGTGCCTCCTCTTCGGCCTTGCGGCGCTCCTCCTCGGCCAGGCGCTTGGCCTCGGCCTCGGCCTTGCGCCGTTCCGCCTCTTCCAGGCGCTGGGCCAGTTCCTCGGCCTTGCGGCGCTCCTCTTCGGCGGCCTGCTTGGCCGCTTCTTCGGCCTTGCGGCGGTCCTCTTCCGCCTTCTTGCGCGCCTCTTCCTCGGCCTTGCGGCGCTCTTCCTCGACCTCGCGCCGGATCGCCTCCTCGGCCTTGCGGTGCTCCTCCTCGGCCTTGGCCTTGGCCTCGGCCTCGGCCTTGGCCTTGGCTTCGGCCTCCGCGGCCTTGGCCTTGGCGTCGGCATCGGCCGCCTTGGCCTTGGCGTCGGCGATCTTGGATTCCGCCTCGCTCTTCAGCTTCTCGCGCAGCTCGGACAGGCGCTTCTCTTCTTCCTCCTGCCAGCGCTTCTCCGCCTCCAGCAGGCGCCGCTCCATTTCGGCCTGCCGCTTGGCTTCGGCCTCGACCAGCTTGCGCTCGATCTCCGCCTGCCGTTTGCCGTCGGCCTCCGAGAGCTTCTCCTCCAGTTCCTGCTGGCGCTTCGCGGCGGCCATGGCCTGCTGCTGCTCCAGCTCTTCCTGGCGCTTCAGCTCCGCCTCGGCCAGGCGCCGCTCGAGCTCGGCCCGGCGTTCCGCCTCGGCCTCGGCCAGGCGGCGCTCGATCTCGGCCTGCCGCTCGGCTTCCCGTTCCACCAGGCGCTGCTCGAGCTCGGCGATCTGCTCGGTCTCGGTCGCCTCGATCCGGCGCTTGATCTCCGCCTCGCGCTCGGACTCCGCGGCGGCGAGGCGGCTCTCGATCTCGGCGCGGCGCTTGGCTTCCTGCTCGAGCTGCTCCTTCAGGGACTGGGTCCGCTCCTCGGCTTCGGCCGAGACCTTCTTGCGCAGCTGCTCGGCCTTGAGCTTCTCCTCCTCGGCCTTGCGGAAGGCCTCGACCAGGCGCTTCTCCATCTCCTCCTGGCGCGCCTTTTCCGCTTCGACCAGGCGCTTCTCGATCTCCGCCTTGCGCTTGGCCTCGGCCTCGGCCAGGCGCCGCTCCATTTCCTCGCGCCGGTTCTCCTCGGCTTCCGCCAGCCGCTTCTCCATCTCCGCCTGGCGGCGCTTCTCCTCCTCCTTTCGCTTGCCGCTCTCGGCGGCCTTGGCGTCGGCGTCGGCCTCCGCCTTGCGCTGGGCCTCGGCTTCGGCCATGGCCTTGGCGGCGCGGGCCTCGGTGAGGTTGAGCTCCACGTCGAAGGCGCCGACGATGGTCGCGGCCAGGAGGCCCTCGTCGATGTTGGCGACCCGGATGTTCAGGGAGAAGGTCTCGTCGTCGTCGCTGCCGGCCGGCGGCTGGAACTCCAGTCCGGCCAGCTGGTCCGGGGTCAGGGACCAGGTGCGGTCGCCGTTGTTCCGGCCGGCCGACAGTCGGGCGCCGTCGGGAAGGTTGGTGACGGTGATGGCGAGCTCCTCGCCCTCACGCTCGTCGATGATCGAAGATTCGATAACCAGCGGAACGCCTTCGCCGGGTTGCGGCGGTAGATTTCCGTACTCGTCCGCTTCCGCCGGTTCTTGCTCCTCGGACATAGGTGTGGCCTGCCTCCATGCCTAACCATCCGGCAGGCCAGAAGGTCCGGCCGCCAGCCCGGTTAACACCATTTTCGTCGTATTTTGTGAATGAACCGTTGCTGTTAGCGGTCCCGGAGGCCGGTTCGAGGGGGGCTAGGACCCCAGGATTACCGCTAAGGTTCGATCTGCCCGGTCTTCGCGAACTGGGATGCCGCGATCACGGCCTGGGTCCGGTTGTGCACGTTCAAGGCCTTGAGAATCCGCGACATATGCACCTTGACCGTGCCGGCCGCCAGGCCCAGCTCGTTGGCGATCTGCTTGTTGGTCTTGCCCTGGGCCAGCAACGCCAGGACCTCGCGCTGCCGCGGGGTCAGGTGCGACAGGGCCGCCTCGCCGCTGCCTTCGCCGCCGATCGCCGCCGTCGAGCGGCCCGGCTCGCCGCGGAGCACGTTGGGAGGCAGATAGACACCGCCGGAGAGGACCAGCTTCAGGGCGTTAACCATGACTTCGGGGCTCGAGGTCTTGGGGATGAAGCCCATGGCGCCGGCCTCGATGGCGCTGCGGACATCGTGCGCGCTGTCCTTGACCGAAAGCACCACGACCGGAATGTCCGGCGCCTTCTGATGGAGCTGCCGCAGACCGTCGAAGCCCTTCATCGACTGGACCAGGAGATCCGTGATGACGAGGTCGAAAGGGCCCTCGCGATCCAGGGTCTCCAGCGCGTCTTCCAAGCTCTTGGCTTCCAGGATCTCGACCTGGTCGCTGAGCCTGGTCAGGAACTCCTGGAGACCAATGCGTATCAAAGGATGCTCGTCGGCTACGATGATCCGCAGCCGCGAGATTCCCACATCCATAGATGCCCGACCTTCTGAAATGGCCATCAACGGCATA
>JANQGU010000340.1 GCA_028282935.1 Kiloniellales bacterium
CTTAATTGCTCCTTCTAAATCCGCGGCGAAGCGATCAGGCTGGGTCCGCAATGGGGGCCCTGCGGGCTGCCGGGAAGAACGGGATCTGTTTCATGGTGCTGCGCAACGTCCTTCGCCTCGTCCTTCTCGCCGTCCTGCTCGGCGCGGCGGCCTGCTCCTCCGGCTCGAAACCGCCGCCGCCGGCGACGATGGTCCTCTCCGCCCTGGTCGGCGATCCCCCAACGGCGGTCGAGGTCGCGGTCGAGAACCTGCCGCCGACCCAGCGGATCGAGCGCATCTACATGGTCGATCGGGCGGGCGAGGAAGTGGACGCCCGCGGCGTCGAGCGCAGCGCCCCGCAGGCCGACGGCGGGACGGGTATCCGGCCGCAGGTGCGCGTCGGCGTCGGTAGCCGCGTGCGCTCTTCGATCGGCCTCGGCATTCCGCTGGGCAGCAGCAAGAAGCCCGAGCGGCGCGGCGGCGTGATCGCTGAGATTCCCCTGGACGATCCGGAGGCCTACCTCGCCGATCCCAAGAACTGGACCGTGGTCGTCAAGGGCCGGGACCGCCGGGGCCTGCCGGTCACCTACCGGATCCCGGCGCCCCGCCAGCCGGGCACCGTGTACGAGACGCCGGCCACGGGCGCGAGCCTGCCGCCCAGGCCCTGAGCCGGCTCAGCGCTCGGGAAGGGCCTCGGCCATGGCGGCATAGCCGCCGGTCGAGAGCCGCCGGGCCGCGGCCTCGAAGTAGGCGGCGTCGGCCTCGATGCCCAGGCCATTGACCAGCCGGTTCATCAGGTTGTAGAGCGCGCAGATCGCGACCGCGTCGAAGAGCGCCTGCTCGGGCCAGCCGGCGGCCAGCACCGCCTCGGCATCGGCCGGGGCGATCCCGGCGGGGTCGCGGGTCAGCTTCTCGGCGTAGGCCAGCACCGGCCGCAGCTCGGCGCTTTCCCGCGCCCCGACCGGATCGTCGAGGACCGCCGCGACCCGCGCCGGCGCCTCGCCCAGGGCCCGCGCGGTCGCCGCGTGCACGCCTTCGCAGTAGCCGCAAGCGTTGCGCCGCGAGACCACCGCCGCGATCAGCTCCCGCTCGCCCTCGGTGAAGGGCGAGGGCCCGCGCATCAGCGCCTCGTGATAGAGCAGCAGGGGCCGCGAGCTCGCCGGGAAGCGCTTGAAGACGTCGAGCAGGGTCGCGGTCTCGGGCAGCGAGGGCAAATGGGGCATGGCGGGTCTCCCGGGTCGGCGGCGGGGGTCGGCGGCGAAGGTCAGTCCCGCTGCAGCGCCTTGAGCTCGTAGAGCAGCTCCAGGGCCTGGCGCGGGGTGAGCGCGTCGGGCTGGATCTCCTCCAGGCGGGTCTCCAGGGCCGAGGGCTCGGCGGCCGCCGGGGCCGGCGCCACGGCGGCGGAGAAGAGCGGCAGGTCGTCGGCCAGGCGTGCCAGGTTGCCGGCCTGCTCGCCCTGCTCGAGCTGGGCCAGGACCTCCTCGGCGCGGGCCACGGCGGCGGCCGGCAGGCCGGCCAGCTTGGCGACGTGGATGCCGTAGGAACGGTCGGCGGCGCCGGCCGCGACCTCGTGCAGGAAGACCACCTCGCCTTGCCATTCCTTGATCCGCATGGCGTGGCAGGACAGCGCCGAGAGCTTCGAGGTGAGCGAGGTCAGCTCGTGGTAGTGGGTCGCGAAGAGCGCCCGGCAGCGATTGACCTCGTGCAGGTGCTCCAGCGCCGCCCAGGCGATGGACAGGCCGTCGAAGGTCGCCGTGCCGCGGCCGATCTCGTCCAGGATGACCAGCGCCCGGGGGCCGGCCTGGTTCAGGATCACCGCGGTCTCGACCATCTCGACCATGAAGGTGGAGCGGCCGCGGGCCAGGTCGTCGGCCGCGCCGACCCGGCTGAACAGCCGGTCGACCGCGCCGATCCGCGCCGCCGCCGCCGGCACGTAGGAGCCGATCTGGGCCAGCACCACGATGAGCGCGTTCTGGCGCAGGAAGGTCGACTTGCCCGCCATGTTGGGGCCGGTCACCAGCCAGAGCCGCCGCTCCCGGTCCAGGCTGCAGTCGTTGGCGACGAAGCCCGGCTCGCCCGCCGCCTCCAGCGCCGCCTCGACCACCGGATGGCGGCCGCCCTCGATCTCGAAGGCCGCCGAGTCCTCGACCAGGGGCCGGGTCCAGCGCCGCTCCTCGGCCAGCTCGGCCAGGCCGGCGGCGAGGTCGATCTCGGCCAGGGCGCGGGCGGCCAGGGCGATCTCCTCGGCCCGGGCGGTGGCCTCGGTCACCAGGTCGGCGAAGAGCTCCAGCTCCAGGGCCAGGGCGCGCTCGGCCGCCGAGGCGATCTTGCGCTCCAGCTCGGAGAGCTCGACCGTGGTGAAGCGCATGGCGTTGGCCATGGTCTGGCGGTGGATGTAGGCGCCGTCCTTGGGCACCTTGCCGGCCTGGACCTGCGTCACCTCGATGAAGTAGCCGAGCACGTTGTTGTGCCGGATCTTCAGGGAGGCGATGTCGAGCTCCTTGGCGTAGCGCGCCTGCAGGCCGGCGATCAGCTTGCGGCTCTCGTCGCGCAGGCCCGCCAGCTCGTCCAGCTCGGGCGCGTAGCCGGTCCGGATGAAGCCGCCGTCGCGGGCCAGCAGCGGCAGCTCGTCCTTGAGCGCCCGGTCGAGGCGGGCGATCAGGGTGTCGTGGAACCCGAGGTCGCCGGCCACCGCCGTCAGAGAGGCCGGCGGTGCCGGCTCGGCCGCCTCCAGGGCGCCGCGCAAGGCGCCGGCCTCGCGCAGGCCGTCGCGCAGCGCCGCCAGGTCGCGGGGCCCGCCGCGGCCCAGGGTCAGGCGCGACAGCGCCCGCTCGATCTCCGGCGCCTGGCGCAGGTGGTCGCGCAGCGCCGCGCGCAGGCCCGCCTGGTCGAGCAGATAGCCGAGCCGGTCCTGGCGCTCGGCGATGGCAGCCGGATCGGTCAGGGGCGCCAGCAGCCGCGCCGCGAGCAGCCGCGCGCCGGCGCCGGTGACGCTGCGGTCGATGGTCGCCAGCAGGCTGCCCTTGCGGCCGCCGGACAAGGCCTCGACCAGCTCCAGGTTGCGCTGGGTCGCGGCGTCGATCTCCATGACCGCGCCGGGCGCGACCTGGCGCGGCGGCGAGAGCCGGGGCAGCCGGCCTTTCTGGGTCAGGGCGACGTAGTCGACCAGGGTGCCGCAGGCGGCGACGGCCGGCCGGCCGAAGTCGCCGAAGGCGTCCAGCGCCTTGACGCCGTAGAGCGCCTCCAGCCGGCGCCGGGCGTTGTCGCTGTCGAAGCGCGCCGCGGGCAGCGGCGTCAGCGCCGCCTTCCATTCGCCGAAGACCTCGAAGAGCCGCGGTTCCTGGAGCAGCGGCTCGGGGCAGAGCAGCTCGCTGGGCCTGAGGCGGGCGAGCAGGGCGGCGAGCTCGGCCGGGGCCAGGCCCTGGACCTGGAAGCCGCCGGTCGAGATGTCCAGCCAGGCCAGGGCGAAGTCGCCGCCGACGCAGGCCAGGGCGGCCAGGTAGTTGTGCGCCCGGGCGTCGAGCAGCTCGTCCTCGGTGATCGTGCCCGGGGTCACGATGCGCACCACGTCGCGGCGGACCACCGACTTGCTGCCGCGCTTCTTGGCCGCGGCCGGGTCTTCCATCTGCTCGCAGATCGCGACCTTGAAGCCCCGGCGGATCAGGCGCGAGAGATAGGCCTCGGCGGCGTGCACCGGGACGCCGCACATGGGGATGTCCTCGCCCAGGTGCTGGCCGCGCTTGGTCAGGGCGATGTCCAGGGCGGCGGCCGCCTGGCGCGCGTCGTCGAAGAACAGCTCGTAGAAGTCGCCCATGCGGTAGAACAGCAGGCTGTCCGGATGGGCGCGCTTGATCTCCAGGTACTGGGCCATCATCGGCGTCGGGCGCGCGCCCTCGGCACGCGGCCGCGCCGGGCGCTGGCGCAGGCCGCCGGCGTCGCGCGCCGCCGGCTCTTCCAAGGGATCGGAGGCTTTTCGGGAGGTCGATGAGGGCTGATCGTTCACGGCGACGTCGGCGCTCGCTCTCTTCAGGTCGTGTTGGCGTGGACGTGTCCCGGATCGGGCGCCCTTCTTAGCACAGCGCCCGGGTCGACGGGATAGGGGATGCGACTTTCCCCCTTCTTTCCCCTATGACTTGCAGGGCCTTTGACGCCCCGAGCGGCGCTCTCTACGATTTGCCCCCCGCAAAGCCAGGTGGAAGCACAGAAATGAACGACAAGCGGCAGACCTCCAACGGGAAGGCGGCCTCGAAGAAAGCGCAACCGGATCTGCACGCCCTCGACAAGGAGGCGCTGCGGCTGCATGCCAGCGGCCGGCCCGGCAAGCTGGAGATCCGCGCCACCAAGGCCCTGACCACCCAGCACGATCTGTCGCTGGCCTATTCGCCCGGGGTGGCGGCGCCCTGCCTGGCGATCCAGAAGGACCCGACGGCGGCCTACGACTACACCTCCAAGGGCAACATGGTGGCGGTGATCTCCAACGGCACCGCCGTCCTGGGCCTGGGCGACCTGGGGGCGCTGGCGGCCAAGCCGGTGATGGAGGGCAAGTCGGTCCTCTTCAAGCGCTTCGCCGACGTCGACGGCATCGACCTGCTGGTCGACACCCGCGACGTCGACGAGTTCGTCAACTGCGTGCGCTTCCTGGGTCCGGCCTTCGGCGGCATCAACCTGGAGGACATCAAGGCGCCGGAGTGCTTCATCATCGAGCAGCGCCTG
>JANQGU010000349.1 GCA_028282935.1 Kiloniellales bacterium
GCTAGAGCATTATCCGATCAGATGGACTCGCTTTGCGATCCATCTGGCCGGATGTAATGCTCTAACTTCAACACGGTAGCGCACTACTCCCGGCCAGACGCGAACGCGTCTGATCGGGAAGTGCGCTAGGCGAGGCGCGGATGACGAGGCAGGACGACAGGCGGCGGACCTTGGCCGGCGTGCTTTTCGCGCTCGCGGCCTTTGGCCTCTGGGGCGTCAATCCGGTCTATTTCAAGGCCGTCGCCCATGTTCCGCCGCTGGAGGTGCTGGCCCATCGCGTCGTCTGGACCGTCGCCCTGCTGGCCGCCCTGATCACGGCCACCGGCGGCTGGGCCACGGTCGGCCGGGCGCTGCGCGACCGTCAGACCCTGGCGCTGCTGGCGCTCAGCACGGCGCTGATCTCGGTCAACTGGTTCATCTACATCTGGGCGGTGGTGGCGGAGCGGGTGCTGGAGACCAGCCTCGGCTACTTCATCAACCCGCTGATCAGCGTGCTCCTTGGCGTCCTGGTCCTGCGCGAGCGGCTGTCGCCGCTCCAGGGCGTCGCCGTGGCCTTGGCCGGCCTCGGGGTCCTGAACCTCAGCCTCGATGCCGCCGGGCTGCCCTGGGTCGCCCTGTCCCTGGCGGTCACCTTCGGGTTCTACGGCCTGATCCGCAAGACCGTGCGGATCGGCTCGGCCGAAGGGCTGCTGGTCGAGACCACGCTGATGCTGCCGGCGGCCGTGGTCTACCTCCTGGTGATGGGCGGCAGGACCGGTTTCTTCGGCAGCGGCAGCACGGCCGACGTGCTGCTCCTGCTGGCCGCGGGCCTGGTCTCGGCGACGCCGCTCCTGTGTTTCACCAGCGCCGCCCGACGCCTGCGGCTCTCGACGATCGGCATGTTCCAGTACCTCGCGCCCAGCGCCCAGTTCCTGCTGGCGATCTTTGCCTTCGGCGAGCCCTTCACCCGGGCCCACCTGGTCACCTTCCTCTGCATCTGGGCGGCCCTGGGCATCTTCACGCTGGACAGCCTGCGCCGCTCGCGGCGGGAGCGCCTCGCCGCCGCCCCGGCCGGGGCCGAGTGACCGTCGCGGCCAGGGTCAGTCCAACCGGGGTCAGTCCACCCAGGCGATGCGCAGGACGTTGGTCGCGCCGGGGGTGCCGAAGGGCACGCCGGCGGTGATCACCAGGCGGTCGCCGCTGTCCGCCAGCTTCTCCTTGGCGGCGAGCCGGCAGGCCTTGCCGACCATTTCCTGGAAGTCGCGGACGTCGGCGGTGTGGACGCTGTGGGCGCCCCAGAGCAGCGCCAGCTGGCGGGCCGTCGCGAGCTGCGAGGTCAGGACCAGGATCGGCACCACCGGCCGTTCCCGGGCGGCGCGCAGGGCGGTCGAGCCCGAGGTGGTGTAGCTGACGATGGCCGCGGCGGAGATGGTGTCGGCGACCTGGGCGGCGGCGGCCGAGATGGCGTCCGGCGCGGTCTTCTCGGGCTCCGGGTGCAGGGCCTGGATGATCGGCGCGTAGTGGCGGTCGCTCTCGGTCCGGGCGATGATCCGGTCCATCATCTGCACCGCCTCGAGCGGGTACGCGCCGGCCGCGGACTCGGCCGAGAGCATGACCGCGTCGGCGCCGTCGTAGACCGCTGTGGCCACGTCGGAGGCCTCGGCACGGGTGGGGGCCGGGGCCGAGATCATGGATTCCAGCATCTGGGTGGCGACGATCACCGGCTTCCCGGCCAAGCGGCAGCGGCGGATGATCTCCTTCTGGCGACCGGGCACCTCCTCCGGGGCCAGCTCGACCCCCAGATCGCCGCGGGCGACCATGAAGCCGTCGGCGCTTTCGACCAGCTCTGACAGGTGGTTCAGCGCCGCCGGCTTCTCGATCTTGGCCATGATCGCGGCCCGGCCGGCGATCAGGCGGCGGCCTTCGGCGATGTCCTCCGGCCGCTGGACGAAGGACATCGCGACCCAGTCGACGCCCAGGTCCAGGCCGAACTGCAGGTCCCGGCGGTCCTTTTCGGTCAGGGGCGAGATCTTCATGACCACGCCCGGCAGGTTGACGCCCTTGTGGTCCTTGAGGGTGCCGCCGGTGACGACCTCGGTGTCGGCGAAGTCCCGGCCCAGCTTGGTCACCCGCAGGCGCAGCTTCCCGTCGTCGAGCAGGATCTCGGCCCCGGTCTCCAGGGCCTCGAAGATCTCCGGGTGGGGCAGGGGCGCGCGCTCGGCGTCGCCGCGCGCCGGATCCAGGTCGAGACGGAAGCGCGCCCCGGGTTTCAGCGCGGCCTCGCCGCCCGCCAGCTCGCCGACCCGCAGCTTCGGCCCCTGCAGGTCCATCAGGACCCCGATCGGATGGTCGAGCTCGCGTTCCAGGTTGCGGATGACGTCCAGGCGGGCGCGGTGGTCGTCGTGCGTGCCATGGCTGAAGTTCAGGCGGAAGACGTCGGCGCCCGCCTCGACCAGGGCACGAATGGTCCTGGCGTCGGAGGAGGAAGGGCCGAGGGTGGCCACGATCTTGGCTTTACGTATACGTCGCATTCGGGAAGCTTAGCGCCCTTTTGTGAAAAGCTGAGGACAAATCTGCGGGGTGCCGACTATTTGGGCAGCAGGAGGATGGCGCGGAAGTCGTTGACGTTGGTCAGGGTCGCGCCGGTGACCACCAGGTCGCCCAGCGCCTCGAAGAAGCCGTAGCTGTCGTGGCCGGCCAGGCAGGCCTCGGGATCGAGCCCGAGGTCGCGCGCCCGGCCCAGGCTGTCCGGGCCGCTCAGGGCTCCAGCGTTGTCCTCCGAGCCGTCGATCCCGTCGGTGTCGCAGGCGATCGCATGGAGCCGGGGATCGCCGGCGGCGGCGAGGGTCAGGCCGAGAAGGTACTCGGCGTTGCGCCCGCCACGGCCCTTGCCGGTCATCGTCACCGTGGTCTCGCCCCCGGACAGCAGGACCAGCGGCCGCTCGCCGGCCGGCAGCGCCAGGGCCTCCTCGGCCTGCCGCCGCCCCAGGTCCCGGGCCTCGCCTTCCAGGTCGTCGCCCAGGATGCGGACCTCGGCGCCGGCCGCGCGGGCGGCCTCGGCGGCGGCCTCCAGGGACCCGATGGGCCGCGCGACCATGACCGCCTCGGCGCCGGCGAGCCGGGGGTCGCCCGGCTTCGGGCTCTCGTCCTCGGCCGCCTCCAGGTGTCGGCGGACCGCCTCGGGCGGCGTGATGCCATGGCGTTCCAGGACCGCGCGGGCCTCGGCGAAGCTGGTCGGGTCCGGCACCGTGGGGCCCGAGGCGATGGTCGCCGGGTCGTCGCCCGGCACGTCGGAGATCAGCAGGCTCAGCACCGAGGCCGGGGCTGCGGCGGCGGCCAGGCGGCCGCCCTTGATCGCCGAGAGGTGCTTGCGCAGGCAGTTCATCTCCGAGATCGTCGCCCCGCAGCGCAGCAGGGCGCGCGAGACCTCCTGCTTGTCCTCCAGGGTCAGGCCCGGCGCCGGCAGGGACAGCAGCGCCGAGCCGCCGCCCGAGATCAGGCAGAGCACGAGGTCGTCGGGGCCCGCGTCCCGGGCCAGCTCCAGGATCCGCTCGGCGGCCTTGCGGCCGGCGGGGTCGGGAACCGGGTGCGCCGCCTCGACGATCTCGATCCGGCGGCAGTCCGCGCCGTGGCCGTAGCGGGTCACGACCAGGCCCGAGAGGTCGTCCAGCCGTGACGCGGGCCAGCTCGTCTCGACCGCCGCAGCCATGGCCGCCGAGGCCTTGCCGGCACCGAGCACGATGGTCCGGCCCTCGGGCGGCGAGGGCAGGTGCGGCGGCACGACCAGGGCCGGATCGGCGGCGTCCAGGGCCGCCTGGAACAGTTGCCGCAGGAAGGCGCGGGGCTCCGCTGCGATCATCCCTGGCCGCCGGTCGCGGAGGCCGAAGCTTGCTCCGGAAGGGCCGCGTAGGCCGCGATCACCGAGGCGAGGTGGTCCATCATGGCCTTGGCCGCCGCGGCCTCGTCGCCGGCCTGGATCGCCTCCAGCACCGCCCGGTGCTCGGCCAGGAAGCGGCGGTCGTCGTCCGGCGTCGGGCAGAGCTCGAAGCGGTGGAAGGCGCAGTTCTCGCTGAAGATGTCGCCCAGCACGCTCAGCAGGTGCAGGTAGACCGGGCTGTCCGAGGCCCGCGCGATCGCCATGTGGAACGCGAAGTCGTCCTCGGCCTTGTGCTTCGGGTCGCGCTCCGGGTCGGCCATGACCGCGAAGAGCCGGGCGATCTCCTCGACCTGCTCGGGCCTGGCCAGCCGCGCCGCCCGGCGCGCCGCCCAGGCCTCGAGCTGCGCCCGCAGCTCCGCCAGGTCGAGCAGGTTGCGCAGGTCGGCCCGGACCAGGCGGCCCAGGCCGCGGTCGAGGCTTTCCGAGCTGGCGATGATCCGGGTGCTGCCGCCTTGGGTCGCGGCGACCAGGCCCTGGGCCTTGAGCTGCTGCAGCGCGGCCCGGACCGAGACCCGGCTGACGTTCATCATCTGCGCGAGCTGGCGCTCGCCCGGCAGGCGCTCGCCCGGCACCAAGCTGCCGCTGGCGATCATGCGCAGCAGCTCCTGGGCGACCCGGTCGGCGACCCGCTCTCGGGGGATCTCCTGGAACCTCGGGTCCTGCGGGCTGGCGAGGTCCAGCGCCTCGCGAGGCTCGCCAAGCGGCGCCCCCGGACGCGGATTTGCTCGATCGTCAGGCATCGGTCCCCGCTGGTCTTTTGGTATGACCAATCTAGCCAAGACCGGCGCGCGGTGGAAGCCGTCCTGCTGTCATGGCAGCCATGCAGCCGCGCCCGGCAGCTGCAGTCGATGTTCTTTCTTTGTTCTCATGGTTGTGCAACTATCAAGCGCAATGCAGCTTCTCCTGCCACTCGACGGCGAGGCCGCGCTGATCGCCGAGATCCATGGCCGCCTGCTGGCCCGCTTCGGCCGGCCCGGGCCCTTCCGGCATCTCGATCCGGTCAGCCAGCTGGTCATGGGGATCATCGGCGGCCGCACCCTCGGCGCCGACTCCCTGCGCGCCTTCAAGGCGCTGCTCGCCGGCTTCGCGAGCTGGGAGGCGCTGCGCGACGGGCCCGCTCCGGCGGTCGAGGCGGCGATCCGGCCGGTCACCTACGGGCCGGCCAAGGCGCGGCACCTGCAGCGCGCCCTGCGCCAGGTCACCGCACTCCGGGGGCGGCTGGACCTCGACTTCCTCGGCGACTGGCCGGTCGCACCGGCGCTGGCCTGGCTCGAGCGCCTGCCGGGGGTCGGCCGCAAGGTCAGCGCCGCGACCCTCAACTTCAGCAGGCTGCGTCGGCCGGCCCTGGTCATCGACACCCACCACCTCCGGGTCCTGGCACGGCTGCGCCTGGTCGGCCCGCGCGCCTCCATCGCCCAGGCCTACGACCACATCGTGCCACGCCTGCCGGAGGCCTGGGACGCCGCCGAGCTCGACGACCACCACCAGCTTCTCAAAAAGCTCGGCCAGGCGCATTGCCACGCCTGGCAGCCGTCCTGCGACGGCTGTCCGCTCCGGGACCTCTGCCCCGGCGCATGACCGGCACCTGGCGTCACACCACCTGAAAGCCGTGGGCGTAGGGGTCGCGGTCGTCGATGAAGATGGTGTTGAAGCCGGTGATCCGGGCCCAGCCCTCGATCGAGGGCTGGATGCCGGGGTGGTTGCCGACCCGGGTCTCGGCCTCGACCCGGCCGTGGAACAGGCTGCCGATGATGCTCTCGTGGACGAAGTCCTCGCCGACCCCTAGCTCGCCGCGGGCCGCCAACTGGGCCATGCGCGCCGAGGTGCCGGTGCCGCAGGGGCTGCGGTCGATGGCCCGCAACGCCGTCTTCTACGGCGACAAGGCGATCGACCGCAGCCCCTGCGGCACCGGCACCTCGGCGCGCATGGCCCAGCTGCACGCCCGCGGCCGGCTCGCCGTCGGCGAGGATTTCGTGCACGAGAGCATCATCGGCTCCCTCTTCCAGGGACGCATCGAGTCCGAGACCACCGTCGGCAACCACCAGGGCATCATCCCCTCGGTCGCCGGCTGGGCCCGGATCACCGGCTTCAACACCATCTTCATCGACGAGCGCGACCCCTACGCCCACGGTTTCCAGGTGGTCTGAGCGCGCCGTCGCAGGATTCGACGGAACAGCGAGCAAGCGAGGAGCCTTTCATGGCCAAGATCGAGAACCGCAACTACGCCAACGAGGTCGTCAATCTCGACGGCAACGAGTTCGTGAACTGCCCCTGCGAGGGCTGCACCCTGGTCTACCGCGGCGGGCCGCTGCCCAACTTCTCCGGCAACTCGATTGAGAAGTGCGTCTGGAACTTCAG
>JANQGU010000403.1 GCA_028282935.1 Kiloniellales bacterium
TGGCCCGAAGCAATTGCTCCGGCGGAACCGACGGGCGACCAAGAGGCGAGTAGAGGCCATCGAAGTCCGCCGTCAAGGACGCCAGCGCCTCGTTCGTGATCTCCCGGATCGCCCGCAGCGGATGATCCCTCCGCACCCGGGCTTCCAGGTCAACATAGGAAAACAGAGATCCAGAGCCTTCGTCCGAGCCGCGCATCCCTTACCCCCAACCTCAACCAAGGGCAGTGAATCACGCAAAACAAACTACCGCTACAGACTTCTTCAACAACCTGCTAGCGCTTGTCCTCCGGCGGCAGGGTGAAGAGCTCCTGCTCGCCGCTGAGGCCGCGCAGGCCGTGGCGGCCGAGGGAGACCAGGCCGCCGGGGACGCTGCCGGCGAAGGCGGCGGAGACCACGACCGGCGCGCCGAGGGTCTTGCTGGCCTCCTCGATGCGGGCGGCCTCGTTGACCGCGGCGCCGATGACGGTGAAGTCCAGGCGCCGCTCGCTGCCGATGTTGCCGTAGGTCAGGTCGCCGCGGTGCAGGGCGATGCCGACCGCCAGCGGCGGCTCGCCCTTCTCCGTGCGCTCGGCGTTGCAGGCCGCGATCCGGGCCTGCGCGTCGCGCACCGCCGCCAGGGCGGTCGCGCAGGCCTCGGCGTGGCAGCAGTCCCGGTCTTCGATCGGGAAGATCGCCAGCAGCGCGTCGCCGATGAACTTGAGCACCTCGCCGCCCTGCTCGATCACCGCCCCGGCCATGGCGTCGAAGTAGTGGTTCAGCGCCGCCAGGTAGTCCTCGCGGGAGAGCCGCTCGGCCAGGGCGGTCGAGTCGCGCAGGTCGCTGAACAGGATCACCGCGTGGATGTTCTCGCCGTCGCCGCGCTTGACCAGGCCCTTCAGCACCCGCTCGCCCGTGCTGCCGCCCAGGTAGGTCTTGAGCAGCGACAGCGAGGACAGCCGCTGGGCGTGGGCCTCGAGCTGGCGGCTCAGGTTCGGCAGGACCTCGTGGAGCTGGCCCAGGCTCTCGGTCGAGAAGCCGCCCGGCGCGTGGGAGACCATGGTGATGATGTTGATCTGCCCGTCCGAGAAGCGCATCGGCATGGCGACGTAGTCGGTCGCGCCCTCCTCGACCAGGTCCTTGAGGATCGGGTAGTCCAGCTTCGGGTCGGGGATGTCCAGGCGCCGCCGCACGCCGCCCTCGCCCTTGAGGATCACCGCCAGGGGGCTGTCGCGGAACTGGCTGGACTGGACCCCGGCGTGGGTCGCCTGGAACTCGGTCACCTCGCCGGTCTCGGCCCGCCAGGTGTAGGCGTTGGCGAAGAGCTGCGGGTTCAGGGTCTGGATCATCAGGCGCAGGCGCTCCAGCGGCATGCCCTGGGCGACCAGGGCCTCGGCGAAGCGCCGGACCAGGTCCGGCGTCGAACTCGCCTGCCAGGACTCCTGGACCAGCCAGGGCACCAGGGGGTTGTCGGCGGCCGGCGCGTCCTGCGTGTCCGGCAGGGTGATCTCGGCATCCTCGGCGAGCCAGGTATCGACCCGGTCCCAGTAGAAGGCGATGTAGCCCTCGACCGTCTCCGCCTCGTCGAAGGGCGCCTCGTAGCTCCAGGCCAGGTCCTCCACGGTCTCGCCGCCGATCTCCACGCTCCAGTAGGTGGCGTTGCCCTTGAAGGGGCAGTAGGTCCGCTGCGCGCTCGGGATCAGCAGGTCCATCCGCACGTCCTCGCGCGGGAAGTAGTAGACCGGCGGCAGGCGGGTCTCCTCCATGACCAGGGCCCGGCGGCTGTCGGCCAGGGTCACGCCGCCCAGGACCGCGCGGATCCGCCGGTCGCTCGGCTCGATGAAGAGCCGGTAGCCCCGGTGCGTCTTCGCGGCCCGCCGCTCGAAAGCGGCCGCCGCCTCGATGACCTTCGCCATTACACCCGTCTCCAGAACCGGCCGCCCGGCACGGTCTTCCGCCGCCCTCGGGCCGTCACAAGGATTTGGGCATCCGCAGGCCGGAAATGAAGGCCTTCCCCGGTATCGGGCCTCGGTATCGGGGTCCGTCCTGGCGCCTCTCCTGCGACCTCGTCCGGCACCCGGAAAGCCTCGGAAATCCGTGCCTTCCGGTGAACTGGAAGCGCGCCGGGAGGCCCGGTCGAGCGGCGGGCAAGCCATATTTTTTCCTCGGCTCTACCTCCGGCCGGCGCCCAGGGACCAGTCTACCTTGCCGCCGTCTTTGGCCGGGACGACAGAGATCGTCTCCACGGGCCAGATCGCACCTGGCCACAGCCCGAAGTGACCAGTGGGACCGGAATGGAACTTGCCTTCGATCCTCACGAACTTCCCATGGAAACCGAGGTAGTCCTTGTAACCCACGTAGCCCAGGCCCAGCCAGACGCCGGCCTCGGTCGTCTTCTCGGCCAGGTCCATCGAAGGGTAGAGCGACGTGCCCTCGAACACGATCACGGCGACTCCCCTGACCGTCACGTCCCGCCCTTCGAAGCAGTCGGCCTTCGCCAGAAGCTCCGTGACGCCGAGCCCGGCCGCCGGAATCGCGGCATCGCGGCACTGGCCGCAGGCCGCCATGCCGAGCGCGATCGCCGCGACGGCGATCTGCCTGAGCGCTTTTGGGACCGCTGCGGCTTGCACGTCCGGGACCCGCGGGCTGGTGGTCGGAAAGAGCACTCTGCCCCGGGATCTGGTCGGAATTCGGGCGGCTTCTAGTGAATCGTGGGCCGCAGGCCGTAGAGCAGGCAGAGCACGCAGAGCCAGAAGCGGTAGTCCTCGGGGCGCAGGTCCGCCCGGGCCGCCAGGGCGCAGTCCAGCGCCGCCGCCTTCGCCCCTTCGTCGTGCGCCTCGCGCAGCGCTTCGGCCGCCTGGTAAGGCGTGGCCAGGTCCCAGAAGCTGCGCCAAGTCTCCAGTGGCTCTCCCATCGCGCGCATCCTAGCGCAATCTTGCCAATCCGTACACTGTCCGTTTGTATACATGCAGGATTTGCTTCCCAACATACTGCTAGGTTGCGCGTCCGAAAAAGCGGGGGGATGCGCAGGACGATGACGCCGGGACAATGCAGGGCTGCCAGGAGCTGGCTCAACTGGTCGATCAGGAAAACGGCGGCGACGGCCCGGCTGGACAAGTCGACCGTGGTCCGCTTCGAGAAGGGCGGACGGGTGATGTACGAGACCGTGACCAAGCTGCAGGACGCCTTCGAGACCGCCGGCATCGAGTTCAGCGGCAAGACCGGCGTCCACTACCGGCGCGAGGTGACCTGACGCGGTGGCGGGGCCTAGATCAAACCCTGTTCAATCGGAATCGATTGAACGGGGATAATTTGATCTATTTCATATAGATAGAGCAGCTTATCCGCGTTCACCTGAACGCGG
>JANQGU010000399.1 GCA_028282935.1 Kiloniellales bacterium
ACGGCCTCGATCATGATCGGCATGTAGGCGTGGCCGGTGCCGCAGAGCTCCGAGCACTGGCCGTAGTAGGTGCCTTCCTTGGTGATCCGGACCCAGGTCTCGTTCATCCGGCCGGGCACGCCGTCCATCTTCAGGCCCATCGCGGGCACGGCGAAGTTGTGGATCACGGTGCTGGCGGTGACCAGGATGCGGATGTTGGTGTCGACCGGCAGGACCAGGGCGTTGTCCGTGGTCAGCAGGCGCCTCTGGCCGTCCTCGAGGTCCTCGTCGGCGACCATATAGGCGTCGAAGGTGAAGTTGCCGTGATCGGGGAACTCGTAGGACCAGTACCACTGGTGCCCGATCGCCTTGATCGTCATCTCGATCTCGTTCTCGGGATCGCGGTCCGTCAGGTAGAGCAGGCGGAACGACGGGATCGCGATGATCACCAGGATGATCACCGGCACCACCGTCCAGACCACCTCGATCAGGGTGTTGTGCGTGGTCTTCGAGGGCGTCGGATTGCGCTTCTCGCTGAAGCGCCACATCACGTAGAGCAGCAGGCCGAGGACGAATACGACGATCCCCGAGATGATCCACAGGAGCAAATTGTTGAAGGCGTGGATCTCTTCCATCACAGGCGAGGCCGCCGGCTGGAAGCCCATCTGCCAGGGTTGCGGCTCGGCGGCGCCGGCGGTGCCGGCGGCCAGAAGGCCGAACGCGGCCAGTGCAGCAAGAAACAGGAACCGTGTCGTACGCGCCATCACTGCTTGCATCCCAATTCCAGCCCAAAGTCCAGGTTTTCATGAGGTGTCGGCGCTGCCGACGCACGACACCCGAGGTCAGCCGCCAAGCGCTACGCCGCAGTCCATCCGCTTCGCCGACCGGCCGGAACCTAGCCCAAGTCCCCGGTCCTCACAAGTCCGCGAGCGGCGCCTAACGCAAGCTTTCCGCCACATTGACTTATACGGCGCCGCGCCGCGCCGGGATGCTCTCTTGGCCGGGCGGCGCGACGAAGCTTGACATCTCCGCCCCCAGCCGCCACCTCTCCGTCCCAAGTCTTCTCTCGCGATCGCGCGAAGCGCTGCCCGAGACCCCGGCCGCGTCCTCATCCCGAGAATGGATCCGTCAAACCGCCCGTCCCGGCCGCGCACGGGACGTTGCCATGGGCCTGGCCCGGCGTTTCGCCATCGGCGTCGCGCCGCACCCCGGCAGAGAGTCAACAAGTGACAGACAACGATTTTTCCGGGCTCGGCCTCGCCGAGCCCCTGCTGCGCGCCCTGCGCGCGCAGGACTACGACCGACCGACGCCGATCCAGGCGCAGGCGATCCCTGAGCTGCTGGCCGGCAAGGACCTGCTCGGCATCGCCCAGACCGGCACCGGCAAGACGGCGGCCTTCGCGCTGCCGATCCTGCAGCACCTTTCGGCAAGCCGGGATCGCCCCGGACCGCGCGCCGCGCGGGCGCTGATCCTGGCGCCGACGCGCGAGCTGGCGATCCAGATCGGGCAGGCCTTCCGCGACTACGGCCGCCACCTCTCCCTGCGCCAGGCCGTGATCTTCGGCGGCGTCAGCCAGAGGCCCCAGGTCAAGGCCCTGCACCGCGGCGTCGACATCCTGGTCGCGACGCCCGGCCGGCTGCTCGACCTGATGGAGCAGCGCCACCTGCGGCTCGACTCCGCCGCCCATTTCGTCCTGGACGAGGCGGACCGGATGCTCGACATGGGCTTCATCCGCGACGTCAAGAAGATCGCCGCCGCCCTGCCGCGCCGGCGCCAGACGCTGCTGTTCTCAGCGACCATGCCGGGCGCGGTCGCCGGCCTTGCCGCCGCCTTGCTGCGCGACCCGGTGCGGGTCGCCGTCACCCCGGCGGCGACGCCGGTGGAGCGCATCGAGCAGCGGGTCTTCTTCGTCGCCGCCGGCGACAAGCGGGCCCTGCTCGCCAGGATCCTTCGGGACCCGGCCCTGGAGCGGAGCATCGTCTTCACCCGGACCAAGCACCGTGCCAACCGGGTCGCCCAGCAGCTCGACCAGGCCGGCATCGCCGCCGACGCGATCCACGGCAACAAGTCGCAGGCCGCCCGGCAGCGCACGTTGGAGGCCTTTCGCGGCGGCCGGCTGCGGGTCCTGGTCGCGACCGACATCGCGGCCCGGGGGATCGACGTCGACGGGGTCACCCACGTGATCAACTTCGAGCTGCCCAACATCCCAGAGGACTACGTCCACCGCATCGGCCGCACCGCGCGGGCCGGCGCCTCCGGGGCGGCGATCTCGCTCTGCGATCCGAGCGAGCAGGCCTTCCTGCGCGGCATCGAGGCCCTGACCAAGCGCCGGCTCGAGGTCGCCGAAGGCAGTCCGGCCCGGCCGGCGGCGGCAGCCAAGGCCCCCGCTCCCAAGGCCCCCAGGGCCGCCAACGCCAACAAGAAGCCGGCGCGCGGCGGCCGGCGCCGGCGCGGCCGCGGCCAGAAACCGCGCCGCGCCGCCTGACCGCCCGCCCGGCCCGGCCCCGCCTCGGCCCGCATCCCGGGTCGGGGCGCAACCGCGGGCGGAAACAGGGCGTCCGGCGCCTCGACCGCAACCGCGGATCGGCCCAATTTCCCGCAAAAAACAAGCGCTTGGCGAAGTTGCGTGACCGAAGCGCAACAAGGCCCTAGGGAGTTTCCCGGGCGCTGCATATCAGACTTGCGGTTTCACGCCTTGTTAAGTAACGCTGATTCAGACTTGTGTTACGTCCCTGATGTGGAGGGCCCGCCCTGGCAGGCCCGAGCCAGCGCCGGAAGGCGCGCTGCGAAAAGACTGGAAAAAGCTAGAGGCGCCCCCGCAATGCAGCAGTACTGGGTCGTCGGCGGGGAGTACACCGACACCCGCTTCCACAATACGGTCGGCCGAGACGAGAAATGGATCGGCCCCTTCGATTCCTACGATGCGGCAATGGCCGAGTGGTCCAAGCATGCCTGGCAATCGGTCGACGACTGCCATACGCGCTACCGCATCGAGAGCATCGACAAGGACGCGCCGCCGCCCTGCACGGACTGAGCGGCGGCACGTCTTGCCCTGGCCCCTTCCCGAAGCCGCCGAGGACCGCTTGGCGCTGGCCAAGGGCTATCCCTTCGCCGCACCTCCCGGCTCCTACCTCTTCGCCGCGGGCGAGACCCGGCCCATAGCCGAGGCCGGCTTCGCCGCGCGCCGGCCGGTTCTGGCGCACGGCTCGAACCGGGCGCCGGAGCAGCTCGGCCGCAAGTTCGGCCACCTCGACGGCGAGGACGCCGCGGTGCCGGTGACCCGGGCCTGGCTGCGGGACTACGACGTGGTCTACGCCGCCCACATCACCCGCTACGGCGCGGTCTCTTCCACCCTGCAGCACGCACCCGGCTGCGAGGCGGCGCTCGCCGTGACCTGGCTGACCGAGGTGCAGCTTCAACGCATGCACGAGACCGAGGGCGCCGGCAATTACGCCTACGGCCGGCTGGCGTCGGTGACGGTCACGCTGGAGGCCGGGCCGACGGAGCGCCTGGACGAGGCCGCGCTCTATCTCGGCCGCCACGGCTGCCTGGCCATCGAGGGCGCCGCGGTCGGCCTGGCCGCCGTGCCCAGCCGCAACCGGCGGCATCGCGCGCTCCACCAGGAAGAGGTCCAGGCCTGGCTGCGCGACCGGCACCGGCCGGACCAGGGCCTGGACGAGATGATCCTGCGCCACGTCGCCGAGCCCGAGGAACGCCGCCGCCTGGCCGAGAGCCTGCAGGCCGAGGCCTTGGCCCCGGAAACCCCGCACTTCCAGGGATTCAGCTAGAAGCCGCGTCGGCGGGGCGACGTCAACGCCGCGCCGCGGCCGCGGGCCAGAGCGCGATGCAGAGCCCGAGGAAGATCAGTGCCGCGCCGCCGATCTGGAGTCCGGCCAGGCGCTCGCCCAGCAGCAGGGCGGAGAGGCCCAGGCCGAAGACCGGGACCAGGAGGAAGAAGGGCGCCACCTTGACTGCGGCGTAGCTGGCCAGGAGCCGCCCCCAGATGGCGAAGACCAGGACCGTGGCCAGGACCGCCGAATAGGCGACCGCGCCGAGGGTGGTTCAGGAGATCGTCCGGAACAGCTCGGCCGGCGTTCCCTCGGCTTCCAGGACCAGGGACAGCGCCAGCATCGGAAGCGGCACGGCCAGGCTCATCCAGACCGCGACGCCGAGCATGTCGACCTTGCCCAGGGACTTCAGGACGCCGTTGCCGCAGGCCCCGCAGAGCGCCGCCAGCAGGATCAGGACGATCCCCAGGGCCTCGCCGGCCTCGGCGCGCTGGACGACGAGCAGGGCCAGACCGATCACCGCCAGGCCGATCGCGAAGACCTGCCGGCTCCGCAGGGGCTCGGCGAAGACCACCATGGCGATGAGGATCGTGAAGAAGGCCTGGGTGTGCACCAGGAGCGAGGCCAGGCCGGCCGAGATCCCCCGGGTCATGGACAGGAACATCAAGCCGTACTGGCCGGCGCCGAGCAGCAGGCCGACCAGCAGCAGCCTCCGCCAGGGCACCGCCGGTCGCGGCACCACCAGGACGAAGGCGGCGGCGGCGGCGAAGCGCAGGAAGGTAAAGAAGATCGGCGGCGTCTCCATCAGCGCCAGGGCCGAGATCGGAAAGGTCGCTCCCCAGATCAGGGCGGCGAGCACGGCCAGCGCGACATCGCGCGGGGTCATGGCGCGACGGGGATCGCGACCGGCGCCGCCCGGCTGCCGCCGGGACGCAAGACCCAGGCCTCAGCGGGTCGCAACCGCGACTCCCGCGCCGACCAGGAGACCGCCCGTGATCCGGTTGAGCCGGCGCTGCGCCCGCTCGGAGCGGAACAGGCGGCCGGCGCGGGCGGCCAGAAAGGCGTAGCCGCCGAGCGCCGGCAGCAGGACCGCCGCGACCACGGCGCAGAGCAGCGCGACGTCCCAGGGCGAGAGCGCGGCGACCTCGACGAAGGTCGGCACGAAGGCGACGTAGAACAGGATCACCTTGACGTTGCCGAGGGTGACGAAGACGCCGAGGCCGAAGGACCGCCAGAGCCCCCGGCGGTCGGCCGAGGGCCGGACCGACCCGGGATCGACCGACGCGCGCCAGGACTTGACGCCGAGCCAGACCAGGTAGGCCGCGCCCAGGACCTTCACGACCAGAAAGAACTCGCCCATCACGGTCGCCAGGGCGCTCAGGCCGACGACCGCCAGCGCCAAGTAGAGCAGGTCGCCCAGCACCAGGCCGGCGACCGCCGCCAGGCCCGACCAGAAGCCGCCGGAAAGCGCGCGGGCGGTCACCGTGAGGCTGCCCGGCCCCGGGGTCAGGGACAGGACGACCATGGCGAGGGTGAAGGCGAGCAGGGTCTCGACGGTCATGCGGGCGGGTTCTCCTCGGCACCGGGGACGCTGGCCGAGAAGACTCTATCCGCCGCGGCCGGAGGGGAACAGCCGCCGTCGGGCGACAGGCAGGAAGTTCAAAGACCGCTCAGTGCGGCGCGGCGGTCTCCAGCTCGATCAGGCCCTCGCCCAGCAGCTCCTCGATGAAGTGGCTCAGCAGCTGCGGGCGGCCGCTGACCCCGGCCTTGCGATAGATGGCGTTGCACTGCGCCTTGATCGTGCCTTCCTTGGTCTGGCGCACGCTTGCGATCTCGGCGATGGACAGGCCCTTGATCGCGAGCAGGGCGACGTCGCGCTCGGAGTCGGTCAGCGACCAGAGGTCGAAGTGATCCTCGAGCAGTTGGAAGAAGGCGCCGGAGGCCGCCCTCAGCTGCGCTTCCATCCGCTTCTGGCGCTGCTGGTTGCTGCGGATCACCAGGCTGGTGAAGGCGATGCCCAGGATCAGGGCGATGACGACGACCGACTCCAGCGCCTCGTGATGAATCCCGCCCGGGAAGTCCGGCGCGCCGAGCACGCCGGCGACGACGTCGACAACGAAGAAGACCGTGCAGACGATCTGGAGGGTCAGCAGCCCCCACAGCAGCAGGCTCCTGCCGCGGAAGCGTGGATAGGTCTGGAGAGGAAGCGTGCTTGCGACCATGGCACCGGAGGATCGAGTCTCGCAAAGATCAGGGTCCTTGCCCTGGAATCTCCTTTCTCCCGGTGAACATGGCCATGACCAGGTTCACTTTCGAGCGTCTTGTCTCAAAGATCACACCGGCGACGTGGAGGCCGACACAGATAAGCCCATAGTCTGTGACGATCTCGTGAAACTCCTCCACCCAGGCGACGCCCCAGAAGGTGTCGCTCTCGAGCATCAGGCCGGAGACGCCGGTCAGCACCAGGACCGCAAGCAGGTTGTAGACCATCAGCGCCCCCAGGGGATTGTGCGAGAGGTGAAGCTCGGTCTCGCCGCCGAACAGGCCCTTGAGATGCGCCACGATGGCCGAGGGCCGCGGCCGGAAGGCGCTGAAGCGGGCGTGCTCGCTGCCGACCAGACCCCAGACCAGCCGCAGCAGGACCAGGGCGAAGACGACGTAGCCGGCATAGGCGTGCAGCTTGTCCTCGCCGTCGAGCAGGGTGAAGTTGGCGAAGAACAGCAGCGCCGTTCCCCAGTGGAAGAGACGCACGAAGCCATCCCAGACCTTGACGGACTGCATGCTCGGCCTCCTTTCGTGGATGCGAGGGAACGGCGCTGCCGCGCCGGCCAGAGCACGATGATATGAGGTCGAACCGACCTCATATCTGAATCGTGCTCTGTCTGCTCAAGTAAGAGCGAGATTCAGATTCGAAGCCGAACTGGCTTCGAATCATCACGCTCTAGGATCAGTCGTCGGCTTTGATCTTGGCGACCTTGCCGGTCTCGGGATCGACGTAGATCTCGAAGCGCTGACCGTCGAGCAGCGCGTAGGCCTCGAGGTAGCCGTCCTCGGTCTCGATCTTGCGCACCTTGTAGCCCTGCGCCTCCAGGCTCTTGGTGATCTCGTCCGCGGTCTTGCCGGCGTAGTCGCCCTCTGAGACCGCGGCGAGCGCGGCGGCCGCGGACAGCGTCAGGGCGGCGGCGAGGCCGGCGGAGAGCAGGCGGCGGGGGCGGCGTGATGACCTAGTCATGGGGGACCCTCCCTAAGGGTGTGGGGGATAAGAGAACGCCGGAACATCCGACGCTCGCCCCGGACTCTCGGAAGCGCACCCGCGGCTGGCCATTGGCCGAAGGCTTATTTGCCGGCTCTACAACGAAGGTTTATGGCTTGGGCGACGCCAAGTCAGCGCCCCCAGGTCAGGGCCAGGGGCGCCCGCGCGCGGGCCAGGGCGAGCAGCTCCGCCCGGGTCGCGGGGTGCAGCGGGGCCAGGGGATGGCGGACGGCATCGGACTTGATCACCCCGCCTTCCATCATCACGGTCTTGCAGGCGCGCAGGCCGCACTGCCGGTTCTCGAAGTTGATCAGCGGCAGGATGCGGGCGTAGCAGGCGGCGGCCTCGTCGCGCCGGCCCTCCCGATGGTGGTCGAGCACCGGCTTGATCAGGTCGGGCAGGAGGGCGCTGGGCATGGTGCCGGTTGCGCCGGCCTCGAGGTCCGCCATCAGGGTGATGGACTCCTCGCCGTCGAAGGGCCCCTCGATGGCCGCGCCGCCGGCCGCGATCAGGGCGCGCAGCTTGGCCGCCGCCTGGGCGGTCTCGATCTTGAAGTAGCCGAGCTCCGCGATCTCCCGCGCCAGGCGGACCAGCAGCGGCACCGGCAGCTCGACGCCGCTCAGCGGGGCGTCCTGGACCATGATCGGGATCCGCGCCGCCTCGGCGACCCGGGCGAAGTGCTCGACGATGCCCGTTTCGTCCGCCCTCAGCCCCGTGCCGTGGTAGGGCGGCATCAGCATCAGCATGGCGGCCCCCGCCTCGGCCGCCCGCTTCGCGCGCGCGGCCGCGATCCGGGTCGAGAAATGGCTGCAGGTGACGATCACCGGCACGCGCCCGGCGACCTGGGACAGGCAGAGCTCGAGCAGGACCTCCCGCTCCTCGTCGGAGAGCAGGAACTGCTCGGAGTAGTTGGCCAGGATGCAGATGCCGTCGACGCCCTGGTCGACCATGCAGTCCAGCACCCGCTTCTGGCCCTCGAGGTCGAGCCCGCCCTGCTCGTCGAAGGGCGTCGGCGCGATCGGAAAGACCCCGGTGTAGGCTTCGGTCATCGGCCCGCTCCGCTCACGGCGCGATGTAGGCGGTCTTCACCGTGGTGTAGAACTCGGCGGCGTAGCTGCCCTGCTCGCGCGGGCCGTAGCTGGAGCCCTTCCGGCCGCCGAAGGGCACGTGGTAGTCGACCCCCGCGGTCGGCAGGTTGACCATGACCATGCCGGCCTGCGACCTGCGGCGGAAGGCCGAGGCCTGCTTCAGGCTGGTCGTGCAGATGCCCGAGGACAGGCCGAAGTCGGTGTCGTTGGCGACCGCCAGGGCCTCGTCGAAGTCGGCGACCTTGATGACCGAGGCGCAGGGCCCGAAGATCTCCTCGCGGCTGACCCGCATGCCGTTGTTCGCACCGAGGAAGACGGCCGGGGCCTGGTAGAAGCCCTCGGTCGCGCGCTCCAGGCGCTCGCCGCCGACCACCTCGCAGCCCTCCTGGCCGGCCAGGGCGACGTAGGTCAGGTTCTGGTCGAGCTGGCTCTGGTCGACCACCGGGCCGATCTGGGTCTCGGGATCCAGGGCGTCGCCGACCTTGAGGCCGCTTGCCGCCGCGGTCAGCTTCTCGACGAAGGCGTCGTGGATGCCCGCCGTGACGATCAGCCGCGACGACGCGGTGCAGCGCTGCCCGGTCGAGAAGAAGGCGCCGTTGACGCAGGCCGGCACAGCGACCTCCAGATCGGCGTCGTCGAGCACGACCATGGGGTTCTTGCCGCCCATCTCGAGCTGGACCTTCTTGTGGGTCTCGGCGCACTTGACCGCGATGCCACGGCCGGTCGCCACCGAGCCGGTGAAGGAGATGGCGTCCACGTCGGGGTGTTCCACGAGCCGGGCGCCGACGCTCGAGCCGCGCCCGACCACCAGGCTGAGCACGCCCTTGGGCAGGCCGGCGTCGTCGAGGATCTTGGCCAGCTCCCAGGCGCAGCCCGGGGTCAGGTCGGCCGGCTTGAGCACCACGGCGTTGCCGTAGCTCAGCGCCGGCGCGATCTTCCAGGCCGGAATCGCGATCGGGAAGTTCCAGGGCGTGATCAGGCCGACGACGCCCAGGGCCTCGCGGGCGATCTCGACCTCGACCCCGGGACGTACCGAGGCGACCTTCTCGCCGCGCACCCGCAGGGCCTCGCCGGCAAAGAACTTGAAGATCTGCGCCGCGCGGATGGTCTCGCCGATGCCCTCGGCCAGGGTCTTGCCCTCCTCGCGGCTCAAAAGGCGGCCGAGTTCCTCCTTGCGCGCCATGATCGCCGCCCCGGCGGCCTCCAGCACGTCGTGGCGGACCTGCGGGCTGGCCTCGGCCCAGGCCGGCTGCGCGGCGCGCGCGGCGGACACCGCGGCGTCGACCGCCTCGACCCCGGCGCGGGTGTACTCGCCGACGACGTCGGCGGTGTTCGAGGGATTGATGTTGGGCGCGGTCTCCCCGTCCTCGACCCATTCCCCGGCGATCAGATTGGCGTGCAGCATGGCCTAGCCTCCTCCCTTTGAGCTCAGGTCCCTGTTGTAGTGCGATCCCGGGCGCCAAGCCACGGGTGATTTGCCAGTGTGGCCTCCGGGAGGAGGGGGGGCGGCCGGCGAGGCGGCCGCTCGAGTCCGGGCGATCGGAAACTGCGCTATGCGTTAGAGGAGGTTCTCGACCTGCTTCGCCAGATCCTCGGCGCTGCCGGCGAACTGCTCCTTCGCCCACAGGTCGCGGGCGTATTGCTCGACCAGCGTCGCGTCGCCGATCGTGGCCGCAAGCATCAGGTCCAACAGCAGCTCGACATTGGCGTCCTTGACCCCTAGCTTCTCCGCGGCCGTCTTCGGATCGCCCAGGTTCCTCTTGAGCAACGCGGCGAATTCGGCCGACTTCCAGAACCTGTCGGTCTTAACGGCGAGGTGGTTCTCGTTGATCGTGGCGCGGACCTCCTCCTTCGCCGCAATGACATGCGGCTGCCAGGCCTTCTCGTCGTAATTGCCCTCGGCGTCGAGCCTGTCCATCTCCTTGCGAAGCGCGCCCGTGATGTTGATCTGCTCGCGCGCGCGCTGCTTGATGAAACGCTCGTAGTCCCTCTTCGGCTCGAACTCGGTCGAGAGGAAATTGACGTTCTCCAGGAT
>JANQGU010000039.1 GCA_028282935.1 Kiloniellales bacterium
GTTGCGCGTGACGAAGAGGGTGTAGCCGCCGATCAGGCGATCCTGATAGACCACCATCCAGTCCGAGATCCGGTCCAGGGGAACGGAGATCGGGTCGCCGTAGGACCAGGACGGCAGGTTGAGGGGCGCGTTGCCCAAGGCACCGTGCACCTGTCCCTGGTCGAAGCGGACATTGTTGAGCCATATGTGCTCGACCTGGTCGCCCTCGACGACCGGCACCTTGACCGAGGCGTAGATCTCGGCCGCCTGCAGCTTGGGCAGCCGCTGCACCAGGCCGGACACGCTGCTGCGGGCGGCATCGAAGGCTGCCACCATGTCCGGATCGCCGCTCTGGAACATGCGAACCTCCGGCTCCCCGTCGCGCCGGACGACCTCCTGCCCGCTGGCGGTGCCGGGAAGCGCGACGACCAGAAGCAGAGACAAGAAGGGCAGCAGGCGGGCTTTGAACATGAAGAGCCTCCGGAGGACTTGGAAAGCGAGGCGTAGACGCCGGCGAGATCGACAACCTAAGGCCGCAAGCTTGACGCGAGCTTAAGACCCGCGAGCGCGGCCAGCTCGATCCGCCCCTCCCCGGGGGTCCTCGTCACTTGCCGGGCAACGCGACCGCCCGCCGCTGGCGGCGCAGCGAGGCGAGCGAGTTGACCAGGACCGCGCCGACCACGACGGCGCCGCCGAGCAGGGTGAGCAAGGTCGGCACCTCGCCCAGGGCCAGCCAGACCCAGAGTGGCGCCAGGACGACCTGCAGGCGGCCCAGCAGGGCGACCTCGCCGGCCGGCACGTGGCGGGTGCCCAGCGCGATCAGGACGTACTGGAAGCCGAGTTGGACCACGCCAAGCAGGACCGCCAGCGCCAAGTCGTGGCGGGAGACCGCGAGGTCCGGCGCCATGGTCCCGCAGATCAGCAGGGCCAGCAGCCCGGCCAGGGCGGCGGCGGGCAGCATGTCGACCCGGCGCCGGGCGCGCAGGCAGACCAGGGTGATGCCGTAGCCAAGGACCGCGACCAGCGCCAGACCGGCGCCCAGCAAGCCCTCACCGTCCAGCCCCTCGCCCATCATGACCGCGATGCCCAGCATGGCGGCCGCGATCGCGGCCAGGGTCGCCGGCGCCACCCGCTCGCGCAGGACCAGCCAGGCGATCAGCGCCGCGACGAAGGGCGAGGCGCTGCCGATGAAGACCACCTTGGCGACGCTGGTCTCGATGATCGCGAAGATATAGGCGATGAAGGCGATGGCGAGGGAGCAACCGGCGATCACGCCCGGCCGCCCGATGTCCAGGCAGGCCTGCAGGCTGCGTCCCCGGTGCCGCCAGACCAGGAAGCCCAGGATGAAGACCAGGAAGCTCGCCTGGCGATAGAACTGCAGTTGCCAGCCGTCCGCCTCTTCGACCAGCCGCACAAGAATCCCGGCCAAGCTTGTGAAAAAGCTGCCAGAGATGACGCAGGCCAGGCCGAAAGCGTTGCGGCTGTCCGTTTCGCTGGGAGGACCTTGCAAGTGAATACCGGAAGTGCCGCCTCACTCTTCGAAAGGGGGCGAAGCCCGGCGCGTACGCGCGGACGAGGACCGAGACCTAGGCCTCATGCTGAGCCTGTCGAAGCATGAGCGCGCCGGTCGGAGTATCTGATCCTCAGATATCCGCGTAGCAATGCGTCTCCGCAGCACCGCCCGGATGGGTCACGCAGCCCTTCTGGGCCGAGCCCACGGTCTGGGTGAACTTCCAGAGGGCGCCGGACTGGTAGTCGTGGCTGCGCGGCTGCCAGGACTTGCGGCGTTCCTCCAACTCCGCCTCCGAGAGCTCGACATCGATGGTCCCGGCCTCGGCGTCGATGGCGATGATGTCGCCGTCCTTCAGGAGGCCAATGGGCCCGCCCAGGGCGGCCTCGGGGCCGACGTGGCCGATGCAGAAGCCGCGGGTGGCGCCCGAGAAGCGGCCGTCGGTGATCAGCGCCACCTTGCCCCCGGTGCCCTGGCCGTAGAGGGCGGCGGTGGTCGCCAGCATCTCGCGCATGCCCGGGCCGCCGCGCGCGCCCTCGTAGCGGATGACCAGGACCTCGCCTTCCCGGTAGTTGCGCTCCTGCACGGCCTGGAAGGCCTCCTCCTCGCGGTCGAAGACCCGCGCCGGCCCGCGGAACTGCAGGCTGGGCAGGCCGGCGACCTTCACGATCGCGCCCTCGGGCGCCAGGTTGCCCTTGAGGCCGACCACGCCGCCGGTCGGGGTGATGGGGTTCGAGACCGGGCGCACGATGTCCTGGTCCTCCGGAAAGACCACTTCGGCCAGGTTCTCGGCGATGGTCTTGCCGGTCACGGTGATGCAGTCGCCGTGCAGCAGGCCGCCGTCCAGCAGGGCCTTCATGAGGACCGGCACGCCGCCGATCTCGTAGAGGTCCTTGGCGACGTAGCGCCCGGCCGGCTTGAGGTCGGCGATGTAGGGCGTCTCCTTGAAGATCGCGCAGACGTCGAAGAGATCGAAGTCGATCCCGGCCTCGTGGGCGATCGCCGGCAGGTGCAGGCCGGCGTTGGTCGAGCCGCCGGAGCAGGCGACCACCCG
>JANQGU010000074.1 GCA_028282935.1 Kiloniellales bacterium
ACAAGTTCCAGGCCATCACCCGCTGGGGCAAGCTGGACAAGGTGCAGGAGGGCTTGGCCGCGGCCAAGGCCGCCGGCCTGGCGGTCAAGATCAACACCAGGCGACCAGGCGGTGGAGCTCGTCGTCGTTGACGCCCTTCAGCGCCACGGTGTTGATCTTGACCGCCAGGCCGGCGGCCTTGGCCGCGGCCAGGCCCTCCTGCACCTTGTCCAGCTTGCCCCAGCGGGTGATGGCCTGGAACTTGTGCGGGTCCAGGGTATCGAGCGAGACGTTGATCCGGCGCACGCTGAGATCGGCGAGCTCGGCCGCGTACTTGGCGAGCTGGCTGCCGTTGGTGGTCACGGTCAGCTCGTCCAGGGCGCCCGACTCCAGGTGCCGGGACAGCCGGCGGAAGAGCCACATGATGTTGCGGCGGACCAGGGGCTCGCCGCCGGTCATGCGCAGCTTGCGCACGCCCTGGCGGACGAAGGCGCTGCACAGCCGGTCCAGCTCCTCCAGGGTCAGGATCTCGGCCTTGGGCAGGAAGGTCATGTCCTCGGCCATGCAGTAGACGCAGCGGAAGTCGCAGCGGTCCGTCACCGAAACCCTGAGGTAGGTGATCGCGCGCCCGTAGGGGTCGATCATCTGTGACGTATCCGGCATCTGCCCGCTGGCCTCCCCAAGCTGCTGTGGCGCGCGTATTGTTCTCGATCCCTAATCTAGGTGCAAGGAGCCTGCAATTCGACCCCAGGATTCCTGCGGTTTTGCCGGGCCGCCCTGCCTCGGGCCCCTTGGCAGGGCCGCCGGCGCCGACTAGCCTCCGACCATGACCGAGCCGCCACCGAAAGCCACGCCGCCCTCCGCCCTCGACCGCCCGGCCGCCCGCTGGATCGCGGTGGCGGTGGCCCTGTCCGGGGCCGCGGCCCTGGCGACCATCCACCGCGACGACCTTTTCCCGCCGGAAGCGGCGGCGCCCGCCGCGGACGATCCCCTGCAGGCCTGCTTGGCCCAGCGCCAAGCCGATATAGAGCAGATGCGGGCCGACGGGGTCATTGACGAAAATCAAGCCAGGCTCTTCCTCGCCCGGGCCGAGGCCCTCTGCCAGGACCAGACCGGCGGCAACGCCCCACCGCCGCCGGCGCGGTAGCCTAGTACCGACCTGCACAAATCGGCGTGCCACCCCCACCCCGGCCCGCGCGCAGCGCCGCGCGTACGCGCCCCATCAAGGGGGAGGGAGATAAACGCGGCCGCCGCTCAATCAAGCCCTCCCCCTTGATGGGGGAGGGGCGCGTAGCGCGGCGCTGCGCGCGGTGGGGGTGACTCTCTGAAATCTGCAAGTCAGCACTAGGGACTTTTTCCCCTATACCCTGCGGCCACGGTGACCCGCGGCCCGAAGGCGGCTAGGCTCGCGGCATGATCGCCCCCTCGTCCCGTCCGGTCCTGATCTTCGCCTGCCTCGGCCACGCTTGGTTCCACATCCTGGTCGCGCTCTACCTGACCCTGGTCCTGGTGATCGAGCCGGTCTGGCGCCGGCCCTACGACGAGCTGATCGAGCTCTGGACCCTGGGCGCCCTGCTGATCGGCCTGGGCGCGCCGGCCGCCGGCTGGGTCAGCGACCGCTGGGGGGAGGTCCGGGTCATGATCCTCTTCTTCCTGGGGATCGGCGCCGCGACCGTCGCCTGCGGGCTCGCCGAGGGGCCCCTGGCCCTGGGCGCGGCCC
Source organism: Kiloniellales bacterium (assembly GCA_028282935.1). Lineage (GTDB taxonomy): Bacteria > Pseudomonadota > Alphaproteobacteria > Kiloniellales > JAKSBE01 > JAKSBE01. The sequence continues at coordinate 1,700 of JANQGU010000074.1, forward strand.
TGGCGCTGCTCGGCCTCTTCGGGGCGGTCTACCACCCGGTCGGCACCGCCTGGGTGGTCAAGCACACGACCAGCCGCGGCCGGGCCATCGCCGTGGTCGGGATCTGCGGCAGCCTGGGCGCCGCGGTCGCCTCGCTGGTCGCCGGCGGCCTGGCCGACCTCTTCGACTGGCGCCTGGCCTTCATCATCCCCGGCGCCGGCACTCTGGCGACCGGCCTGGCGCTGCTCCTCGCCTACCTGACCGGCCGGGTCGCGGACCGCGAGGGCGACGTCCTGGCCCAGCCGGAGCCGAGCCGGGGCCAGGTCCGCCAGGCCTTCGCGGTGCTGGCCGTGACCATGTCGCTGACCACCCTGGTCTACTACGCCTTCGTCACCATGCTGCCGAAGTGGCTGGACCGCGAGCTCGGCGCGCAGCTCGGCGAGGGCCTGCTCGGCCTCGGCGCCCTGGTCACCCTGGTCTACCTGCTCGGCTCTTCGGCCCATTTCGTCGGCGGCCACTTCGCCGACCGGGGCAAGGCCAAGGCGGTCTACGTGGTCAGCTACGGCCTCAAGGCGGCGGCCCTGGTCCTGGCGGTCTTCGCGACCGGCTGGCCGGTGGTCGCGGCGGCGGTGGTCGTCGCCTTCGTCTTCGACATCAGCGCCCCGGTCGAGAACGTCCTGATCGCCCGCTTCACCACCAGCCGCCGCCGCGGCCTGGCCTACGGCCTGCGCAACGGCATCGCCATCGTCGCCGGACCCCTGGGGGTGCAGCTCGTCGCCTGGCTCTTCGACGAGGCGGCCGGCTTCGACGCCCTGCTGCTGGTCCTGGCGGCCCTGGTCCTGGCGATCCTGGCCGCCGCCCTGCTGCTGCCGACGGAGCGGGCGGAGGTTGCGGCCGCGCAGACCGGGTCCTCAAGCTGACCTCGCCCCTAGGCGACCGCGCAGGCCTGGTGTACAACCTCCGAGGGAATGCGCAGCGTCGCTCGAGGCTGCGATCAGGGGGGACACGATGGCGGGTCAGGCAGACACAACCGGCACTTTCGTGACTTCGTGCCGTCGGGCAGGGGGCTCTTCGCTGGCGATCCTGGTTCTCTGTGCAGGCACACTTTCCGCCTGCGGGACGCCGTCCGAACAGGAAACGTCTTGGGACGAGGCCTTGGCGACGAAGGATGTCGCCATGGTCGTGCCCCATGTCGAAGAAGGCGAGGAGAGCTTCTATGACAGCGGCCACATTCCCTACTATGGGGGCAGCCTGGCCGGGCTTGGCGTGGCCACCCTCATCAACATGGGATTCCTCTTTGCCGATATCGCGGACAAGTCCGACATCGGCCGCCATCTCTCCGTCTTCGAGGTCGATGGACGGGAAGACCGCCACGAGAAGAGGGAGCTCTTGCTGTCGCCGGGAAGGCACCGCCTCGGGGTCAAGCACTGCCACGACGGCACTCTGAAGCCGCCTTGCTCTCAACTGGTGAACCTGGAGTTCGAGGCCAAGGGCGGCATGGCCTATGAGCTGGTGCTGCTGGACGGCCGGGGGGTGCTGCTCAGGGAGGCCGAGAGCGAGCTTCCCGTCGCCTGGGGCGACGCCGAGGCGGTGACCGCCGAAGTCTATCAGACCTGTGTCATCGAGGAGGAAGCCAGGCGAAAGCGGGGCAACGGGACCAGGGAAGACGAAGGCTACGCGGAAGTCGATGTCCTCGAGGCTGCGCAGGGGCATTGCGAAAACGCGCACCCCGCCTCCTATCAGTCGAGCGTGCTCCCCTAGCCGGCCCCCTCAGCCTTGCTCAGGCTGGCGGACAGGCATGACAACGGAGACCTCGACTTGACCATGGTAGCCTTCGTCTTGGGGTCCACTTCGGACCTGGTGTGCTGGTCTCGGAGGAAGCCGCAGTTGCCGTCGAGGCTTTCGGCAGGAGTGACGGAATGAAGGGTCAGACAGGCGAGAGGACCCGCACAATGCCGCTGCGGCGGTTGTTCAGGTTGCGAGATTGGGCCGTACTCACGATCTCCCTGGGCTTGCTGACCGCGTGCGCGAAAGATGTCTACCTAGGGTCCACCGAGCCGGCGACGATCGAGGGCTACGAATACGAGCGCGAAATCAAGGTTTACTCTGACTCCGAGCCCCCATCCACTGCCTACAGGGTGCTTAGTGTGATTCCCGGCGTCGACCTTCTCGCCTTCATCGCCAGGACTGCAATTACGGAGTCCGAGAAGACTTTGGTTTCCAGGACCGTGTACACCGAGGCTCTCCGCATTTCCCGAATCGACGGCGAAGCGGTCGCTTTGACTGCGCAGAAGGTCGAGGTCCCCTTCGGTGAACACACCATCGAGGTCAAGTACTGCCGCTACGAGGAGCTGCGCTCGGCCTGTTCCCGCGGCGTGGAGCTCTCCTTCCGTGCCGAGCCCGGGGTAAGCTATCGGCTGCGCCGGACCTCGGAGTTCCAGGTCGAGTTGTGGTCCAGCAAGGCCGTCGGAGTGGTCGTTCGCTCCGAGGCGAGAGCGGTGGTGGCTCAGGACGAGGAAGACTGCGTTCGGAAGCGCAAGTTTGATATCGAAACCCGGGCTCGCAACTGGCCGAATACCAGGGCAGAGGCCGGCAGACTCCTGTCGGAGGTGAAGCCGTATTGCCGTAGTTTGGTTCGCGGCGCCTTGTCGGCTGCCGAGTGACCGGGATGGTCTGAACTGCCGTCCGAAGCCGCCGCTTAGCCTCAGCCTGGCGCTGGCGCGCTTCAGTCGTCCGAATAGAACGGCACGCCCGCCTCGCGCGGCGGCAGGACCAGGATCTTGCGGTAGGGCAGCTTGCCGCGCTCCAGGACGATGCTCGAGGACTTGCTGTAGACCGCGCCGTAGCGCGGCTTGGCGAGATCGAGGAAGCGGGCCAGGGTGGCGTTGCCGAAATAGTGCATGGGGATGACGGTCGGCGCGCCGATCTGCTCGATCACCTCCAGCATCAGCTCCTGGGCCATGGTGTAGACGCCGTCGATCGGCGCCAGGACCACGTCGATCACGCCGAGCTGGCCCAGGTGCTCGTCGCTCAGCAGGTGGTGCAGGTGGCCGAGGTGGGCGATGCAGAGGTCCGCGATCTCGAAGACGAAGATCGAGTTGCCGTTGTAGCGCACGTCGCCGTAGTCGCGGACGTTGGTCGGCAGGTTCCAGACCTTCAGGTCGCGCAGCTGGTGCTCGTGCACCGCCATGCCGCCCTCCGGGTCCCAGCCGCGCAGCGCGAGCTGGATCTCCGGGTCCACGACGTCGGTGTAGTGCGTGTCGTGGGCGTTGTTCATGGTGACGATGTCGGGCCGCTTCGGCGGCCGGATCCAGCCGTTGTAGTCGGTGACCGCGGAGACTCCCTCGGCGCTCTCGATCAGGAAGCTGGAATGGCCGAGGAAGGTCAGGCGCAGGCTGCCGGGCGCGGGCAGGGCGGCCGGGATGACCCTCGGCTCCAGGCCGGCGATCGGCAGGCACTTGGCGGCCGCGGAGCCGATCGCGAGCAGCAGCGCCAAGGCCGCGAGCAGGACGACGACGCCGACCTTGGCGCCCAGCGACGGACGCCGTGTCGGTCGGAACCTGGTGGTCTGAGCCATGCTCGGGTCCGCGCTGTGGTGGTTCGAGGCGGCCTCTCGCGACAGCGCCATCATGGCCCAGATCGCGAGCCGGCGGAAGCCGGCAATCGCCGCGTCAGCGGTAGAAGCGGATCTCACGGATGAAGGCCGAGGTCCGGCCGCGGCCGCCGGCCTTCTTGGTGTCCAGCGCCAGGGCCAGGCCCGACACCGCCGGGTCGTCGTCCCGCTCCCGGTCGAAGTAGCGCCGGTAGGCCTCCAGCAGGTCGAAGCGGGTCGTCACCATCTCGCCGGCCGCCGGGCGGTCGACGCAGACGTAGCGGCCGCCCTTCTTGAAGTACCGGCCGACATAGGGATGGCCGACCCTGTCGTCGGCATGGCAGAGGTAGAGCCCGACGAAATAGGGGCTGTCGGGTATGAACAGGGAGCCGCTCGGCTGCCGCTCGTCGCCCAGGAAGACGATGACCATCAGGGCCTCGTTGCGCACGCCCTGCTCGTAGGAGGCGCCCTTGGCGAAGCGGTCGACGCCCCAGTCGATCTCGACCGCGGTGAACTCCGGCACGTTGACGGCCTCGTTCGGCAGGATCCCGAAGGCGCCCCGCTTGGCCTCCACGACCAGGCCGCGGTCGTCCACGTCCAGGTCGACATAGGTCCGCCGCCGTGCATCCTCCTGGAACTGGAAGCCCTTGGCCTGGAGCCAGTCCTCGACCGGTCCGGCTTCGTAGTCCGTGAAGCGGAGGATCTGCACCAGTCCGCCGTCGCTCGCCGAGAGCGGCGTGGCGAGCGAGAGCGCAGCGAACACCATCAGCAGCGTGCGGATCGTTCGGCGCGTCAGTTGCCCGCCCCCATCGCAGCAAAGGTCGAAGCTTTCCACTTGTCTAGCACGACGAGGCGCCGGCGTCCCGCCGCGCCGCCGGTGCCGGCCGCAGAAAGCGCGCTATGCCGGCCGATGCAAAGCTATCGTCCCGGTACCGCCGCAGAGACCGACCTGAAACGCACCACGTAATAGGGCGGCTCCGACAGACTCTCGCCGCCGTTCAGAACCGCCGAGCGGTGCAGCTTGTTCACCGTCGCGTACATCCAGCCATCCGGTCCGGCGCTGATGCCGTCCGGCCAGGACAGCCGCTCGTCGTCTTTGACGTAGACCCGGTAGCTGCCGCTCGGCCCGGTGACGCCGATCGCCTTTGCGACCACGTCGGTGACGTAGACGTGACCGCCGGCGTCGATGGAGATGCCGTCGCTCAAGGGTTTGTCGCCGTAGCGCTCGACGCGCGCGCCCAGGGCATCGGTTGCCAGCGTCGGATCGAGAAGGTCCCGCGTGCGCACGCGCCAGAGGTCGTCGCCGTGCATGGCCCCGAAGTAGACCCAGGTGTAGCTCGGATCGATCGTGATCGGATTGAGGCCGATCCGCTCCTCGACGACCTCGCCCTCGGCGTTCTTGATCCGGATCGGCCGCCCTTCGATGACCATGCGATGGTCTTCCGCCATCACGCTTTGGTGGCCTTCGAGAACCCGGCGCGACAGGCCCGTCTCGAGGTCGACGACGACGATCGCGGGGCCGCGGTCGCCGCCGATGTCGGCGAGGTAGAGCGCTTGGTTGACGATATCGACCGCAAGGTCGTTGTGCAGCGATCCCGGCCGGGTCGCCGGCGCCGGGATGTGGATGACACGCTCCAGCCTATCTTCCTTGGTGTTCCAGGCGACGACCTTGGGGACATCGCCGCCGTTGTCCAGCATCCAGACGACGCCTCGCGGGTCGGAGCGCAACCCGAGCACGGCGTTCATCCCTATCCCATCGGCGCCCGGCGCGCGGCTCCAGGCTTCGTTCGGGAAGGGCTTGGTCGACCCGTTCGCTTGCAGCTCCACCACGCGGAACTCCGGATCGTAGAACTGGTGCTTGCTGAGGATGATCCTGCCCTGCGGCGTGACCGCGATGTTGCCCGGCCCTTCCTGCAGGGTTGCGACGACTTCGAACTCGGGGTCGGGCAGGGGCGGCAGCTCCCTTGCGCCGGCCGTGACACTCACCGCAAGCACAAGTCCGACCGCCACGCTTGCTGAACGTATCATTCTCTTCTGCCTCCCTCCGCCGTCTGAGGTGCCTGCAATTTCTGATAGAGCAACCCATATGGTGCGACGCGGACCGGCGGCAAGCGGCCGTAATGAAACGGCAACACTTCTCCGTTCATGGGCGTCGAACGCGGATCCGAAGGGCCGATCGGATCCCTAAGCTGGCGGCTGTTCCGCCGGCACTTCCGGCTCCGTCGCCCGCATCGAGGGCCGGGCCGCGGCGGCCGCGGACCAGGCGGCCAGGCGCGGACGCCCCTGCCGCCAGTCGAGGTCGGGCAGGCCGTGGTCGAGGACGCCCAGGGTCGCGGCCAGGGCGATCCGGGTGAAATCCCAGGGCCAGGCGGCCGGGTCGGCGGGGCAGGCGGCCTCCAGGTGGTCCAGGCAGCGCTCCGCCCGCCGCGCCTCGACCTCCAGCAGGAAGGCCGACCGCGCTGCCGCCTCCCGGCGCAGTTCGCGGTTCCAGACCGCGACGCCGTCGAGGAAGCCGGTCACCACGCTTTCGAGCGCGCGGGCCTGCCAGTCGGCGGCGCGGTCCTCGGAAAAGCAGCGCGCCGCGCCGATCACGTCGTCGAAGTAGGCGCAGATCTGCCGCGACTCGCCCAGCACCAGCGCGCCGGCGACCAGGGTTGGCACCCGGCAGACCGGGCTGTAGGCGAGCAGGGGGCTGTCCGGGCTGCGGTTGACCACCCGGACCTCCTCGATCCTGTCGGAGAGGCCGGCCTCGATGGCGGCGATCCGGGCGATGCGGGCGTAGGGCGAGTTCGGGGTGACGAAGAGCTTCATCGGGCGCGATCCCGACAGGCCGCCCGCGGTCACCCGGCCGGACCCCCGCTTTGGACGCCTCCGCCCTGGAGCCGAGGGCGTCGGACTCCGGTGACGCCGCGGCCGTTGCTTTCCCGGGAGCGGGCTTCGAGCTGCGCCAGCGGCTCGATCGCGACCGCCATGTGCAGGGCCGTGGCGTGGACCACGGTCTCGGGGTCGAGCGCAATGGCAACGTGGTCGGGCAGGAAGAGCAGGTCGCCGCGCGCGATAGCGGCGGTCTCGGACAGCGGCTCGCCGAGGATCTCCTCCTGCATATAGGTGTCGCGCAAGGCGAAGACGCCGGCGCGGGCCAGAGCGATCTGGACCAGGGCCGAGCAGTCCAGGCCGAGGCTGCTGCGCCCGCCCCAGAGGTAGGGCGTGCCGAGGAAGGCGAGGGCGGTCCCCGCGTGGTCGGCCACGGTCTCGCCCAGGGGCGCCAGATGGCCGGCGAAGATCCAGCCGCCGCCGTCCAGGCGGGCGAAGCCCTGGCGCTCCTCGACCACCGTCAGGGGACTGGCCATGGACAGCAGGTCCAGGGCCGGCGCCTTGAAGTCGGGCTCGGCGAGGAGATAGCTGCGCAGCGCCGCCAGGCTGTGGGTCGGGGCCGCGACCCGCTCGCTCAGCGCGGCTGCGGCGACATAGCCGACGTAGCCGTCGCCGGCGCTCTGCACCCAGGCCCAGCCCCCGGCCTCGTCGTAGACGTTGACCGCCTCGCCGTGGAGAAGCTGACTGTCCAGCGGCGCGTCGGCGCGCGGCGCACGGCGCAGGTCGAGGATTCCCCGGGCGACTTGCCGGCGCACCCCTTCGACGTAGCGCGGCGCCGCGACCCGGTCCTTCAGATAGGCCGCGGCCAGGTCGTCGCGGAAGGGATGGAGCTGCGGATCGAGATCGGTCATGGCTGGGGAAGGGCTTGGCTCGCGGCGGGATGGTCGAAACGGGGCCACTCTAGCTTGGCCCGATCGCTTCGGCGAGCTTTCTCCCCAGGACCGGCCCGCCTTTTCGACGAGGACGAGGCCGGACCTTGACGTCGTCGGCCAGATCTCTAGAGCAACCCGCGTTCACGTGAACGCGGGTTGCTCTATCTATATGAAATAGATCAAACCCTGTTCAATTGAGTCCAATTGAACAGGGTTTGATCTAGTGGCCGATCATCCAGGGCCGCGCGGAGCGGTGCGCCTGGGGCCGTCCCTTGCCGCCGCAGCCGCCGTGGTGGTGATGCCCCAGCGCGTCGGCGCGCTTGACGCTGCTGCGCTCCAGTTGCGCGCGCGACAGGACCTGGGGTTCCTCTGCGCTCTTCTCGTTGCGCTGATGGGCGATGCGCGTGTTGGGGTTCATGTTGGCGATGAAGGGCGCCGCCACCGAACGCCCGGCGGGGTCGCCGCAGCTCGGGCAGTCGGCCGTGGCGGCCGCCCGGCTCATCGCCTGCCAGGCGCGGAAGTCACCGCAGGCATCGCAAGAGTAGTCGTAGAGAGGCATCTCGCCCTCCTCCCATCGTGTCTGTCGGGCCGCGCCCGCGGCGCGGCGCGCTCGCGCCTCCGGGGCTCAGACGGCCTCGGCCAGCGGTCCGATCCATCCGTTCAGCAGCAGGAACCCGGGAATCCAACCGGTGTAGACGCCCTGCAGCGAGCAGAGCGTGCCGGTGAAGCGCGTCAGGTTCTCCTTCTGGAGCGCGAGCAGGGCCCAGAACAGCAGCCAGAGGACCGCCCAGGAGCCCCAGCAGACCGCAAACCACCAGTCCCAGAGCGAGACCGCGTCGCCCAGGGCGATCAGGCAGATCGGGACCACGGTGACGCCGACGAAGAAGCAGAACCAGCCCAGGCCCCGGCCGTCGGCGCCGTTCCAGCGGTTCCAGGCGACCCAGAAGTAGGTGAAGGTGAACAGCAAGGTGTAGGCCGCGGCCTGGATGGTCTGGGCATCTGCGCCCGGGCCGAAGGCCAGGTAGAGCGCGGCGATCAAGGTGATGCCGCCGACGAAGACATTGATGACCGTGATTTCCCGGTCGCCGATGCGACCGAGGACCCAGAGCCCGTTGCAGAAAAGAACGGCTCCGACATACAGCAAGACCATGCCCAACAGCATCGGTGAGTCCTCCCGCTATCGATCTTGTCCGGTCGCCCCCGCGCCCCGCGGCCGCGATCCGATCGGGCCGCGGGGCGTCCTCCGGGTTTGGCCGGCCCGAAGGAGGGGGCGCCGAGATTCGCCCCCGGGGGGCTTCCGTCGGCTCGCCCGTCAGCTCGTGTGAGCGACGTCGCTCGGGGAGACGGAGGCCGTCGGTCCCGAGGCGTTGGGACGGATGTCGAAGTCGAAGATCTCGGTCGGGATCGCGACGGTGCAGCAGGCGTTGGGGATGTCGACGATGCCGCTGATCCGGCCCTCGACCGGCGCCGTGCCCAGGATGACGTAGGCCTGCTCGCCGGTGTAGCCGAACTTCTTGAGGTACTCGACGGCGTTGAGGCAGGCCCGCCGATAGGCCACGTGGGCGTCCAGGTAGTACTGCTCGCCCGTATGCTCGTCGACCGAGATCCCTTCGAAGACCAGGTACTCCGAGAAGTGCGGCTCGATCGGGCTCGGCTTGAAGATCGGGTTGGTGATGCCGTACTTGCGCACGCCGTCCTTGATCAGGTCGACGCCGATGTCCAGGAAGCCGGCCATCTCGGTGGCGCCGCAGAAGGTGATCTCGCCATCGCCTTGCGACCAGTGGATGTCGCCCATCGAGAGGCCGCCGCCCTCGACGTAGACCGGGAAGTAGATCCGCGAGCCCCGTGACAGGTTCTTGATGTCGCAGTTGCCGCCGTGCTCGCGCGGCGGCACGGTCCGCCAGGCCTCCTCGGCGGCCCGCTTCGCCTTGTCGGCGGGCATCTGGCCCATCAGCGCGGTGTCGGCGAAGGGCGGCGCCAGCAGCGGCGGCACCCTCTCGGGATCGGTCTCGAAGAGCGCCATCTCGCGCTTGTTGGCGCGCTCCAGCAGGTCCTGCGAGGGCAGGCAGCCGATCAGGCCGGGGTGGATGATGCCGGCCCAGCGCACGCCCGGCACGTGGCGCGAGGTGGTGTAGATGCCGTGAAAGTCCCAGCAGGCCTTGCAGGCCGAAGGGAAGTGCTCGGTCAGGAAGCCGCCGCCGTTGTCACGGGCGAAGATGCCGGTGAAGCCCCAGGCCGAGGCCGGCAGGGCGCCGACGTCGAGCAGGTCGACGACCATCAGGTCGCCCGGCTCCGCGCCCTCGACGCCGAAGGGGCCGCTCAGGTAGTGGACCTTGGTCAGGTCGACGTCGCGCACGTCGTTGGCGCTGTCGTCGTTGTGGATCTGGCCGCCGGTCCAGTCGTAGCACTCGACCCGGAACTCGTCGCCGGGCTTGAACCATTCGACGATCGGGATGTCCGGATGCCAGCGGTTGTGGGTCTTGATCTCGTCCTCTTCGGGCCACTTGCTGAAATCAACGGAGAAAGCTGTCTTTGCCACGTCTAGGTCCTCCCTGACAGCGCTTGCTCGCCG
>JANQGU010000401.1 GCA_028282935.1 Kiloniellales bacterium
TCGCTGCGGATGCCGGTGTAGAGCGTCGTCTCGTCGGTGCGTGCCGTGTAGACGATGCCCTTGCGGCCGGCCCAGGTGTTGACCTGGTAGTGCAGCGGGATGATGCCGCCGTCCTCGATCGCGACCTCGGTCGCCTCGGCCAGCAGGGCGGCCCGCTTGCCGTCGTCGATGGTGGACAGGGCCTCCTCGACCAGCTTGTCGACATCGGGGTTGGAGTAGCGCCCGCGGTTGGAGGCGCCGAAGCCGCGGTCCTTGTCGTAGGTGTGCAGCAGCGACTTCAGCGGCGAGGAGGCCTCGCCGGTCCCCGCGCCCCAGCCGACCAGCACGAAGCTGAACTCGGGCGTCCCGTCCGGGCCGCCGCGCGAGGCGCGCTTGAAGTAGACGCTCTTCGGCATGGTCTCGACCGCGGTCTTGATGCCGACGCGGGTCAGCATCTGGGCGATGGCCTCGGCGATCTTGGCGTCGTTGATGTAGCGGTCGTTGGGCCCGTGGATGGTGAGCTGGAAGCCGTCCGGCACGCCGGCCTCGGTCAGCAGCTTCTTGGCGCCCTCGGGATCGTAGTCGACCGGCTGCAGCTTATCGCTGACGCCGAAGAAGCCCTCGGGCAGGAGCTGTCCGGCCTTGACCGCCACGCCTTCCATGACCCGCGAGACGATGGCGTCGCGGTTGATCGCCTTGGAGATCGCCTTGCGCACCCGGGCGTCGCGCAGCGGGTTCTTGATCGCGCCGCCGTCCGCGGCCTTCACGAAGGGCGAGTCGTCGCGGAAGTGGTCCAGGTGCAGGTAGATCACCCGGTTGGAGATGCCCTGGCTCAGGGTGATCTCCTTGTCGTCGCGCAGGCGCTCGATGTCGGTGGTCGGCACGCCCTCGATGAAGTCGACGTCGCCGGCCAAGAGCGCCGCGAGGCGCGCCGGGCCCGACTTGATCGGCTTGATCGTGACCTTCTCCCACTCGGGCTTCTCGCCCCAGAAGTCGTCGTTGCGCGCCAGGACGATGCGGTCGCCCGGCACCCACTCGACGAACTTGTAGGCGCCGGTGCCGATCGAGGCCTTGCCGGAGTTGTAGTCCTCGGTGCCCGCGCCCTCGCCGTGCTTCTTGGAGACGATGGAGAAGGTCGACATGTCGTTGGGCATCAGGGGGTAGGGCGCCTCGGTCTTGATGCGGACGGTGAAGTCGTCGACCTTCTCGATGGTCTTGCCCTTGAGGTAGGTGCCGAAGCTCGAGGGGCTGTTGGGGACGTCGGGCGCGCGCTCGAAGGTGAAGACCACGTCGTCGGCGGTGAAGGGCGAGCCGTCGTGCCACTTCACGCCTTCGCGCAGCTTGAACTCCCAGGTCAGGTCATCGACGGCCTTCCAGGAGACCGCGAGGCCCGGCTTCAGGATCTGCTTGTCGTCCGGCATGACCAGCCGGTCGAAGATCTCCCGCGCCAAGGCGTTGTTGGGGGTCAGGTTGTGGTAGTGCGGATCGATCGAGGACGGCTCGGAGGCGAGCCCGACCGTCAGTTCCTTTGCCGCCAGAGTCCCGGGCAGGACCAGCGCTGCCGCCAGAGCGCCTGCGGCCAGGCGAAGAGGAAAACCCATGTGCGTACTCTCCCTGTGATTCTTGGGCGTCGTTCTTCGTGGCGCCCCAGTCCTACGTGACCGTGTCTTCTTACGTGACCTTGTCTTCTGTGACTTTCCTGTGCGGCTCCAAGCTACCTCAGTCGGCGTGGGGCGCCAAGCGAAGCCGCTATCGGCAGGTTTCCGCCCGCTGCGGGCCCGGCCCGGGACGCCGGAACTTGCCCTCCTAATGACTCAGCCGGCCCGAGAATAAGGACCGGGCTTCGACCGTTATCCTGAATGCACGGAGGGCAAGAAACGGAGGGAAGATATTTGCGCGAGAATTGTAGAAGTCTACGGGAACTGGAAGCTCTGCGTGCGGTCATAGAAGCCGGGACGGCAACCGCGGCCGCGCGGCGCCTCGGGATCTCGCAGCCGGCGGTCAGCCGCGCCCTGGCCCAGCTCGAGGCCCGGCTCGGCCGGAAGCTCTTCGACCGCGACGGCGGCCGCCTCCTGCCGACGGCCGAGGGCCTGGCCCTGAACCGGGACCTCGAGCCGCTGTTCCTTGCCCTGCTGCGCCTCCAGAACGACGGCAGCGGGTCGATCGCCTCGTCCGAGGTCCTGCGGGTCGCGGTCGCGCCGACCCTGGCGCACCGCGTCGTCCATGCGCAGATCGCCGATTTCCTGAAGCTCAATCCCGACCAGACCATCAGCCTGGACATCCGGGGCACCGATATCCTGGTGTCCGGAATCGCGGAGGGGCGCTATCACCTGGGGATCATAGACTGGGACATCAGCCACAGCGCCGTGCGGGTCGAGCCCTTCCTGCGGTCCGAGGGGGTCTGCGTCCTGCCCAAGGGCTCGCCCCTGGCGGCGCGGGAGGTGATCCGCGCGGCGGACCTGCGCGACCAGCGCCATATCGCCCTGAGCCGGCGCCATGCCTCGCGGGTCGCCACCGACCGGGCCTTCAGCAAGGCCGGGGTCGAGCGCCGCATCGTGGCCGAGACGGCGACCGCGGTCTCGGCCTACGAGCTGGTCCGCTCCGGGCTCGGGGTCGCGGTGCTCAATCCCTTTCCGCTGGCGATCCGGGCCGATGACGAGGTCGCGATCCGCCCTTTCGAGCCCGGCCTCGCCTACCGGATCTCCTTTATCGTCCCCGCCTCGGCGACCTTGCCGGCCGCCGGTCGCGGCCTGATGCGGCACCTGCGCCTCAACACCGCGCGAACGCCTTACGCGCGGCCGATCTAGCGCCGGTCCCGATCGGACGCCGTCGCGTCCGGCCGGAAGTCCCGCGCTGGCATCCGGAAGTTGGGGCGTTGTCCGATCAGGGGGACCGCAAAGCGATGCCCTCTGATCGGACAACGCCCCAAGCGCTTACGGCCAGTTCGGCGGGGTCCAGTCCGTGTCGGGGTCGAGGGGGTAGACTGGACGCGGCAGGCCGCGCCATTCCAGTCGCTCCAGCACCGGCGAGGTCAGGCCCGGAGTGTCGACCTCGTAGACCTGCCCGGGCGGGAACCAGGGCGCGAAGCCGGCGCGGAAGTGGCCGCGGGACTTGACCGCGACGACCCGCGCCGCCGCGATGTCCAGGCCGAAGGCCTCGAAGAAGACCGGGTCGGCGGCCTGCTGCCGGCTCGATATGACCACGGCCGTGATGCCCTCGTCCTCGCCCAGCGCCAGGGCGGCGCAAGGGCCCAGGGCCAGGCGGCGGCCGGCGAAGATGCCGAGGCGGCCGACCAGGTCGCCGTCGCTCAGCGCCAGGACCCGGGCCGGCAGGGCCAGGCGCTCGGCGAACTCACCGCCGCCGTCCCGGTTGAAGACGGCCTCGAAGCCGGCGCCGACGCCGAGGGCGCGGGCCTCCTCGGCCAGGAGGCGGTCGTAGAAGCCGCCGATCAGGACCCCCGAGGCCCCGGCCCGCGCCAAGGCCGCGAGCAGGCTGGTGGTGTCGCCGCCACCGCCGCCGCCGGGATTGTCCCCGGCGTCCGAGAAGATCACCGCGGGGCGCGCCGGCTCGGCCGCCGTGGCCAGGGCCAGCCGGACCGCCTCGTCCAGGGACGTCAGGCGGCGGGTGAAGCGGTGCCGCTGGGCCCAGCCCAGCTCGGCGATCTCCCGCGCCAAGCCCCGCGCCGCCGCCAGGTCGTCGCGCCCGGCGACCAGCACCGCGACCCCGTTCTTGGGCGTGTCCGAGAAGGCGAAGCCGCCGAGGATCGAGACGTTGAGGATCCGGCCGCCGAGCTCCTGCAGGCGGCGCTGGCCATAGGCGATCATCTCGCCGTAGGGACCCTCGGCGGTCAGCAGCGTGACGCTGGGCGGCACCAGGGGCAGGCGGATGAAGGCGGTCTCGGCCCGGGTGCCGGCCAGCAGCTTGCGCAGGGTCACCGCGGCCTCCTCGCCGCGTTGGAGCATGTCGACGTGGGGGTTGGTCTGGTAGGCGATCAGCAGGTCGCTGTCCTCGACCATGCGCTCGGAGATGTTGGCGTGCAGGTCGAGGGTCACGACGATCCGGGCCGTCGGCCCGACCGCCGCGCGCACCGCGGCGATCAGGGCGCCGTCGGGATCGCTGTCGTCGCTGGCGGTCATGCCGCCGTGCTGGGCCAGGTAGACCGCGTCCAGCGGCCCGGCGGCCTCCAGGGCGGCGACGATCCTGCCGACACAGGCGCGGAAGAAGCCGGCCTCGATCGGACCCTTGGGCGGGCAGGCGGTCAGCAGGCCCGGGACCGGCTGCCAGGGTCCGGTCTCGTCCATGGCCCGGACGAAGGCGGAGACCTCCCGCGGCGCCAGCGAAGGCTCCCGGCGGGCCTCGGCCAGCAGCTCCGGGCCCTCCAGGTAGAGCTTCTCGCGGAAGTCGGCTTCCGCCGCGGCCGGTGCGAAAGCGTTGCTTTCCAGGATGATGCCGGCGAGGGCGACGCGGGGGCCGGAGGCTTCGGTCCCGGACTCGGCGGTCATGGTCCCGCCTGCGCCGCGCTGCGCCCCTGCGGGGTCACAGGCGCTCGGACAGCCAGATCGCCAGCCGCGACCCGGCCTTGACCGCGCCCGACAGCAGGGGATAGGCCGGCGCGCCCTCGGCGTCGTGCTCCAGGCCGATGTCGCGGTGCTCCTGCTCGTCGGCCCGGAAGGCCTCGATGGTCGCCTTCAGCTCCGCCTCGTCCTCGCCCAGGCGCTCGGCCTGCCCGGCGTAGTGCTCGTCGATGACCTCCTCGACCGCGACGGTGCAGGCCATGGCCGCCTTCTCGCCGAGCAGGGCGGTGGCCGCGCCCAGGGCGAAGCCGGCGACGTGCCAGACCGGCTGCAGCAGGGTCGGCCGGACCCGGCGCTCGGCGACCAGGCGGTCGAAGGCCTCCAAGTGGGCCAGCTCCTGCTCGTGCATCTTGCGGATGGTCGCCGCCGCCGGGCTGCGGCCCAGGACCGCGAGCTGGCCCTCGTAGATCCGCCGGGCGCCGTATTCCCCGGCCTGGTCGACCCGGATCATCCGCGCCAGGGTCTCGGCCGGCGTCAGGTCGCCGGGCAGGTAGGGCCGGCCGCTGCGCTTGGTCTCTTGCTTGCCGGTATCGTTCATGCCGCTTTCGGGCTCCGCAGCTTCGCGGCGGTCAGCAGGAAGACCGCCGCCAGGATCAGCGAGGCCAGCAGGTTGTAGCCGGCCATGGAGATCCCGAACAGCGACCAGGGGACCTCGTCGCAGGCGGCGAAGCTTGCCGCTTCGTCGAGCTGGCGCTGCAGGTCCTTCAGGGACAGGTTGGTGTCGAAGCCGGGCGTCGCGCAGCTCGGCGTGCCGGCCCACCAGTGCTGCTCGACCCCGACGTGGAAGCCGGCGATGCCGGCGCCGGCCAGGAAGGCCAGCCCGGCGGCCAAGACCAGCAGGGGCTGAAGGATGGCCGGCCGCAGGATGACCAGGCCGAGCAGGCCCAGGCCGAGGGCGACGGCATAGGGCACCCGCTGATAGACGCAGAGCACGCAGGGCTGCAGGCCGAAGGCGTACTCCGCGGTGAAGGCCGTCGCCAGGGCGCCGAGGCCGACCAGGGCGATAGCGGCGGGGGCGATCCGGGGCCGGGCGAGGGTGTCGAGAACCATCGGATCAGATATAGGCGCAGGGCCGCAGCCTGGCTACCGCAGAGTCGAGGCTACACGAGGTAGCGCGCGACGACGAAGCCGCCGACCAGCAGGATGCAGAAGACGGTGAAGACCAGGCCCAAACGGCGCTCGATGAAGTCGCGGATCGGCGGCCCGAAGTACCACAGCAGCCAGGCCAGGACGAAGAAGCGCAGGCCGCGGGCCAGGACCGACGCCACCGTGAAGACGAAGAGGTCGAGCTGGACCACGCCGCTGGTGATGGTGATCACCTTGTAGGGGAAGGGCGTCACCCCGGCGATGAAGACGATCCAGGCGCCCCAGTCCTGATAGCGGAACTGGAAGTCGCCGAACTTGGCGCCGTAGCCGTAGAAGTCGATCAACGGCTTGGCGGCCGCCTCATAGAAGAAGTAGCCGATGCCGTAGCCGAGCATGCCGCCCAGGACCGAGGCCAGGGTCGCGAGCGCGGCCAGGGTCCAGGCCCTTTCGCGCGCCGCCAGGATCATCGGGATCAGCAGCACGTCGGGCGGAATCGGGAAGAACGAGCTTTCGATGAAGGCCACGGCGACCAGGGCGCTGGTCGCGTAGCGATGGGCCGCGAGGCCCATGGTCCAGTCGTAGGTGCGGCGCAGCACGTGGGCGGAGCTCCGGAGGGTGGCGGCCGGGCTCGTTTATCAGGCGCGGCCCTTCCAGGCAATCGCCTGGGTGGCGCGCCAGGCGCATCGGGCGGTCGGCGCCGATTGCCGGCGCCGACGCGGGCCGTGACCCGGGCGAGAAATCTGGGCTAGGCTCTCTGTTCGGCTTTCTCCGCCCCCGAGACGAGGCCACTGCCATGAGCGACAGCGACGCCGTGCTCTTCGCCAACGAGGCCTTCTACCTGGCCTTCGCGACCCGCGACTACGACGCGATGGCGGCGGTCTGGGCAGAGGCCGGACCGGTCTCCTGCATCCACCCGGGCTGGCGGGCCCTGACCGGCCGCGAGGCGGTGCTGGACTCCTGGCGCGGGATCCTGGGCAACCCGGCCTCGCCCGCGGTCACCTGCCGCAACGCCGAGGCGCGGGTGCTCGGCGACACCGCCGTGGTGCTCTGCTACGAGGAGATCTCGGGCAGCCTTCTGGTGGCGACCAACCTCTTCCGCCGCCACGGCAGCGCCTGGCGGCTGGTGCATCACCAGGCCGGGCCCTGCCACGAGGCGCCGCCGCCGGCGCCCGAGCCCGAGAGCGGCCCCCTGCAGTGATCGAATCCGAGTGAGCGCTGATGCTTGCCTTGGGGCGGGCGCGCACTATGATGCGGGCGCGCTTGCGCGGCCGCCGCTTTCCCGGCGGCGCAGACCTCTCGCGAGCGGGCGGGTGTGGCGGAACTGGTAGACGCGCCAGACTCAAAATCTGGTGGCCGCAAGGCCGTGGGGGTTCAAGTCCCTCCACCCGCACCAAGCTCTTTGCACGCGCGAGAGTCCTAGGGATCATCTTGGCATCGCTAGACCAGCCCGCGTTCACGTGAACGCGGATAAGCTGCTCTATCTATATGAAATAGATCAAACCCCGTTCAATCGATTCCGATTGAACGGGGTTTGATCTAGCGCGCTGCAGAAGGCCGCCTCCCGGGTAGGAAGACGAAGCACTTCAGGGCCGTGAAGTTGACGGCCAGGCCACCCAGGGAGCCGGCGGCAACCGCCAACAGGCTTCGGGTGATCGTCGCTTCGCCGAACTGTAGCAGGGCTGCGTAGATGGCGTAGTTCGTGCCGGCTCCCAGCAAGGTGACCGACAGGTAGCGCAGCCACTGCCGCAGCCACGCCGTGTCCAAGCCCGACGTGAAGGTGAAGTGCCGGTTCAACGCCCAGGTCACCGTTGCCGCGACCGTGAAAGAGATCACTCGGCCCAGATAGGGTCCGAGCTCCGTGTAGCTCTGCAAGGCCAAGAGAAGCCCGGCGTCTGCAAGGAAGCCAATCGTTCCGACCACCCCGAAACAAAAGAACTGCTGCCCCGGCAGCCGGTCTTGCGTGGCGGTCTTGATCATTGCGGCTGATTGTCGTCGCTGCTGGCCTGCAAGACCGGCAGCGACAGATAGAACATCCGTTTCATCTCGCGGCGGCCACGGGTCACGGTGTCTAGGATCAGGCCGCTCGCCAGGCAGAGGAAGGCAAGCAGCATGATGCTGCAGGCCAGCACCGCGGTCGGCAAGCGTGGCACAAGGCCGGTTTCCAGATAGGTCACGAGGAGCGGATAGACGAGACCCAAGGAGGTCGCCGAGAGCAACGCGCAGATCACTCCGAAGAAGGTGAGCGGGCGCTCCTTTTTCAGGAAGGCGATGATGGTCGTCAGAATCCGCCAGCCGTCACGAAATGTGTTGAGCTTACTGGCAGAGCCTTCCGGTCGCTCCCTGTAGTCCGTCTGGAGCTCCGCCACCGGCATGCGCAGTTCCAGGGCGTGGATCGTGATCTCGGTCTCGATCTCGAAGCCCTGAGCGAGGGCGGGAAAGGACTTGGCGAAGCGGCGCGAGCAAACCTTGTAGCCGGACAGCATGTCTTCAAAGCGCTTGCCGAAGATGCCGGCCACCAGCTTGGTGAAGAGGGCGTTGCCGAAGCGATGTCCGAAGCGATATGCGGCTTGGTTCTTCGAGGTGCGGGCGCCGTTCAGCAGATCGAGGCCTTCCTCCCGCAGGTGCTGTACAAGCCGAGGTGCCGCGTTGGCATCATAGGTATCGTCGCCGTCCACCAGGACATAGATCTCGGCGTTGATGTCGGCGAAGAGCCGCCGGACAACGTTGCCTTTGCCACGCAAGGGCTCATAGTTGACTATCGCGCCGGCGGCGCGCGCAGCCGCTGCGGTGCAGTCGGTCGAGGCGTTGTCGCCGACGTAGATCCGGGCTTCCGGTAGGGCCTTGCGGAAGTCCTGGACCACACGTGCGATCGTCTGCTCCTCGTTGTAGCAGGGAATCAGGACCGCGACGTCGGGCGCCGTTCCAGCTGCCTGACGCAAGCTGCGTCTGGCTTCGACCCCTGCCGGACCCAAAGCCACTATCTCCTGAGGTACGTCTGCTCTCATCATGATCCCCCCCTTTCGCTTCGATCGCGGCGGCCCGGAATCAGGACCCGTTACGCCGCCGCATCGAGAAGAGCTTGAAGCGTTTTGCCAGCTCCGGCGGCAGGACGACCGCCTGCAGCCACGCCGGCGGCCGGCCGGCGAGAAGCTGGTCATAGAGCGATGGTGTGGCCGTAGAGGCCTCGGGCCGCGGCCGGAAAAAGTTGTCTTCGGCCTGGCCGGGACAGAGCAGCACAAGATCGACGCCGCGTGCCTCCAGGATCCGCCGCGCCGTGCCGGGCTCCGGACTCGTCATGGCGGTGTGGCTGTCCGTGATGCCGGAGCCGTTGCGGTGATAGGGCGTTCCGATCACGGCGTGCGGCGTACGGTAGAGCAACTCAGGGCCGTAGTCCGGCATCGTCAGGATGGTTAGGGGCGCGCGTTCAGTCGACTCCGCCAGGAGCGCGGCCATCGACGACAGCGGACAGGCGCCGCCGAGACTCGGTGCTACCTGACGGTCCTCGGCCGGCGTCACCAGTTGCGCCGTCGCGACCCCGCCTCCGAGGGCTGTCGTGAGGATCAGGCTGCGCAGCAAGGCTCTTGGCAGAGTTGCGGCGATGTCCTGGCACCACTGCAGTGCGCGGCCGACAAGCTCCGCGAGCGGAAGGGTCAGCAACAGCGCCGCAAAGCCGGCCATACGGCTGTGCAGCAGGCCAAGCGGCAGGGCGATCAAAATCCCCAGGGCGATTCCAGACCAAGCGGGGTTTTCCGACCAGCCTCGTTCCCTGATAAAGATGTGCAGCAGAAGAGGCAGGCCCAGCAGCCCGGTGCCGAAGAAAGTCAGGAAGAGCCGCAAGCCTTCGGGCGTGTCCAGCCGGATGCCCGCCATCTCGCTGACCCTGTCGAGCCAGATGTCGCGAATTTGCGGGTCGACCTCGACCATCGGGCCGCCGATGACCTTGGGAAAGAGAAGGTAGAGGCAAGTCGCAGCAAGGGCGGCGCCTGCGACGCCGAAGGCTAGGCGTCGGCTCCGGCTATCCGTAAGGCGGCTGCGTGAGACGGCCGCGGTCGCCGCCCAGAACACGACCGCCAGTAAGGCCAAGCTTAGGTGGACGATGGAGACCTTGTCGAAGGCGACGCTGAGCAGCGCCGCAGGCGGGTATTCGACCAGGAGGGCGCCGGCGAGGACGGCGGAGAGGCCCGCGCTGAAGGCGAGATTCTGCCGCTGCCGGCCCGCACCGCCCTCGATCAGCCAAGCCAAGGCCAGTCCGGCCAGTCCGACGATCACGATGGTCGCCAACTCGAGGCTGGCCCAGAGTGCAAGACCAGCGGCCGCACCGGCTGCCGCGGCCGGTCCGGTAGCCCCGGATCGGGCCAGGGATCGCAGGATCCAGCCCAAGGCCAACACAAAGATCAGCACCAGGAAGCCGTGATGGTCGGGCCGTCCGGGCAGGAAGGCCGGCAGAAGCGCGGGCTGTACCAGAAAGATCCCGGCAGCGAGCAGGGCGCGCTCCCTGCTCAGCACCGGCGCCGCGGCCCAGGCCAAGGCGGCGGCGCAGGCCAGTTGCAAGAGAGGTGACGTGAATGGCGCCGTCCAGCGTAGCGCGGCATCAATGCCCAGAAGCGGGGCTGGCGGCAGGGCGAAAAGAACCAAGAGGAGGTCGAAGGGGCGGCTCCAATGCAGCGTATCGCCATAGGGCGCGTTGCTGCGCATGATGGTGCTGTCGTACCAGCCCTCTCCCTGCAGCAGCTCGGTAACCCGAACCATCCGCATGTAGCTGTCGGGGCCCAGAAAGGCGCCGTCCAGAACCTGCGGCACAATGCTCAGTAGTAGAACGGACTGAACCAGCAACCAGGCAAGAGCGAGAAGGGCAGGAAACAGCAATACGGCCGCCGGACGGGCTAACGCGCCGGCAGGTGCGGAACTGGCCGGTTGTACAATGGTTTGCGGGCCCATTTAGAGGAAGTTGCATAGTTCTGTCTAAGCACAACCATGGCGGACGAGGGGTTAAAT
>JANQGU010000342.1 GCA_028282935.1 Kiloniellales bacterium
TTCCGCAAGGAGGCGGTCTACCGCATCGACGCCAAGACGGCCAAGATCACCAAGGTCGCGGACCAGCCCTTCAAGCCCAACGGCCTCTGCTTCTCGCACGACTACAAGCGGCTCTTCGTCGCCGACACCGGCGCCAGCCACTACTCCGAGGCCAAGAACATCATCTGGGGCTTCGACGTCAACGGCGACAAGCTGGACAAGGCGCAGACCTTCGCGGACATGGAGCTCGACGGTAAGGCCGGCTTCGCCGACGGCATCCGCGCCGACGAGGACGGCAACATCTGGTCCAGCGCCGGCTGGGTCGGCGACGGCTACGACGGCGTGCACATCTTCGCGCCCGACGGTGAGCGGATCGGCCAGATCCGCCTGCCGGAGATCTGCTCCAACGTCTGCTTCGGCGGAACCAAGCGGAACCGGCTGTTCATGACCGCCAGCCAGTCCCTCTACTCCGTCTTCGTCGAGACCAAGGGCGCCCACATCACCTGAGGGCTACGGAGGGGCTTCACTGGCGCAGGTCGGTGTGCCACCCCCACCCCGGCCCGCGCGCAGCGCAGCGCGTACGCGCCCCATCAAGGGGGAGGGAGAAGTCTCTGACCGCCATCCATAAGATAGCCCTCCCCCTTGATGGGGGAGGGTTGGGAGGGGGTGGCACACCGACCGACGAAACCGGTGTCTAACCGCTCCCGCGCCGCGCCCGCCAGAGGTTCCAGCGATAGAGCGGGAAGGCCAGAGCCTCGTAGCCCAGGTGGGCGAGCTGCCGGACGATCGGTAGGCGCAGCAGGCGGGCCCGCCAGCGATAGGCCGGCAGGCGGTCCCAGATCGCGATGAAGGCGTCGATCCCGACCAGGACCCGGCCGGTCTCGTCGAGGGTGTGCAGGCGGTACCAGACGTCGTTGCGCGTGATCCCTGCGGCGGCCAGCGCCGCCTCGTCCCGGTTGATGTCCTGCCAGGCCAGGCCGGCCTCGCCCTCCGGCTGGCTGCCGCGATAGGCGCGGATGCCGGCGCTGCAGACCGGACAGCGCGCGTTGTAGTAGGTCGTCAGCCGGGGACTCGGCTTCTCCGCCATACCGGATAGATTGGCCCTCGCCCCGGCTTTTTCTACAGCAGGAAGGCGGCGGCCAGACCGAGGAAGGCGAGGAAGCCGATGACGTCGGTGACCGTGGTCAGAAAGACGGTGGAGGCGACCGCGGGATCGACCCCGAGCTTCTCCAGGCCGATCGGGATCAGGGTGCCGAAGAGACCGGCGACGACCATGTTGATGACCATCGCCGCGGCGATCACGGCGCCGATCTGCCAGGACTGGAACCAGAGCCAGGCGACTCCGCCGGCCAGGACCGCGAAGAGCAGGCCGTTGACCAGGCCGACCAGCAGCTCCTTGCCGACGAAGCGTTGCGCGTTGGCCGCGGTCAGGTCCTTCATGGCCAGGGCCCGGACCGCCACGGTCAGGGTCTGGGTCCCGGCGTTGCCGCCCATCGAGGCGACGATCGGCATCAGCACGGCGAGCGCCACGACCTGCTCGATGGTGCCCTCGAAGAAGCCGATCACCACCGAGGCGAGGATGGCGGTGAGGAGGTTGACCACCAGCCAACTCGAGCGGAGCCTGGTGGTCTCCCAGAAGGCGCTGTAGAGGTCGGTCTCCGACACGCCGCCCAGCTTCATCAGGTCCTCTTCGGCCTCCTCGTCGATCACGTGGACGACGTCGTCCACGGTGATCGTGCCGACCAGCCGCCCGGCGTCGTCGATCACCGGCGCCGAGACCAGGCCATACTGCCGGAACAGGTAGGCGACCTCCTCCTGGTCCATGGTCAGGGGCACCGGCCGCATCTCCGGCTCCATGATCTCGGTGATCCGGACCGGCCGCCGGGTCCGCAGGACCCGGCTCAGCGGGATCGAGCCCAGCGGCTTGTGCTTCGGATTGACCACGAAGAGGTCGTAGAAGTCGGTGGGCAGGTCCTCCGAGGCGCGCATGAAGTCGATGGTCTCGCCGACCGTCCAGGCCGCCGGCACCGCGACGACCTCGCGCTGCATCAGGCGCCCGGCGGAGTCCTCCGGATAGCTCAGGCCCTCCTCGAAGAGGTGGCGGTAAGCCAATGGCAGAGCGGCAAGAATCCGGTGCTGGAACTCCTCTTCCAGGTCCTCGAAGACCTCGAAGGCGTCGTCGCTGTCCAGCTGCATCAGGCCGCGCGCCAGGTTGCGCGGTCCGAGCTGCTCGATCACCTCCTCGCGGAAGGTGGGATCGAGGTAGGCCAGCGCCTCGGCGTCGAGCCCGGCCCCGAGGATGTCGACCGTCAGCCGTCGCTCGTCCTTGGTCAGGGCCTCGAGCAGGTCGGCGAGGTCGGCGGCGTGGAGCGGCTCGAGCCAGCGCTCGACCTCGTCGACCCGCCCCTCGGCCAGCGCCTCCTCGACGCCGAGGATCAGCTCGTCCGGAAGGCCGTAGTCCTCCGGCGGGCCGTCGTCGAGCGTCGCCTCGAGCTCCGGCGGGGCCGCGCTCATGGCGCTAGTCGCCTGCCCGGGTCGCGAGGTCTTGGGCGGCGGGGTTCTGGGCGGTGAGGTCCTGGGCGGCGAGGTTCTGGGCGTCGATGGTGGCGACCGCCGTCATGTTGACGACCCCGCGCGCCGTGACCGAGGTGGTCAGGATATGCGCCGGCTGCGCCATGCCGATCAGCATCGGCCCCACGGGCAGGCCCTCGCCCAGGGACTTCAGGATGTTGTAGGCGATGTTGGCGGCATCGAGGTTGGGCAGGATGAAGAGGTTGGCGGCGCCTTCCAGCCGGGAGTTGGGAAAGATATGGGCCCGCGCCTCGGGATCCAGCGCGATGTCGGCATGCATCTCGCCCTCGACCTGAAGGCCCGGCGCCCGCGCGTGGATCAGCCGCAGGGCCTCGCGCATCTTCTTGGCCGAGGCGGTGTTGCGGGTCCCGAAGTTGGAGTGGGACAGCAGCGCCACCTTGGGCTCGAAGCCGAAGGTCTCGACCTTGGCCGCCGCCATCACGGCCATCTCGGCGATCTCCTCGGCCGAGGGGTCCTCGCTGACGTGGGTGTCGGCCAGGAAGTAGGTGCCGCTGGGCAGGATCAGCAGGGTCAGCGCCGAGAAGTCCCGCACCCCCTCGGCCTTGCCGATGATGCTCGAGATGTAGTCGAGATGCCGGACGTAGCGGCCCTGGAGCCCGCAGATCATGGCGTCGGCGTAGCCCAGCTTCACCGCCAGCGCGGCGATCGCCGTGCCCCGGGTGCGCACCACGGTCTGGGCGTAGGCCGGCGAGACGCCCTTGCGGCCCATCAGGTCGTGGTAGGCGGTCCAGAACTCCCGGAAGCGCGGGTCGCTGTCGGGGTTGACGAGCTGGAAGTCCCGCTCCTCGACCAGGCGCAGGCCGAGCCGCTCGATCCGGTCCTTCACCACCTTGGGGCGGCCGACGATGATCGGCTCGGCCAGGCCTTCGTCGACCACCACCTGGACCGCGCGCAGCACCCTTTCGTCCTCGCCCTCGGCATAGACGATGCGCTTGGGCGCCTCCTTGGCCTGGGTGAAGACGGGCTTCATCACCAGGCCCGATCGGAAGGCGAACTGCACCAGCCGCTGCCGGTAAGCGGCGAAGTCCTCGATCGGCCGGGTCGCCACGCCGCTGTCCATGGCCGCCTTGGCCACCGCCGGCGCCAGCTCCAGGATCAGCCGGGGGTCGAAGGGCCGGGGGATCAGGTAGTCCCGGCCGAAGCCCGCTTCGCTGTCGCCGTAGGCCTTGGCCACGACCTCGGAGGTCTCCGCCATCGCCAGGTCGGCCAGGGCCCGCATGCAGGCCAGCTTCATCTCCTCGTTGATCTCGGTCGCGCCGACGTCCAGCGCGCCCCGGAAGATGAAGGGAAAGCAGAGCACGTTGTTGACCTGGTTGGGATAGTCGCTGCGGCCGGTGGCGATGATCGCGTCGGAGCGGGCGGCCCGGGCCTCGTCGGGCATGATCTCCGGCACCGGGTTGGCCAGCGCCATGATGATCGGCTCCTCGGCCATGCGCTTGACCATCTCGGGCTTCAGGACCCCCGGCGCCGAGAGGCCGAGGAAGACGTCGGCGCCCTCGATCACCTCCTCCAGGGTCCGGGCCTCGGTCTTCTGCGCGAAGGGCGCCTTCCAGCGGTCCATCAGCTCGCCGCGCCCCTCGTAGACCACCCCGGCGATGTCGGTGACCCAGATGTTCTCGCGCTTCAGGCCCATCGACAGCAGCAGGTTGAGGCAGGCCAGCGCCGCCGCCCCCGCCCCCGAGGTCACCAGCTTGACCTTGTCGATCTCCTTGCCGACCAGCCGAAGGCCGTTGTAGATCGCCGCGCCGACGATGATCGCCGTGCCGTGCTGGTCGTCGTGCAGGACCGGGATCTTCATCCGCGCCTTGAGCTTGTCCTCGACGTCGAAGCACTCGGGCGCCTTGATGTCCTCCAGGTTGATGCCGCCGAAGGTCGGCTCCAGGGCGGCGACCACCTCGACCAGCTTCTCGGGATCCTGCTCGGCGACCTCGATGTCGAAGACGTCGATGCCGGCGAACTTCTTGAACAGGACCGCCTTGCCTTCCATCACCGGCTTGGCGGCCAGGGGCCCGATCGCGCCCAGGCCTAGGACCGCGGTGCCGTTGGTGACCACCGCCACCAGGTTGGCACGGCCGGTGAAGGCCGCCGCCTCGGCCGGGTCGGCGGCGATGGCCTCGCAGGCGGCCGCGACCCCCGGCGAATAGGCCAGGGCCAGGTCGCGCTGGTTGGACAGCGGCTTGGTCGCCGTGATCTCCAGCTTTCCGGGCTTGGGCAGGCGGTGATAGGTCAGCGCTGCGGTCTTCAGATCTTCGGCCATGGCGCCATCCCCTTCTCGCCTTGCTGGTCGCTCGCTGGCGCTAGCCTAGAAGATCGGCGCAGCTTTGCCCCTAAAAAACGCCCCGAAAAAAGCGAAAGCCCGCGGAGAGATCCGGCGGGCTCATACCAAGGAACGTCGATATTAGATGCCTTGGTGCGGTCGAGAAGACTCGAACTTCCACGGGGTCACCCCCACAGCGCCCTCAACGCTGCGCGTCTACCACTTCCGCCACGACCGCTAAGGCTTGGCACCGACCTCTAACTCGCCTATGTGACGGGGGGAGATAGCAAATCGAGGGGTTGCGCGCAAGCGGGCAGCCCCGGCAGGGTGCCATGCCGGAAGCCAGGAATTCCGCGGTCGAATGGCGCGTCTCGGAGCGGCCGCAGGCCTATCCGGAAGCGGTCGCCGCCATGGAGGCGCGGGTCGCCGAGATCCGCGCCGGCCGGGCGCCCGAACTGGTCTGGCTGCTGGAGCACCCGCCGCTCTACACCGCGGGCACCAGCGCCGACGACGCCGACCTCGTCGATCCGGACCGCTTCCCGGTCTACCGCACGGGCCGCGGCGGCCAGTACACCTACCACGGGCCGGGCCAGCGCGTGGCCTACGTGATGCTCGACCTGCAGCGCCGGGGCGGCGACCTGCGCCGCTACGTCCAGGATCTCGAGGACTGGCTGATCCGCACCCTGGCGAGCTTCAACGTCACGGGCGAGCGCCGCGAGGGCCGGGTCGGCATCTGGATAGACCGCGAGCGCCTGGGCGGTCCGGCCGGGCGCGAGGACAAGATCGCCGCCATCGGCGTCCGGGTGCGCCGCTGGGTGACCTATCACGGCATCGCCCTCAACGTCGAACCCGACCTCGGCCACTTCGAGGGCATCGTGCCCTGCGGCGTGCGCGCCCACGGCGTGACCTCCCTGGTCGACCTCGGCCTGCCGGTCACCCTGGCCGACGTCGACGTGGCGCTGCAGGCCGCCTTCGAGGAGGTCTTCGGCCGGGAGACAATCGCCGGCGGATAGCCAGACACCTGACAACCTGCTGTCAGGGAGGCTCTGCTAGCCTGCAGCTTCCTGACAGCAGGTTGTAGGGCGCTTCGCCCTTCGAGACATTGAAAGGAAGAGCCGCAATGCCGGACGAACTCGTCTTCTACACCCATCCCATGTCGCGCGGCCGGATCGTCCGCTGGATGCTTGAGGAGGTCGGCCAGCCCTACCGGACCGAGATCCTCGGCTACGCCGCCAGCATGAAGTCGCCGGAGTACCTCGCCATCAACCCCATGGGCAAGGTCCCGGCGATCCGCCACGGCGAGACGGTGGTTACCGAGTGCGGCGCGATCTGCACCTACCTCGCCGACGCCTTCCCGGAGGCGGGTCTCGCGCCGCCGCCCGGCGACCGCCTGCGCGGCCCCTACTACCGCTGGATGTTCTTCGCCGCCGGACCGGTCGAGGCGGCGGCGACCAACAAGGCCCTCGGCGTCGAGGTGCCCGAAGACCGCCGGGGCTCGGTCGGCTACGGCTCCCTCGCCGACGTCGTCGCCACGTTGGAGGCCGCGGTCACCGGGCGGGACTACATCGTCGGCGAGCGCTTCACCGCCGCCGACGTCTACTTCGGCTCCCACATCGGCTGGGGCATGCAGTTCGGCACCCTCGAGGCCCGCCCGGCCTTCGAAGCCTACTGGCAGCGGATCAGCTCCCGGCCCGCCGCGAAGCGGGCGCAGGAGATCGACGACGCGCTGTTGGAGGCCCAGAAGGAATCGGCGTCGGACTGACCGCGAGCCTGCGGCTCCAGACGAAGACGGCCGGCGTCCCGACGACCGGGTCGGCGCGATTCCCCGGGGCACGAAGCCGACGAGCAGGTCCTCGAGATCGCGACAGCTCCCTCTCCGACTGCGGCGAAAAGGGGTTTCCGCTCAGGACCACCAAGGAACCTACAGGGGGTCGAGGGCCGATCAACCGGGGATCGCCTCCGCGGCATCAGCAAGATCCTTGAGGAGACTGATCGCTGCCTTACTCTTCTCGAACTTCGTCCGATCGAATCTCCGCTGGGCTTCTTGCACTTGCTCCAATGCTTGTTGAAGATTCGTCTTGAGCCGGGATCCATTTTCCGGAAAGAGCTCATCGAATCCTCGCATCGCTTCGTCGGCGGCTTCTACTTTCTTTTGTAGCTGTTTGATTTTCGGGTCATCCTTGCCTTCGTCAGCACCGTTGTACTTTCTGAGAGCCTCTTGGAGCTTGCGATTCGCCGCGTTGCGCTGATCCAACAGAGCGATATAGATTCGGTGCATCTCTTCAATATCTTTCAGGCAGCTCTCGATGTGCTTTTTCGTATCTGTCAATTTATTCCAAAGAGCCGTGCTTGCTTTGACGAACTGACTGAAATGTTTATGCAGCAAGTCAGCCGGCGTCGCGAGTGCGGACAGCCCCTTAAAGACGAGATATATGCCCGTCAGCACAGCGATACCGGCATAGGGGTTAACTAGAGCGGCGACCCCGGCCGCCACCACGATAACAACCAAAGTAAATCCCAGCACCTTCACCCAGAATTTCCAGCCCTTAAGATCCTTGCCTTCTATCTTTACCGTCCCATCGGGCTTGAAATTCTTCTTGGTCCTCTCAAAAGCCTCCTCCGTCGTCTCATTGCACACCTTCTCGAAAACAGACTTTAGAGCGCTTTCGACTTTCTTCGCCTTTGCCTCTCTGTCTTTTTGAATCTTATTCAGCATCCGGCGCTTATCCGTTGGGTGAATCTGCTCTTTTGCGTTCTTCAAGGCCCTGAGGCTTTTGATCGCCTCGGATTCGATTTCTTCAAGGCGAGATTCCGCAATCTTGACCCAACTCTGAAAGCGTTTCTTGAATATCTTTTTCCAGTGCGAATTGAGATCCATCAGCAGCTTGTTGCGGACTGGCTTGGGCAGCGACTTTAATTCCTTTCTTTCGTACCTTGCGGAATAGTTGAATTTGACTCCTTCTTCCTTGACACTCTTCTTTTTGAAGAATTGATCGATTTCGACTTCAAAGCCGCTGTCGAGAAACGAAAACCGCAGCCAAGAAGTCGGATCTTGAATGTCCAATTCGACCATCGTTCATCCTTTCCATGTCTTGGTGAGAACCGGTATCGAAGTGGTCGAGGTTGAGCGTTCCTGCAGGACCGGCACTTGACGCAGCGGAACGTGCCTGCTGGTGATCCCGTTCTCCGGACCGACACCGCTGCCGGACGCCGTCCCCTTGGAGAAGAGCGCAAGCAACAGCGGCGGCCACCTGCGTGGCCGCCGGTCAGTCTCTTGGGATCGACGCGCTCCGGCACGGAGCGACTTCCTGGCTTCCAACTCTTTCGCCACTTGCTCGACGGCCCTGTCGTATGGCCCCTTCGGCACCGAGGCGTCGTGCGCGTTATCGTGAAGTTTCTATGTCATCGCGTTCCACTCCAGGCTGTCCTTGCCTGGCGCGCTTTCGCGCGGGCGCAGGCCCGGAGGGATGCGGCGTCCGGCAGTTCGAAAACCAGCGTCTCCAGGCGAAGACGGCCGGCTTCCCTAGGGCCAAGCGAGCGCGACGCCCTGATAGGCGAAGCCGACCAGCAGCGAGCCGATCAGGGCGAGGGCCAGGTACCACAGGAAGACCGGGCGCCTGACGAGGGCGAAGACCGCCATGGCCGCCGGCAGGCTGGTCACCCCGCCGGCGACCAGAAAGGCCAGGGCCGCGCCCGGCGCCATGCCCATGGCGATCAGTTCGCCGACCAGGGGGATGGCGGCGAAGCCGTTCAGATAGGCGGGCACGCCGACCACCACCGCCAGCGGGATGGCGGCCCAGCCCTCGCCGCCCAGGTTGCGGGCGATGACCTCGGCCGGCAGCCAGGCGACCATCAGGCTCTCGATCGCGAAGGCCAGCAGCAGCCACTTGCTGAGGAAGACGCCCACGGACCAGGCCTCCGCGGTGAAGGCGCGCCGTCGCGGCGCCTCCCGCCAGAAGGCCCAGCGCAGCTCCTCCCGATCCGGCTTGGGCGCGCCGCAACCGCCGCAGCCGGCCCTCGGGCGCAGCGGGTCGCCGAAGACCGAGAGGCGTTCCAGCCCCAGGGTCGCGAAGCCGGCCAGCAGCCCGAGCGAAATCGCCGCCAGGGTCTTGGCCAGGGTCAGGCTGAGGCCGACGGTCGCGGCCATGAGGATGAAGGTCTCCGGGTCCATCAGCGGCGAGGCGACCCAGAAGGCCATGACCGCCGGCAGCGGCATGCCGGCCGCCAGCAGCGCCGCGATCAGCGGCACCACCCCGCAGGAGCAGAAGGGCGACAAAGCGCCGAAGAGCGCCGCGACCACGATGGCCTGGACCGGCGTGCGCGCGACCGAGCGGCCGATCAGCCGGTCGGCCCCGGCGGCCTTGAGCCAGGCGGCGAGGACCACCAACAGCAGCAGGAAGGGCGCGATCCAGGTGAAGGCCTCGGCGGTGAAGGACAGGCTCTCGACGGCCTGCGCCGGCAGCAGGACGGCAAGGCCCAGAAACACCAGGCCCAGGGCCAGCCAGACCCGGTCCAGGCGCCGCCAGCGGCCGGCCAGGGCCCCCAGAGAGATCGAGAGATCGGTCATGCCCTCACCCCTCCACGACGACGCTCAGCCGCAGCAGCCTTCCGAGGTCTCCGCCTTCGCGGAGGTCACGAGGTCCTGGGTCCGCGTAGCCGTGCCGTAGTCCTCGATCAGCTCGTGGGTCTTGAAGGTCTCCCAGGGCAGGCCCTCGGGATCGCTGATCCAGAACCTGTCCTGGCGGGCGTAGCAGCACTCGTTGTTCTTAAGCAGATCAACCTCTTGCCCGGCGTTCTTCAGGCGTCCCGAGACCTCGGCGAGCTCCGCCTCGTCCTCGACCTGGATGCCGAGGTGGTCGACGCCCCGCCCCGCCCCCTTCTGGTCCAGGACGAAGTTGACCCGCGGGTCCTCCAGCATCCACTTGGCGTAGCCCTCGCGGCGCAGGCTCGGCTCGGCCCCGAAGAGCGTCGAATAGAAGCGGATCGAGGCCTCCAGGTCCTCGACCCCCAGGGATACGTGCAAGCGCTTCATCGGTCCGTTTCCTTTCATCGACAACGATATTTCCGGGATCATCGAAATAATTGAGCGCAGTTCCAACGGCCTGTGGTCGCCGCCGCCTATCCCGCCTTCCGGCGCTCCTTGGGCCGGCCGACGCCGGCGCAGCATTGCTCGGTCAGGAAGCCGACCAGCTCCTCCATCAACGCGAAGTTCGGGGTGCAGCGCAGGACGCGGCTCTCCCGCTCTTGCCGGACCAGGCCGGCGTTGACCAGGTGCGAGATGTGGTGGGACAGGGTCGAGGCCGGGATCTCCAGATGCTCCTGGATCTCCCCGACCGCCAGCCCCTCCGGCCCCGCCTTGACCAGAAGCCGGAAGACCTCCAGGCGGACCGGGTTGCCCAGCTTGTCCAGACAGCGTGCGGCTTGGCTCAGTTCCATGCCGGAAACATAGGCCGGCCACGCCACTGTGTCAACGATAATTCTAGAATCTTCGAAATATTAGAGAGCCCCTGCCCGAGGCGTCAGCCCGGGGGCCGCCTGTCTTTCAAGGCGAGCTTGCGGCTTCGCGGCATGGGCCAGCAGTCCGACCTCATGGACGACGGCGAAAGGGAGCGGCCCGCGAAGCTCGCCGGCCGAACTCAGTCCTCGATGGCGGTGAAGGCCGCGGCCTGGTAGGCGGTGCGCAGGCTGTGCTTGCGCTTCAGCGGCGACTCCAGGAAGCGCCGCGTGGCGGCCAGGAGGTTCGGCGCCCAGGCCGCCTGCGGGGCCGCGGCGACCTCTTCCCGCACGGCGGTCAGCACTTTCACGAGGTGGCAGGAGACGATGTACTCCGGCGCGCCGTGGTCGAGCAGCCGCGCGAAGGCCGCCTCGAAGAAGGCGGCGGGATCCTCCACCGCCCATTCTTCGACCTCCAGATCGGGATCGACGAAACGGGCGTTGCGGCCCAGGAAGCAGGCCATCTGCAGGAGGCTGCTCGGCCAGAGCTCCGGATAGCGGCCGCAAAGCACCCGCACGGCGTTGCCGAAGGTTATGGCGTGGGTGAAGTCGAGCCAGCCGACGTTCTGCGAGATCGGCTGGTCGCTGCGGTCCTGGCGCGCCAGGTCGAAGTGAAGCTGCTGCCAAGCCGCCGCCCCCAGCAGCGCGTCGAAGAGCGCGCCGGTATCGGCGGAGGACTCCAGGGTCCGCGCCAGCGCCTGCGGTACCGCGAGGCCGGTGAGGTCGGCCGCCTCGACCGGCCGCCGGCCCTTGCCGTCCCAGTCCGCAAGCGCGCCGCCGTAGGCGCGGAACTCCGGAATCAGGTCCTCGCGCGAGGCGTAGACCAGGGAGCGCATCAGGGCCAGTAGCAGCGGCTCGGCGACCGTCGGACCGAGTCGGTCGATCAGTTGACCGGTCTTGTAGACATAGATCAGGGCATGGCCGAAATCCTGGTAGTGCGCCAGGGCCGCCGTGGCGAGCGGCCGTTCCAGGTCGCGGAAGGCCAGGCCCTCGGCCAGCGCGCCGCGCAGCAGGGCGACCGCCCTCGCCTCGTCCTCCTGCTCGACCGCCTCGACCAGCGCCTCCGGCTCGTAGGCGGCGCGGCCCTCGGCATAGGGATAGGCGGGCTCCCGCAGGGTGTCCCAGGCCAGGTTGCCGACCACCTCGACCAGCGGCACCAGGGCGGCGGGCGCCTCCGGCGCCAGCCCCTCGCGCAGGGCCAGCCAGTCGGGCGCCGCGGCGTGGGCGTGGGTGGTGCCGAACTCGAGACGGTCATGGGTCCAGCCGATGGCGGCCCGCAGGGCGTCCAGGGGGTCGGCGCCGCTGCGCTGCAGGCGCGAGATCTCCCGCGCCATGCGGTCGTACTCGTGGCGGCGGAAGGAGTCGCGCAGGCTGTCCAGCGCCTTGGCGGCCCGCGCCGCGGGCGGCGGGTCGGCGACGTCGAGCCAGATCTCGTCACCGCGGAGCTGCACGGGATAGCGCCGCAGGCGATCACCGCCGACCAGGGTCTCGCCGCTGTCCAGGTCGAACTTCCAGTTGTGCCAGTTGCAGGTCAGGACGCAGCCCTCGGCGAGGCTGCCCTCCATCAGCGGAAAGCCCTCGTGGGGGCAGCGGTTGTTGCAGGCGAAGACCCCCTTGTCGCCGTGGAACAGAACGATCTGCTTGCGTCCGACCTTGACCAGGCGGCGGCCCTCCTCGGCCAGGGATGCCAGCGACCCGACATGAACCCAGCGCGCCTCACCGTCGTCCGGCATGATGTTTCCCCTTGTCGCCGAGAGTTTCTAAAGATATTTCCTTATAAAGTGCAGTCTAGGATCGCGACCCCGACTTTATCAAGGAAAAACTTTAGAAACATGACGGCCTCATCCTCCAGCCCCCGAAGGGCCGCCGAGACGCGGTCGCGCGAAGCGATCCTCGACATGCTGAAGCGCCGGGGACCGCTGACCGCGACCGAGATCGC
The DNA here is from genome assembly GCA_028282935.1 of Kiloniellales bacterium. Lineage (GTDB taxonomy): Bacteria > Pseudomonadota > Alphaproteobacteria > Kiloniellales > JAKSBE01 > JAKSBE01. Next base: position 12,261 of record JANQGU010000342.1, read on the forward strand.
CGAGACCCTCTCCCTGACCGCGATGGCGGTGCGCCAGCACCTCTACGCGCTGCAGGAGGAGAAGCTGGTGGACCACGGCGAGCAGCCGCGCCCGATCGGCCGCCCGGCCAAGCTCTGGCGGCTGACCCAGGCCAGCGACCGCTTCTTCCCGGACGCCCACGCCGAGCTGAGCGTCGATCTGATCGCGGCCGTCAAGGAGGCCTTCGGTCCCCAGGGCATGGATCGGCTGCTGGAGATCCGGACCCGCGATCAGATCGCCGCCTACCGGCGGCGGATCGGCGAGCGCCGCTCGCTGGCCAAGCGGCTCGAGGCGCTGGCGGCGATCCGCAGCGAGGAAGGCTACATGGCCGAGGTCCGGAAGGCGGAGGACGGAAGCTTTCTGCTGATCGAGAACCACTGCCCGGTCTGCCACGCCGCCGCGGCCTGCACCGGGCTCTGCGCCGCCGAACTGAGCGTCTTCCAGGAGGTGCTGGGCAACGAGGTCGAGGTGCGCCGCAGCGACCACATCCTGGCCGGCGCCCGCCGCTGCGCCTACGTCGTCACGCCCCTGCTCCGACGGTAGAACGCCGGGAGCCGGCGCGGCCGGTCTCAGCCGGCCTGCCGGACCTCTTCGCCGCTCGGCTGGCCGCGCAGGTCCTCCAGCGCCACGACGTTGTCGACGGCCTGAAGCTGGCGCTCCGGGACCTCGGCATGGCGGGTGCCGTTGTCGAGCTTGATGGCGTAGACGCGGTCGCCGCCATAGGTCTTGCCGACGACCTTGGCCGAGTAGCCGAGCCAGGTGACGCTCTGGTTCAGACGGAACATCTTGCGCTCTCCTTCGCAGGGTCGAACCGGGCGCCGCGGGGCTTCGTCGTGGCCGCGGAGGGGGCTCGAGCCGTTGTGTCTGCTGCGAAAATGGACGCGCCTTGCCGTTCCTCAAGTGACAACTGTCACACTCTGGTCGGCAAAGTCCCAGTCTCGTCCAGATTGAGGGCCGGATCGGGCCCCCCAGGCTGGACCACGGCCGGTCAGCGGTCGTAGCGGACCTCGAAGCCCGGGTCGACGGGCCCCTCCCAGGGCGCGACCTGGACCTGCCGCACGACCGCCAGCGCGGGGCCCTGATGGCAGGCCGAGAGCATGGCCTCGACCGCGGCGCCGGGGCCGGCGAAGACCGCCTGGACGCCGCCGTCCCTCAGGTTGCGGACCCAGCCCTGCAGGCCGCGCTCCTGGGCTTCCCAGACGACCCAGGCGCGGAAGCCGACGCCCTGGACCCGGCCGGTGACAGTCACCTGGACCGCTCTCTGGTCTTCCTCGGGGGGCATCATCCCCCGAGTATAGCCGAAGGCGGCTATTGAAACTCGACGATCTTCTGGTCGACCGCGAGGCTGTCGCCGGGCGCCGCGTGCAGCTTGGCGACGGTGCCGTCCTGCTCGGCGCGCAGCAGGTTCTCCATCTTCATGGCCTCGACCACGGCCAGCTCCTGGCCGGCCTTGACCTCCTGGCCCTCGGCCACCGCCAGGGACACCAGCAGGCCCGGCATCGGCGACAGCAGGTACTTGGAGAGATCCGGCGGCTGCTTCTTCGGCATGCGCCGGGCCAGCTCCGCCGTGTGCGGCCGCAGGACCAGCGCCTCGACCGCGAAGCCGCCGTGGGTCAGGCGCAGCCGCGGCCCGCTGCGGTCGACCTGGACGGTCACGACCTCGCCGGCGATCCGGCCCTCGAAGAGCGGCGCGCCGGGGTGCCAGTCGCCTTCGATCTCGATCCCCTCGCCGTCGGCGGTGACCAGGTGATGGTCCTCCCGCTCCTCGATGGTGACGGGGTGGTGCTCGTCGTTGACCACGACGATCCACTCGCCGTAGTGCTCGAGTCCGCCCCGCCCGCCGGCGTCGCGCAGCGCCAGGGTGCGCCGCACCAGCGCGGCCACGGCGAGCAGGCGGTGCAGCAGGTCTTCCGCGACCTCGCTGCCCTTGTGGCCCTCGGGGAACTCCTCGGCGATGAAGTTGGTGGTCATGTCGCCGGCCTGGAAGCGCGGGTGCGCGACCAGGGCCGAGAGGAAGGCCAGGTTGTGGCCAATGCCGCGGATGTAATAGGCGTCCAGCGCCCGGCGCATCTCGGCGATCGCGGCCGCGCGGTCCGGGCCGGTGGTCACCAGCTTGGCGATCATCGGGTCGTAGAACATCGAGATCTCGGCGCCCTCGACCACGCCGGTGTCGATGCGCACGGTCTCGCTGGCCGCAGGCTCGCGGTAGCGCACCAGGCGGCCGATCGAGGGCAGGAAGTTGCGCGACGGGTCCTCGGCGTAGACCCGCGCCTCCAGCGACCAGCCCTCCAGCCTGACCTCGTCCTGGGTGAAGGGCAGCGCCTCGCCGGCGGCGACCCGGATCATCAGCTCGACCAAGTCGAGACCGGTCACCTGCTCGGTCACCGGATGCTCGACCTGCAGGCGGGTGTTCATCTCCAGGAAGTAGAAGTTGCGGTCCTTGTCGACGATGAACTCGACCGTGCCGGCCGAGCGGTAGCCGACCGCCTGGGCCAGGGCCACGGCCTGCTCGCCCATGGCCTTGCGGGTCGCCACGTCGAGGAAGGGCGAAGGCGCCTCCTCCAGGACCTTCTGGTGGCGGCGCTGGATCGAGCACTCGCGCTCGCCCAGGTAGACGCAGTTGCCCTGGCCGTCGGCCAGGACCTGGATCTCGATGTGGCGGGGCTCCTCGACGAACTTCTCGACGAAGACCCGGTCGTCGGCGAAGCTCGACTTGGCCTCGCTGCGCGCCGAGCGGAAGCCCTCGCGCGCCTCCTGGTCGTCGCGGGCGATGCGCATGCCCTTGCCGCCGCCGCCGGCCGAGGCCTTGATCATCACCGGATAGCCGATCTCGGCGGCGATGCGCGCGGCTTCCTCCGCGTCCTCGATCAGGCCCATGTGGCCCGGCACCGTCGAGACCCCGGCCTCGGCCGCGATCTTCTTGGACTCGATCTTGTCGCCCATGGCGGCGATGGCCTTGGGCGGCGGCCCGATGAAGGTCACCCCGGCCTCGTCCAGCGCCTCGGCGAAGGCCGTGTTCTCCGACAGGAAGCCGTAGCCCGGATGCACCGCCTCGGCGCCGGTATCCGCGCAGGCCTCGATGATCCGGTGGATGACCAGGTAGCTCTCGGCCGCCGCGGCCGGCCCCAGCAGCACCGCCTCGTCGGCCATCTCCACATGCGGCGCCCCGGCGTCGGCCTCGGAATAGACGGCCACGGTCGCGATGCCCAGGCGGCGGCAGCTCCGCATCACCCGGCAGGCGATCTCGCCCCGGTTGGCGATCAGGATCTTCTTGAACACGAGCGGCCTCCCCTGTGGCCCCATCCCAACGCGGGCGATGGTCCCCGCCCTTGGCCCATCGGGTTAGGGCCCGGGCGCCGGGGAGTCAATCCTCCCTCGTCAGGCCAGCGGCTGCCCGAGACGACAGTAACCCGGCACCTCTACCAATAGAGCAGGTAAACGAGCGAACTGGTGATTGCTGGAAGACAAACAGCCAGCCCCCCCAGGAGACTGATGACGGCACCTCTCAGCCAGCCCCTGGTGCGAACGAGGTAGTAAGGAACGACAAGGGGCCAGCCGAAGAACACGAAGGCTTCGAACTCAAAGACCGCGGGGTAACCCTGCCGGCGCCTGTCGACGTAGACCCACCAAGCCAAGGAAAGAGAGAGCCCAATGTTGTAGAGCAGGTCGACCTCGTCGACGTAGCTGCCGCGATAGACCTCCCAGCCTGCCAACAGCGAGTAGAAGGCGGATAGCAGGAGAAGGCCAATAGTGGGCGGCAGGGCACGCGTCATGAGAGATGACTTGACGCAAATCCTCTACCAAACTGTAAAGGCTCGGACTTTGAACCGAATGCGGTAGGTCGAAGCGATCAGCGCCGACGCTTGAAGATCAGCCGGGTCCGCAAGAGCGGAACACAGAGAGCCAATCCTGTCCTACAGCGGCAGATTGTCGTGTTTCTTCCAGGGGTTCTCCAGCTCCTTGTCGCGCAGCATGGCCAGCGCGCGGCAGATCCGCCGGCGCGTGTTGTGCGGCATGATCACGTCGTCGATGAAGCCGCGGCTGGCGGCGACGAAGGGGTTGGCGAACTTCTGGCGGTACTCCTCGGTGCGGGCCTCGATCTTGGCCTCGTCGTCGGCATCGCCGCGGAAGATGATCTCGACCGCGCCCTTGGGTCCCATGACCGCGATCTCGGCGGTCGGCCAGGCGTAGTTGACGTCGCCGCGGATGTGCTTGGAGCTCATGACGTCGTAGGCGCCGCCGTAGGCCTTGCGGGTGATCACCGTGACCTTGGGCACCGTCGCCTCGGCGAAGGCGAAGAGCAGCTTGGCGCCGTGCTTGATGATCCCGCCGTACTCCTGCGCGGTGCCGGGCAGGAAGCCGGGCACGTCGACGAAGGTCACGATCGGGATGTTGAAGCAGTCGCAGAAACGCACGAAGCGCGCCGCCTTGATCGAGGAGGCGATGTCCAGGCAGCCGGCCAGGACCATGGGCTGGTTGGCGACGATGCCGACGGTCTGCCCCTCCATGCGCCCCAGGCCGATGATGATGTTGCCGGCGTGGGCCGGCTGCAGCTCGAAGAAGTCGCCCTCGTCCAGGACCTTGGTGATCAGCTCCTTCATGTCGTAGGGCTTCTGCGGGTCGGGCGGCACCAGGGTGTCGAGCGAGAGCTCCTGGCGGCCGGCCGGGTC
>JANQGU010000430.1 GCA_028282935.1 Kiloniellales bacterium
GACCCGGGTCAAGGGAGAGTCCGGCCGCCGCCGGTCCCAATCCGCCCCGCCGGCGAAATCATCCGCCCCGTCTGGCGCCTCCGCCGCGCCGCCGCTATCCTCGCCTCATGAGCGATTCAGAGGAACTCCATCGCGGCGGCTGCCTCTGCGGCGCCGTGCGCTACGAGGTGCGCGGGCCGCTGCGCGACGTGGTCAACTGCTACTGCACCATGTGCCAAAAGCTGCACGGCGCCTGCGGGCCGCATGCCAAGGCCGACAAGGCTGCCATCGCCATGGTCGAGGATCGCGGGCTCAAGTGGTACGCGAGCTCGGCCCGGGCGCGGCGCGGCTTCTGCGGGGAATGCGGCGCCGGCCTGTTCTGGGAGCCGGTCGACCAGCCCGGCACCGGGATCCTGGCCGGCACCCTGGACCAGCCGAGCGGCCTGAAGACCATCGGCCACATCTTCGTCGCCGAGACCTGCGACTTCACCGAGATCGCCGGCGAGGCGCCGCGCTTCGAGGGCTCCTCCCAGGGCGCCCTCGACGGCGACGCGCTGTGACGCACGGGCCCGCCGGGGCGCGGACCCCGAAAAGAAAAACCCCGGCCGAGGCCGGGGTTTCCTGAACGTCGGGCGAGACGCCCTACTTCATCTTCTTCTTGAAGTACTTGGTGGCCTCGTCCTTGAAGGCCTTGCCGGCGGTGAAGCGCGGCTGCAGGGTCGCGGGCTTGGCCTTGAAGGTGGTCGGCTCGCCGGTGAAGGGGTTGGTGCCCTTGCGCGCCTTGGTCGGCGCCTTGTAGCGCATCTTCAGGCGGCCGAGGTGGCCCAGCGGCACGCTGCCCGGGACGGTCTTCTTGGTGTCCTTGAGCGCGAGGTCGGCGACGACCGGCCAGAGCGCGTCGAGGAGCCGGTTCGCGTCCCGGCGGCTGAAGTCGGTGCCCCAGTCCTCGCCGAGTGCCTTGTTCAGCGCCGCAGAGTAGGCGTCGGCGAGCTGGGTCTTGGTGACAGTCATGGCGTTTCCTTCGTGTGTTCCCCGGAGGTCTTCGGAATCGAACCGGCGAGCGCCGGCGATGTCTGATTCCGCCTGCTTACGTAGTCAGTGGTAAACAAAAGGTAAAGGCACTTCGCCGCATCGCCTCGCGTCCGATGCAGGCCCCGGCTCGGACAAGGCGCGCCGCGACCGCGAAGGCGCCGATGTTTTGAACCCGCCACCTGCGCGCCTCGACCCACAGACCTGGAACGGTCCCGGTTTCCCCGAGCAGAACGGAGGACCTCGTCATGGGACAGCGCCACCTTCCCTACGCCGCCGCCTTGGCCTTGCTTTGGTCGCCCGGGCTCTTGGCGTCCGACCATGTCAAGCCGGTGCAGCTTGCCCCGCCGGCTTCGCTCGAGACAGCGCAGCAGAAGGCCGCCCCGAGCCCGAAGCCGCTGCAGAGGAAGGACCCGAAGACGCTGCAACAGCCGCGTCCGGCGCCGAAGCTCGGACCGCCGGCGATCGGGCGCAAGAGTCGACCGGCGACGCTGGGGGGCGGGCCGTCCGGGCCGCCGGACCTCACCGTCTCGCGGCTCGAGATCGTGTCGGAGGAGATTCGCTTTCGGGTGTTGAACCGCGGGCCCGGCGAGAAGAAGCCCGGGCGGATCGAATACTACCTGGAGGTGGTCTACTACGGCAGCGGCGGCAGCAGCTCCCCCGTCCAGACCTACGGCGGCCTCATGCCCCTGACCAGCCTGGCGCGCCTGGGACCGGGTCAGGAAACCGGCGAGGACCGCATCGTCAGACGGCTGACCATAGGCCCGCGCATGGGCCTGAAGCTCTGCGTCAACCCCGAGCAGGCGGTGGTCGAGGAGAACTACGACAACAACTGCCTGGAGCGCATCGTCGAACAGCGTCCCGACCTGGAGATCGTCGAGGCCTACATGGAGGGCTTCCGGAAGCGGCCGACGGAAGAGACGACGCCCTGGTGGCAGAGGGCCGCCGGCGCGGCCAGGGACTTCGCGGACTTCGATACCAGCGGCAAGAGGATCCACATCGATGTCGTCCTGCGCGTCAGGAACAACGGCCGGGTCCCGGCGAGCGGCTTCGACGTCTTCGTCGCGCTCTGGAAGGAGGACGGCTCCGGCGGCGAGCAACGCGAGACGACCTACCCCGACGTCCTGGCCCCCCGGGAGACCGGCGAGATCAAGATCCGGGTGATCAGCAAGGACCTCCTGCGCAATGCCACCTGCTGCGGGGGGACGGCCATCGTCGACCACACGAAGCGCGTGCCGGAAGCTAACGAAGGCAACAACAAGACCTCGATCGCCTACGACGACTGAAGGCCGGGCGCGGCAACCGCCGGAGGCTTGCCGCGCCCGACGCTGCCAGATCCTCAACGACCGCCTCAATTGCCTCTCGCGAAACAGTTCCAAGAACTATGAGGCTCGGCTCCAGAGAACACCGCTTACTGGAAATCTCCTCATCGAGGTCCTGCTTCAGGCGCATCGGATCGTCGAAAACCGGCCTCACGCTTGGCTCGCCGAACGCTTGTGCTATCTAAGGGCACCGCGCCCGACGCGCGCCTACAAACCCAACCTCATGCCAAGGAAGTCCGTCGTGGCGGATAAAGTCCAATACGTCACCATGTCCGAAGAGGGCATTCATACAGTCTACATCACCCTGCCGGACCATCCTGGACGAGATACAGCAGGATGCGTAAAGGAGATGATCCGCCTGGATACTATGCTGTCTGACTACGACCTGCCGATGCTCAACTTGGACTTCGATGAGAACAAAAAGCTCATCGGCATCGAAGTGCTGGTTTAAGGAAAACCAACGCCCAAAACCAGGTGCTCATCACCTAACGACTCTCGAAATGATTGAGGGTGCCCAAGGCCGCAGGTCACGACATCCGTATCAATTCGCGAGCTGCCGCGCGAGCGCGGCCAGGCGGGCGTTCACGATCATCACGTGAAAGGGCAGGATCAGCCGCAGGTAAGACCGGCCCAGCCGGTTGTGGACCTGGACCCAGGTGGCCAGGGACACCCGGCTGCGGCTTTCGCCGTCGCGGCGGACCGCGATCCTGAAGTCCAGGTGCCGGTCGTCCTCGCCCAGGATGATCTCGTCCTCGGCAAGGCTGCGGACGTGAAAGAAGTTGATCCTTTCGCCGACCTCGATCACCGGCCGGATCGTCGTGTCCCTCGGCAGGGCCGCCGTCGTCTTGAGGCCGAAGAGGGTCACGCCCAGGTCCCGCAGCGCCAGCAGCGCGTCGACCCAGGCCGGCAGGCCGATGAAGATCCGCTGCGCGATCTCCGCGATCGGCACCTGGCCACGGCCGATGTCCACGCTGTAGCAGTCCAGGAAATCCCCGGGCTTGCAGACGGCGTGCAGCCGGCTCTCGGCAACCAGCGCGCTCCGCGTCACCGGGCAGCGCAAGGCTAGCCCGCCTCCGCCCGCAGGGCCGCGCGCACCGACTCCCGTTCGCCCATCATCGCCCGATGCGCCGCGACCTTCGGGAAGCGCGCCGGGTCGACGCCGTCGCCTTCCATCCACTGGGCGAGGGTGAAGAGGTAGGGATCGGCGATGGTGTAGGCCGCCCCCATCACGAAGGGCCCGGCGAAGGCCTCGTCCTCGACGTAGGCCCAGCAGGCGCCGACCGCTTCCGGGACCTTGCGCTGCATGGCGGCGATGGCCTCCGGCTCGTCGGCCCAGCGGTGACCGCGCATGCGGTGGGCGTGGGCGACGTGCAGGGTCGCGCAGAGGTAGCTGTTGAAGGCCTGGAGCCGGGCGAAGGCGAAGGGGTCGTCCAGGGGCGCGAGCCCGGCGTCTGGATAGGACTGGGCCAGGAAGGCCAGCATGGCCGGCGTCTCGGTCAGGATGCCCCGCGCCGTCGCCAGGGCCGGGACCCGGCCCTTGGGATTGACCGCCAGGAAGTCCGCGCTGCGCTGCTCCCCCTTGCCGAAGTCGACGCGGTGGAGCCGGTAGTCCGCGCCGGCGTCCTCCAGCGCGATGTGCGTGGCCAGGGCGCAGGTCTCCGGCGCGTAATAGAGCTCCAGCATGCGACGATCCCTCCCGGCCAGGTCCCCAGGGAACAAGAGCTAGCGCTCCCGCGGTCCCATGGCAACAGGGCGCCACGGCTGCGGACTTATCGGGATCGGGTTCCTGCGGACTCCTGAAGCGATTCGAGTGACCAAGCTGACAGAACGGGGGCGCTCGCCCTACTGCTCCGGCTCGGTCGTGAAGAGCAGCGGGTAGCCCGCCGCGCGGCCGGCGTCGCTGCCCTGCCCGGCCTTGGTCTCGGCCACGTCCTTGGCGTAGACCGCGACGACGCAGGCGCCGCGCTGGTGCGCCGTCATCATGACCGCGTAGGCGCGGTCCTCGCCCATGCCGAAAACGGCCTTCAGGACCACGACGACGAACTCCCGCGGCGTGTAGTCGTCGTTGACCAGGATGACCTTGTGCATGCGCGGCCGATCCACCTTCGGCCGGGCCTTCGTGCGGGGCTTGGTGCCGGCGTCGCTCATGGGACCCTGCTTCGCGAAGGGACCTGTCGACGCCGAGCATAGCGCGCCTGGCCCTCGCCCGTCGATGCCGCGGCTTCGAGACGACCGGCGACCCGGCCGCCGCAGACCCAGTTGTCCTTCACCGCGCGGCCCGAGCCGCTCTAGCGCCCGAGAACCTCGATCGCCTCGCAGCGCGTCGCGCCCAGAGGGATGCGCTCGCCCGTTTCCCCGCCGCGCCGCCCGTAGAGCGGATAAAGCGGGCGATACTTGATGTTGGGGGAGTACCTGCCATTCCTGGGTCCGCGTATAAGCTCATCGGACTCGAACACGGCGGCCGCGTCGGAGAAGCCGTAGTGGATCATCACGGTGGTCATCATGCAGGCCGCACGCTGTCGGTTGTCCAGGCGCGCCGAGATCCTTCCCAGGGTGTTTCGGATCTCTCGTCCCGCCCGGTGCCTTTCGATCCTGCAGCCTGGCACGGGCTGGAACTCGTCGACCTCTCCGGCCTGCGCTCCTTCGGCCGCTGCCAGCCGCGCGCGCAGGCCCTCGGCGAAAACGCCTTCCCGCCCGTCCTTCCCGGCGTCGAGCAGGAAGACGAGGTTCGGCCGCCACCCGTTCCGCTCGGTGACGTTCCAGATCTCCGCGAGCCGCGCCTCGGGTTCGCCGTCGACTGCGGCGACAGGGAACCAGCCCGACAGTTTCGGCGCGTGCGACAGCACCAGGTACTCCGTGACGAAGCTCAGATCGAAGCTCTCGATGAGTTCGGGGCCGACGACGACCGCTATCGTCTTCGGTCTCGCTTCGCCCGCCGCGAGTTTGAAGGTGCGGTCGTAGGGCGGGGAGGCCGCGAAGGCCCATCGAAGGAAGAGCTGATGGCTCACGTTCGAGGTCGTGGGGTCGTCGCAGGTTTCCGCGGCGAAGGCCGAAGCCGAGGCGAAGACCGCCAGAGCCGATAGGGCCTGAACCGCTCGCGCCCCGCCTTTGCCGTCCGAACGACGGAACCCGCGAAACCAGGCGGCAGGTCTCGAAGGCTCGGCAACGACGCGGCTCGGGTGCCGGAACCCTGTTGGCTTCGAACTCGACATCACACCCAGTCCAGTCATCTAATCTCTGCAGATCCTTGTCGTTGGCGAGGCGCGGGGGGTCGCGACGATGCTGGCGCATCGCGTGAGCCGCGCAACGAAGACCGAGCGGCCCGCAAGGCCGACCGGAGGGTCGCATTTGCGGTCATAGATACAACGAACTTGGGAACCATCACACCAGGATCCCCCGCCGCCTGCCAGCCTTACGGCTTATCGCTCGTAGAGGCCGAGGTCGCTGGCGACGATCAGGCCGCGCGGGGTCCGGACGTAGGTGAACGCGAAGACCCAGCCGCCTTCGAAGAGGATCAGCGCGTCGCGGTCCCGCCAGGTCGAGCGGACCAGGCGGCGCGACGCGAAGCCCGAGGTCACGGCATGGTGCGCGACCTCCTCGGCGGAGGTCAGCGCCAGGATCGCCGAGGCCGCCGCGGCGGCGGCGATCTCCGGGTCCCACATCCGCGCCGTCGCCAGGCCGTCCTCGAAGGCCGGCGCCGCCGCGAGGGTGTCGAAGAGCTTGCGCTCGCCGTCCCCCGCCTCGCGCAGACGAACCGGCTCGGCCGCCAGCTGGGCCGGCGGCTCGATCCGCGGCAAGGCCGCCAGCGCGGCGTCGGCGAACGCCCGGATCGCCGCCCAGTCGGCGCCAAAGACCTCGCGCAGGATGGCCAGCGCGTAGTCCTTGGGAAAGGCCGTCGGAAGGTCGCGCGGCGCGGTGCCGCTCGCCTTGCTGTCCCGGATCGCCGCCGCGATCCTCGCGTCGTAGACCTCGAACTTGGCTCTCGCCGCGTCGCTCAGGCCGGGAGGGTAGGACTGCGCGGCCGCTGTTCCGGCCCAGACGGCCAGCAGCAGGCAGGCCAGCGCGACACCCGGGAAGCGGAAAGCGAGCCTCTTGCAGATCGTCATCGGGCCATCCTGGGTCCAAGATCGCATCGAAAGAAGATGCCCGCCTCGGCGCGCGCCTGCGGAACGCTATCCGGCACAGATTAACAGGCCGTGCGAGGGATCTCGATCCCGTGCCGATCATGGTGCTGTCCCGGGTTCGGCCCCGGACGTGCGACTGGATGCCATATGTTGACAAAAGCAATAAGTTCGTGGAATCGTCAAGTATGACAGAGCGACCAACTACGGCAGAGCGACAGGGGCCTTTCCCCGTTCCCGACGACCGGATCGCCGCCGTGCGCCGCTTCAACCGCTTCCACACCAGGCTGGTCGGCGCCCTCGGCAACCGGATGCTGGACAGCGACTACTCCCTGCCTCAGGTCCGCATCCTCTACGAGATCGCCAACGCCCCGGGCGACGCGCCGCCGGCCGCGACGGAGCTGGCGAGCGACTTGGCGATGGATGCCGGCTATCTCAGCCGTCTGCTCTCGGGCATGGAACGGGACGGGCTGATCCGGCGCGACCCCTCGCCGGAGAACGCGAAGCGGCTGACCCTCGCGCTGACCGACCAGGGGCGCGCCGTCTTCAACGGCCTGAGCGCGGCCTCGGCGCGCGAGGTCGCGGAGCTGCTGAAGGGGCTGACCGACCGGGAGCAGGCCCAGCTCGTGGGCGCGATGTCGCGGATCCGAAGGCTGCTCGGCGACGGCCCGGCGGACAAGACCTTCATCCTGCGCGATCCCGAGCCGGGCGACCTCGGCTACATCGTCCATCAGCAGAGCCGTCTCTACGCCCGGGAGTACGGCTGGGACTGGACCTTCGAGGCCCTGGTCTCCGAGATCGTCGGCAGCTTCGTCCGGGACTTCGTGCCGGGGCGGGAGCGCTGCTGGGTCGCCGAGCGCGAGGGCGAGATCGTCGGATCGGTCTTCCTGGTCCGCCAGGACGACGAGACCGCCAAGCTGCGCATGCTCTACGTCGACGCCTCCGCGCGCGGCCTCGGGCTCGGCCGGCGCCTGGTCCAGGAGTGCATCCGCTTCGCCCAGGCGAAGGGCTACCAGCGGATGCTGCTCTGGACCAACGACGTGCTCGTATCGGCGCGGCGCATCTACGAGGCGACCGGCTTCACGCTCCTTGAGGAGGAGCCGCATCGCAGCTTCGGAAAGGACCTGGTGGGCCAGACCTGGGGCCGCGATCTTTGACGCCGGCGCTGGCCGCGGCGGCGGCGACCGGCGTCCAGGTCGGCGCCGCGCTGGTCGCGACCGAGGTTATCGTCGCCGAGGTCGGCGCCGGACGGCTCGGCTTCCTGCGCTATGCCATCGCGCTGACCTTCCTCCTGGTCCTGGTCTTCCTCGGAAAGGCGCGGCCCCTGCCCGCGCGCGACCTGATCCCCGTGGCGCTGATCGGCATCGGGCAGTTCGGCGTCCTGATCGCGCTGCTCAACGTCGCGCTGCTCTACACCAGCTCGGCACGGGTCGCGCTGATCTTCGCGACCCTGCCGCTGATGACCCTCGCCCTCGGCTGGGCCCGCGCGCCCCTCGGTGCCAGGGAGCTCGGCGCGATCCTCCTGACCCTCCTGGGCCTCGGCTCATCGCCTCGACGAGCCCCGGCGGCGGCGGGGTGAGGGGGCGGCTCGCTGGGTTGGAGGAGGGGATGTGTGCCTCGGTAGGGTCCGGACTTGCGGCGGGCGATGTGTTCCCGCAGGTCGCGGTGCTATCCCCTCACCCAGCTCCGGCTAGGGCTCGCCTTATAGGCTCGCCAAGCCTGCGCAACCCTCTCCCCGCGGGAGAGGGTGGGAGCGGCGTCAGCCGCGAGCGGGTGAGGGGGCGGCTCGCTGGATCGGCGGAGGGGATGAGTGCTTTGGGGGGTCCGGGCCTGCTTCTACCGGCCCTACCTCCAGGCCCACGGCGTGGTGGCGGTCAGCGCGATCGCGATGGCGGCCTCGCTCCTGCCGCTCGGGTTGCTGGGATTGCTGGAGGCCCCGGCGCAGTCGCCCTCGGACTGGAGCGCGGACACGCTCGCCCTGATCGCCTTCATCGGCCTGTCGAGCGGCCTCGGCTTCCTGCTCTGGCTCTACGCCCTGGCCGCGCTCGACGCCGCGGTCGTGACCGCCTTCCTGGCCCTCAGCCCGGTGACGGCGACCATCCTCTCGGTCCTGCTCCTCTCGGCGGAGATCACCCCGGGCCTCGTCGTCGCCCTGGCCCTGGTGACCGCCGGCCTGCTCATGATCGCGTCGCCGAAGCGGGGGACGTTTCCATAGCTCCGGGGCCTGGGCCTGCTGCCTGGGGGCACCGGCTCGGAGCCTTACACCCTCGTCGGGGGCGCCGGCTCCTGGGCCGCCCAGAGGCCCTTGAACTCCTCCAGGCCGAAGGTCATGACACTGTCGAGCTTCTCGTCCAGGATCTCGTAGATCGGTCCCTCGATCCCGCGGTTGCTGAACAGGACGATCGCATCGACCTCGCCGCCGCCCTCGGTGTGCGGCGGGCCGCCGCCGGGGTTTCCGACATAGCTGCCGACCGGGCGGACCTCCTTCAGCGTGCCGTCCGGCTCGTAGATCCGCAGCTCGCCCTGCAGGACCAGCGTGTGATAGTCGGCGTGGTGCCTGTGCGGCACGATCTTCTGCTGCGCGGCGAACTTGAAGAGCACGTCCAGGATCTTGTTGTCCTCGTCGACGTGGCAGACGTGGTACCAGACGTGGTCGAACCCCTCGATCTGGTACCACGTGATGTTGGACTGGTCGAACAGCGTCGTCGACATGGCTTGCCTCCTCGAAGCTTGTTGTTGTTCTGCCTGTTCCTCTCCTTGCCCGTGCGCCGCGGGGAACGGGCGCAGCCGCGGGGCGGCCAAGCTTCGCCCGGCCCGGCTTCCGCGGCTTGCCATTTGGTGCCAAAATGGCTCGGGACCGGCCAGGATCGCAGGGGACAGGCCTCTTTCTCATGGCACAGCGTCAACCGGGCTTCACCCGCGCCAGCGCCCTCGGGCCGATCGCCGACTTCGTCGACGGCCAGGGCGGCTCGATCTCGCGGGTCCTGGACTCCGTCGACCTGCCCCACGGCATCCTGGAGACGCCCGACCTGCCGGTGCCCCTGCCCCTGCAGTTCCGGCTGCTGGCGCGGGCGGCGCGGGAGACCGGCGACCCGCACTTCGGCGCCCGGCTCGGCCGGGAGGTGCGGATCGAGAACCTCAGCGCCTTCGGCCGGTGGGTGAGCGAGGCCGGGAGCGCGGGCGGTGCCATCGAGCGCTCCAACCGGGGCCTGAACGTCTTCCTGCAGACCGGCACGAACCTGAAGCTGGACTGCCGGGGCGAGGAGGCGCGCTGGTCCATAGAGTTCCTCGACCCCGGCTTCGACGGCCGCTATCAGAACGAGCTGCTGGGGCTGAGCTACCTGATCGACGTGGTGCGCAGCTTCGTCGGCCCGTCCTGGACGCCCGAGGTCGTCTGCACCACCTCGACCAAGGCCGCGCAGGCCGGCGCCCTGGAGCAGATCTTCCAGGCCAACGTCTCGATCGGCCACGCCGTCCCAACCATCGCCTTCCCGCGAAAGTACCTCGCCGCCGCCAAGCGGCGGGGCGCCGAAGCGGCCCGGGGCGGAAGGATCGCAGACGGCGGGGCGCCGCCGAGGGGCGAGCCCCTGGTGCCGCAAGGCCGGGACCCTGCCGAGGCGGTCCTCGCCGTCACCCGGCTGGCGCTGCTCGACGGCTATCCGCGGATCGACTGGGTGGCGGCGAAGCTCGGCATGACCCGCCGCTCGCTGCAGCGCCGGCTGGCCGAGCAGGGCACGACCTTCTCCCGGGTCCTCGACGACCTCCTGCGGGAGCAGTCGAAGCGGCTGCTCGCGACCGGTGCCATGTCGATCACCGAGATCGCCCTCAGGCTGGGCTACGCCGACGCCGCCCACTTCAGCCGCGCCTTCAAGCGCTGGACCGGCGCCTCGCCCATCGCCTACCGGCGCGCGCGGGGCTGATGGAAGCGGTTTACGGCCATGTCCCCTGAACTCCAGACAACCGCTTTGCCAGCGGGAACGGCAACTCGGCGTCTGACCAACAAGGCCGCGACTAGGCAAGTGAGCCCGTTTTGGCCCCTGGACGTGGTCCTATCTCCAGCATCGCCGAGGATAGGCCAACAAGAGCTTCCCCGGCGTCAGGCCGCCAGGGGCGGCTTGACGCCCTTCTTCGCGCATTTCCTCAAGTAGACCCTGCGCCAATAGTCGTGCCGGCCGATCGCGCGTTGCTGGCCCATCAGCTTGGCGATGAACTTGAGCTTCTTCTTTTCGCCCTTCAGCCCGCGAAACGCCTTCTTCTGCTTCTTGGTCATCGCGCAGCCGAGGCATCTTCCCTCGAGCTTGAACTTGCAGACGTCGACGCAGGGCGACGGTATCTTCGGCAACGCAGGCTCCCTTGCAGGGGGGACCGATACGGCCGGGCAGGACCGGCAACGGACCCTAACTTGCGAATGCCTCGCATTATCA
>JANQGU010000095.1 GCA_028282935.1 Kiloniellales bacterium
GTCCTTCTCGCTCTCGTGCAGGGTGATGGCGTTGCTTTCCTGCGGCATGTCCTCGCCGACCAGCCACATCCCGGCCATGTGGTCGTAGAGCTCCATGGCGCTGGTGAAGTCGCGGCCCCAGGCGCCGGGGTCGAGGAAGGCGGCCATGAAGGGGATGCCCAAGGCCAGGGTCTCCATCTCGTAGCCGCCGACGAAGCCGCGCGCGGGGTCGTTGATCGACTCGTCGGTGATGATCCCGGCCATGGTCGTGCCGCGGTACATGTTCACCGGCTTGTCGAAGCTCGCGTAGACCGAGCCGGTCATGTGCCGCATGTAGTTCTTGCCGACCTGGCCCGAGGAGTTGGCCAGGCCGTCCGGGAACTTGCCGCCGGCCGAGTTGAGCAGCAGGCGCGGCGTCTCGATCGAGTTGCCGGCGACCGCGACCCCGCGGGCCTTCTGCTCCTGCTGATTGCCCTCGGCGTCGGCATAGACCACGGCGGTCACCTTGCCGGCGTCGTCGTGCAGGATCTGCAGCACCTGGGATTCCGGGCGCAGGTCCAGCTTGCCGGTCGCCTCCGCCTTGGGGATCTCGGCGTAGAGGGTCGACCACTTGGCGCCCGACTTGCAGCCCTGGAAGCAGAAGCCGATCTGCTGGCAGGAGGCGCGGCCGTCGCGCGGCCGGCTGTTGATCGCCATCCGCCCGGTGTGGCAGTCCTTGTAGCCGAGCCGCTTGGCGCCGGCGTACATGATCTTGAAGTTGTTGCTGCCGGGCAGGCCGGGGATGTCGTGGGTGCGGGTCACGCCCATCTTGTCCTCGGCCTTGGCGTAGAAGGGCTCCAGCTCCTCGAGGGTCAGCGGCCAGTCCAGGAGCGTGGCGCCGGCGATCTCGCCGTAGGTGGTCTTGGCCTTGAACTCGTGCGCCTGGAAGCGCAGCGAGGCGCCGGCCCAGTGCACGGTCGAGCCGCCGACGGTCTTGCAGATCCAGGCCGGCAGACCTGCGAAGTCCTTGGCCACCCGCCAGCTGCCGGAGGTGGTCCGCTTGTCGAGCCAGGAGAGCTGGCCGAAGGAATCCCACTCGTCGTTCTGGAAGTCGTCGATCGAATAGCGCTTGCCCGCTTCCAGCAGGACGACCTTGACGCCCTGCTGGCAGAGCTCGTTGGCGAGCGTGCCGCCGCCAGCGCCGGAGCCGACGATGACGAAGACGGAATCGTCGTTCAGATCGAATTTCGCCATGGCTTGCGTCCTCCCCGCTCAGGCCTTGGAGGGGCTGGCGTCTTCGGGCGGGCTCTCGACCCAGTTCAGGTCGTCGAACCCCCGGTCGATGTAGCCGCCGTACTCGTAGGACGCGCCCTCGTAGCCGAAGTGCCGCCAGGCCAGCTTGTTGTTGTAGAGCGCGACCACGGTGGTGCCGCGGACCTTCTGGAAGAAGGGCGTCGCCTCCCGTTCCGTCAGGACCTTCATCTGATGCCCGTCGGAAAGCTCGAGCCACTTGATGCCCATGGCCTTGTCGAGCTCGGCCACGCCGTCCTTCAGCAGCTTGGCGGTGTCGGCGCTGCCCTTTGCCTCCGCGTCCAGGGCCTCGACCACGCCGGCGTAGTAGATGTCGCCCAGGGCGTCGTGGGGATAGAGCTGCCGGCTCATCCGCAACAGGGTCTCGGCGCTGTGCGCGTCCAGGGTGCCGAGCTGCAGCGCCCAGGCGCCGTCGGGCGCCATCAGCACGGCGCCGCCGGCGACCGCCGCGGTCCCGGCCGCCGCCAGCCCGCTGCTCTGCAGGAACTGGCGCCGGTTCATTCCCTTGCCACTCATCGTCTTGCCTCTCCTGACTTTTCTTTTCGTTCTTGTTTGTCTTTTTTTGCGTTACGGCCGCGCCGTCACTGGTAGCGGCCGTGCCTTTGCAGCACCTCGATCTTGTAGCCGTCGGGATCCTGCAGGAAGAAGAAGCGGGCCATGAGCGCGCCCTCCCGGTGGAACTCCTTGATGTCCAGGGGCGCGAGGCCGAGATCGCGCAGACGGCCGTGCTCGGCGTCCAGGTCGTCGACACAGACCGCCAGGTGGCCGTAGCCGTCGGCATGGGCGTAGGGCTCCGCGCGGCCCTTGTTGAGGGTCAGCTCGATCTCGAAGTCGTTCTCGGCGTTGCGCAGATAGACCAGGGCGAAGCCGTCGAAGTCGAAATGGTCCGCGACTTCCAGGCCGAAGGCTTTGCTGTAGAACTCGATCGAACGATCCAGGTCCAGAACCCGGACCATCGTATGGATGGCCTTTGCCATGGACTGCCTCCCGTCCGCGGGCACGCCCGCTTCTTTAGAAGCAGTCTAACTCGGCCCGGGAAGGCCGTGGTGTTAAGCCGGTACTACACCCCGCGCCCTCCGCCGCCGGCGCGCTTCGCCGGGCCGCCGGTCCTATTCGGCCGCGGTCAGGGCCTGCGGCGGCAGCTCGGGCATCCTGCCGGCGCCGGTTTCCTGCTTGTAGATCATGCAGGTGACCCGCAGCAGCGAGGCGAAGTTCTGGACCTCGCCGTGGATCTCGATCACTTCGTCGTAGAGCGTCGAAAGGAAGCGCGGGGTCGACAGGTCCTGGCTTTCGGCGATCTCGTCGAGGATCTGCCAGAACTTCCTCTCCAGCCGGATGCTCGTCGAGCGGCCGGCCAAGCGCAGCGAGCGCAACTCGTTCTTGTACTGCTCCGGATCCTGCCGGGCAAAGATCTCGCACATTCTCAGGCTACCTCCGCTGGGGGACTCTGCGCCCTCGTTCTTGCTTATGGCTTTTGCGGACTATAGCACAGGAAGCGCCGGCCCGAGGAGAAGAACCGACTGCGGGATAGACCCTAGTATGGTGGTAGAGGGCGTCCTGCCGAGACGGACGTGATCCGGCTCTCCAGGCCGGCCGCACGTCCTGCCCAGCAGGGCCTAGTCGCGCAGCGCGACCTCGGTCACCGCCTCGGCGGTGACGACATAGCGCCAGGGCGTGGTGGCGCCGGCTTTCTCGGCGGGCCAGTCCGCGACCAGCGACAGGACCGGCCAGCCGGAGCCCGGCGCCAGCTGCGCCTTGCGGGAATCGAAGACGTCGCGGCCGGTGACCCGGAAGCGGCGCCAGATGCCGTCGGCGCGCTGTACCCACAGCAGGGTCCCGCGCTCCAGGTCCTCGAGGAAGCCGAAGTGGGTGTCGCGATGCCCGGTCAGGATCGAGTGGCCGGCCTCGCCGGGCGCCACGGTGCCCTCGATGTGCCCCGGACCGAGGGCGAGAGTGTGCTCGGAGGTGCCGGTCAGCACCAGCAGGTCGACGTCCAGGGTCGGCACCCGCAGGCGGGCGACCGGGTGGGCCTCGGCGCCGGGCCAGGGGCGAAGGGTCCTGCCGTCGGCGAGGCGCGTCGCCCAGGCTC
Source organism: Kiloniellales bacterium (assembly GCA_028282935.1). Classification (GTDB taxonomy): domain Bacteria; phylum Pseudomonadota; class Alphaproteobacteria; order Kiloniellales; family JAKSBE01; genus JAKSBE01. The sequence continues at coordinate 3,359 of JANQGU010000095.1, forward strand.
TCTCGAGCAAGGCCTGGGCGACGCCCGCCTTGGCGTAGATCCATCCGGTCCCGCCCAACTGCCAGAACCCGAGCCCCAGCAGCAGAACAGCCAGCGCGCCGACCGTGAGGACCCCGCGGCGCGCCGCGCGTTCTTCGCTAGAGGTCATGTCCGGCGCGGCGGTGCAGCTCCGCGGGCTGGGCCTTTTCCGAGAGCTGGGGCGCTTCCTGGGTCGCCACCGGGGGGACCGCCAGCGCCGCGCGCATGCCGCCCGGCGAGATCAGGATGGCGGCGGCCAGGAACATGATCGTCAGGCCGAAGGTGGCCATCAAGGTCAAGGCGCTCATCCGCGCGAGCGCGACTGCGGCGCGCGGAAACAGGATCGTCGTTGGGATCTGTGTGTCTTGGCTCGACATGGCTACCCCGAAGCTCCCTTGCTCGTTGCGTTGGCTTGCGGAACGTCTCTCCCGAGGTCTCTGCCTGCCAATAAAGCCTGGGAATGCGGCGGGGATCGTGCCGGAATGCGGCGGTCCGGGTCTGGAAAGAGGGCGATTCTGTGGCGGCCCGGCGCCGGGACCGCTTGGTCCGGAGCCGCCTAACCCTATGAGTCCAAGAGAATAGGGGCGTCCTTAACGGTCGAGCCCTGCGCCTGCGGCCGTGCCCGGATTGGGGCTCGGCAAGGCTTCCGCCTCGGGGCTGTGACGAAGCCCACCGGCCGGCCGCGGCCGTCTGCGCTAGCTTGCGCCCGGCGGTCATGTTCCATCGAAGCGGCAGCGCTGCGAGGCGCAAGAAGGAGACTCCATGCAGGACGACGACAAGACCTGGCACATCGAGATGGTGCGTGCGCGCGAGGCGCTGGACATCATTCTGCCCAAGCTGATCAACGAGAATCAGGAAGCCGACTGGGGCGACATCTGGATCGCCCATCCGGATACCGGCTACACCCAGCATCCGGTTTTCGCCTTCGAGGGGGAGCGCAGCCCCTTCCTGCTGACGGACCGCGGGATCAACTACCTGGAGCCGGGCGAGCTGCCGCGCGATCCGCTGCGCTACAGCGGCTTCCCCGGGCACGGGACCCGGATCGGCAGCGCGCTCTGCGGGCGGCTGCCCGGCTCGCTGGTCGGGCTCGCGCCCGGGGTCCCGACGGTCCCCTACCGGGTCACGAACTCGGTCGTGCTGATCGCCCGGGAGGCGCGCCTGAACCTGGCGAACGCGATCCGCCACGCGATCGACTTCAACGGCTGCGACGTGATCTCGATCAGCCTGGGCATGCCGCTGCTCAGCCCCTTCGCGCCCCGGCCGCTGGGCCGGGCGGTGGACTACGCCTACGAGAACGGCGTGATCGTCGTCGCCGCTGGCGGCCAGGTCGTGGACCGGGTCTCCTATCCCGGGAAGTTCCGCCGCTCGATCGGGGTCGGCGGCGTGACCCCGGACCGCAAGGTCTGGCCGGGCTCGGAGTACGTGGCGAGCATGAAGGAGCGGATCGACGTCTGGGCGCCGGCCGAGCCGATCTGGCGGGCCAACACAGTCTTCGACGGCAGCGGCGAGCGCTACGACTTCGGCTTCGGCGACGGCACCTCCTATTCGACGGTCCACGTCTCGGCCGCCGCGGCCCTGTGGCTGTTCCACCGCAAGGAGGAGATCGCCGGCAAGTATGCGCGGCCTTGGCAGCGGGTCGAGGCCTTCCGCCGGCTGATCAAGGACACCCGCCAGGACGTCAAGGGCCGCTTCAAGCCGGCGCCGGGGACCGGCATCCTCGACATGGAGGCCCTGCTCAAGGCCGAGCTGCCGGAGCTGAGCGACGACGACTACGAAGAGGTGCAGGCCGCCGGCGAGTGGGGCTGACCGCCGCCGGCCGGCCCGGTCAGCCGCCGTCCGGCGGCAGGAACCCGGTCAGCCGCCGTCCGGCGGCAGGGAGATGGCGGGCTGGGCGCCGTTCATCACCACGACCTGGACCTGGCCGGTCTCGACCGCCTTCATCATCGCCTCGGCCCGGGTCTTGTCCGCGATCGCGCCCAGGACCTCGCGGATCTGGCTCGGGCTGAAGCCCTCGGGCAGCTCGGCGAAGAGGTTGTTGACGCCGCGGCCCTCGTTCTGGCGCCGCCGGGCCTCCTCCTCGGCGATCTGGGTCAGGGTCTTCTGCCGCTCCAGGTCCTCCTCGGCGGCGATCTTCTCGGCGACCGCGTTCAGGACCTTGTTCGGCGGCAGGACCTTGCGAAGCTGCACCGGCTGGATCGTGAAGGTCTGGCGGGCCTCCTCTTCCGGGAAGCCGGCGGCGATCAGGTCCTGCTCGACCAGCTCGCGGAAGCGGGCCTCGATCCGGGCCGCCAGCTTGTCCCGAGACCCGGTCGCCGCGTCGCGCCAGGTGAAGCCCGCGACGGCGTCGCGCACCGCGGAGCGCGCGGCCGGGACGATGAGCTGCAGGGCGACGGCACGCTGCGGGCCGATCCGCTGGAAGACCTTCCAGGCGATGGGACCGTTCAGGCGCAGCGGGAAGCCGAGGTCGACCCGAAGCGGCGTGGAGTCCGCGGAGACCGAGACGATCTCCGCCCCGGCGCTGCCGAGGCGCCCGTTGCCGCCGCTCTCCGCGCCCCGGAAGTCGAACATGGTCCGGCGGATCGAGAACTCCTCCAGGCTGTAGAAGGGGTTCACGATGTGCAGGCCCTCCTCGTAGACCCCGGGCTGCACGGCGCCGAAGAAGGTCGCCACGCCGACGTGGCCCGGCGGGACGATGCGGACCGCCGTGGCGATCACCAGCCCGGCGGCGATGACGAAGAGGGTTCCGGAGCCGACCGAGGCCGCGGCGCGGTGGCGCGCGCCGGCCTTGGCCAGGAGGAGGAGTGCCGCCAGCAGCGCGAAGACGGCGAGGATCAAAAGGAAGAAGGCCATGGCTGTGCTCCCGGACCTGCGGGTTTCCTGCCGGCGGGAGGACCTCCCGGGCTTTGCCCTTCTAGCGGCCGGGCGCTACGGATCCCTTAACTCCGGCCGAAGGCAGGGCTTGACCTTCCAGTCACTGGAAGCCCTATCTAGGATTCATCGCTCCAAGCTTTCGAGGACAGCTCCATGAACATCGGCGAAGCTGCGGCGCTCTCCGGCCTGCCGGCCAAGACCATCCGCTACTACGAGGAGGCGGGCCTGGTCACCCCGGCCGCCCGCGGCGACAACGGCTACCGGCGCTACTCGGAGAAGGACGTCCACCGCCTGCGCTTCCTGCAGCGCGCGCGCAGCCTGGGCTTCTCGATCCAGGAGTGCCGCGAGCTGCTGTCGCTCTACGAGGACAAGGATCGGGCCAGCGCCGACGTCAAGGCGATCGCCCGGCGGCATCTCCAGGACATCGAGCGCAAGATCGCCGAGCTGGAGAGCCTGCGCGGCCTGCTCGGCGATCTAGTCGCCCGGTGCCACGGCGACGACCGGCCCGACTGCCCGATCCTCCAGGACCTGGCGGGCCAGGATGGCTGAGGCCGCGCAGCAGGCCTGCTGCGGCGGCGCCACGGCGCCGCGGCCGCCCGCGGCGGAGGGCAGCGGCCCCTACATCTGCCCGATGTGCCCCGGGGTCGAGAGCCCGGGTCCGGCGAGCTGTCCCAAGTGCGGCATGGCGCTGGAGCCGAGGGTGGTGTCGCTGGAGCCGGAGGCGAACCCCGAGCTGATCGACATGACCCGGCGCTTCCGGATCGGCGCCGTCCTGACCCTGCCGCTGGTGGTCCTGGCCATGGGCCACATGCTGCCGCCGCTCGCCGCCGTCGTGCCGGCGCAGCTCTCCGCCTGGGTCCAGCTCGTCCTGGCGACGCCGGTGGTGCTCTGGGCCGGTTGGCCCTTTTTCCAGCGCGGCTGGGCCTCCCTGGTCAGCCGCAACCTCAACATGTTCACCCTGATCGCCCTGGGCACCGGCGCCGCCTACGCCTTCAGCCTGGTCGCCACCTTGGCGCCGGGGATCTTCCCGGCCGCCTTCCGCGACGCGCAGGGCGCGGTCGGCGTCTACTTCGAGGCGGCCGCGGTCATCGTCGTGCTGGTGCTGCTGGGCCAGGTGCTGGAGCTGCGCGCCCGCGAGCGGACCGGCGGCGCGCTCAGGGCCCTGCTCGACCTGGCGCCCAAGGTCGCGCTGCGGATCACCGCCGAGGGCGCGGACGAGTCGTTGCCGCTGGAGCTGGTCCAGGTCGGCGACCTCCTGCGCGTGCGCCCGGGCGAAAAGGTGCCGCTCGACGGCGAGGTCGTGGAGGGCGCCAGTGCGGTCGACGAGTCCATGGTCACCGGAGAGGCCCTGCCGGTCGAGAAGGCGCCCGGCGCCAAGGTCATCGGCGGCACCCTGAACGGCAGCGGCAGCTTCGTGCTGCGGGCCGAGCACGTCGGCAGCGAGACCCTGCTGGCCCGGATCGTCCAGATGGTCGCCCAGGCCCAGCGCTCGCGGGCGCCGATCCAGCGCGTCGCCGACCGGGTCGCCGGCGTCTTCGTGCCGGCCGTGGTCGCGGTGGCGGTGGTCGCCTTCGGGCTCTGGGCGCTCTTCGGGCCGCCGCCCAGCCTGGCCCATGCCCTGGTCGCGGCGGTCTCGGTGCTGATCATCGCCTGTCCCTGCGCGCTGGGCCTGGCGACCCCGATGTCGATCATGGTCGGCAGCGGCCGCGGCGCCCAGGCCGGCGTGCTGATCAAAGACGCCGCGGCGCTGGAGCGGCTGGAGCAGGTCGACACCCTGGTGGTCGACAAGACCGGCACCCTGACCGAGGGCCGGCCGGTGGTCCAGGCGGTCGCGCCGCGCGGCGGCCTCGAGGAGGGCGAGCTGCTGCGCCTCGCGGCCAGCCTGGAGCGCGGCAGCGAGCATCCCCTGGCGCGGGCCATCCTGGAGGCCGCCGAGGCCCGCGGCCTGGCGCTGGAGCGGAGCGAGGACTTTCACTCGGAGACCGGCAAAGGTGTGCGGGGCCGGGTCGCGGGGCGCCGGGTCGCCCTGGGCAACGCCCGGCTCCTAGCCGGCCTCGGCCTGGACGATGCCGAGGTCGCGCAGGATGCCGAGGCCCTGCGCGCCGAGGGCCAGACCGTGGTCTACCTCGTCGTCGAGGGGAAGCTCGCGGGGCTGATCGGCGTCGCCGACCCGATCAAGGCGACGACGCCGGCGGCGCTGGAGGCGCTGCGCGGCGAGGGGCTGCGGGTGGTCATGCTAACCGGCGACAACCGGACCACCGCCGAGGCCGTGGCCCGCCGCCTGGGCATCGCGGAGTTCGAGGCCGAGGTCCTGCCCGGTGACAAGGCGGCGGCCGTGGCGCGGCTGCAGGCCAAGGGGGCCGTGGTCGCCATGGCCGGCGACGGGGTCAACGACGCGCCGGCCCTGGCCGCGGCCGACGTCGGCATTGCCATGGGCAGCGGCACCGACATCGCGATCGAGAGCGCCGGGGTGACCCTGGTCCGCGGCGACCTGGCCGGCATCGTCCGGGCCCGGCGGCTGTCGCGGGCGACCCTGGGCAACATCCGGCAGAACCTCTTCTTCGCCTTCGTCTACAACGCCCTGGGCGTGCCGCTGGCGGCCGGGGCCCTCTATCCGGTCTTCGGCCTCCTGCTCAGCCCGATGATCGCCGCCGCGGCCATGAGCCTGAGCTCGGTCTCGGTCATCGGCAACGCGCTGAGACTGCGCCGCGCCCCTCTGTGAGAGATCGCCGAAGCGTTCCTATTAGTTCGCGACCTTGACCAGCCGGCCCTTGACCGTGCGTTGCGGCTCGTCCTCCTGGATCGAGACGAAGTCGAGCTCCATGCCGCCGCCGGTCAGGGTCCGCTTGTAGACCTGCAGGGTGTAGCGGCCCCGGTCGTCGATCGTCAGCGAGTTGACACGCATCGTCTGTCCCTCGATGCGGGCCCAGACGTAGCCGGTCTCGCTGTGAGGATCCTCCAGCCCGACGGCGCGGAAGACGCCGGCCTTGTCGCTGGGCTGGAAGTCGATGGAGGCGTTGCGGCGCCTGACTTCCTTGCCCTCGACCTCCGGGTAGATGATCGTGGTCCAGTTCAGGTTGAAGCCCTCGCCCTTGGGGCCGATGACGATGTCCAGGTCGCGGCTGGTGAAGCCGAGGAAGGCGCCCGGCGGCGTCTCCGCGACGGCGTTGCCCTGCCACTTGCCGAAGAAGGCGTCGAAGGAGATGTCGTCCACGGCCCTGGCGCCGCCGGGCGCTGCCAGGACCGCCAAGCCCGAAACCACAAAGCCAAGGCAGAAAAGCAATAAGGCGCGTCGCAACTGGAATCCTCCCTGATCCATATTTTTTGCGGGCCGCCAAGCGGTGCCGCTGCGTCGAAGCGACACTTTTCCAAAGTTCGGGCCCGCGCACAATCGCGCTGCCGATGCGAAGCCCTCTGCCTGGGCGTTCCGGGACGTCGCGCCCGGCTTTGGCGTTGCCAAGGCCGGCTCGCCCCGGCTAGGTTCCGAGAAGTCCGAGGCGATGGCGGAAGGGGCGGAGGCATGGCTCAGATCGCGAAACGGTTGTCACGAATCAAACCCTCGCCGACCATCGCGGTGACGCAGAAAGCGCGCGAGCTCAAGGCGGCGGGCCGGGACGTCATCGGCCTGGGCGCCGGCGAGCCGGACTTCGACACCCCGGACAACATCAAGCAGGCCGCGATTGCCGCCATCGAGCGCGGCGAGACCAAGTACACGGCGGTCGACGGCACGCCCGAGCTGAAGGCCGCGATCGTCGAGAAGTTCAAGCGCGACAACGGCCTGGACTACAAGCCCGAGCAGATCACCGTCGGCACCGGCGGCAAGCAGGTGCTCTACAACGCCCTCATGGCGACCCTGGACCCCGGCGACGAGGTGGTCATCCCGGCGCCCTTCTGGGTCTCCTATCCGGACATGGTCCTGCTCGCCGAAGGCGAGCCGGTCGCCGTGCCCTGCTCGCAGAACAACGGCTTCAAGCTGCGCGCCGAGGACCTGGAGACCGCGATCACGCCCAAGACCAGGTGGCTGATCCTCAACAGCCCCTCGAACCCGACCGGCGCCGCCTACAGCCGCGACGAGATGCAGGCCGTGACCGAGGTCCTCAAGGCCCATCCCCAGGTCTGGGTGATGACCGACGACATGTACGAGCACCTGGTCTACGACGGCTTCGAGTTCGTCACCCCGGCCCAGGTCGAGCCGGCGCTCTACGACCGCACCCTGACGGTCAATGGCGTCTCCAAGGCCTACGCCATGACCGGCTGGCGGATCGGCTATGCCGGCGGCCCAGCCGAGCTGATCAAGGCCATGTCCAAGATGCAGTCGCAGAGCACCTCCAACCCCTCCTCGGTCAGCCAGGCCGCGGCGGTCGAGGCCCTGTCGGGCCCGCAGGACTACATCGCCGAGCGCAACGCGGTCTTCAAGGAACGCCGGGACATGGTCGTGGAGCTGCTGAACACCTGCCCGGGGCTGCAGTGCCACAAGCCGGAGGGCGCCTTCTACGTCTATCCCTCCTGCGCCGGCGCCATCGGCAAGAAGACCCCGGAGGGCACGGCGATCAAGTCGGACAGCGACTTCGTGACCTATCTGCTGGAGGCCGAAGGGGTGGCCGCGGTCCAGGGCGAGGCCTTCGGCCTGTCGCCCTACTTCCGGATCTCCTACGCCACCTCGACCGAGGCCCTGCGCGAGGCCTGCGCCCGCATCAAGCGCGCCTGCGAGGCGCTGAGCGACTAGGCGCTGCGGTCGCTGATCGCGGGCCTAATCTGCCGTAGTCTCCGCTGTCATAGCCGGACTTGATCCGGCTATCCATGGCCCCGCCGGGTCCCATCATCTGCCGTGGATCACCGGGTCAAGCCCGGTGATGACAGAGGAGTGGAAAGCCGGATCGGGGCGAGGGGGAGAGGTCGTGCCGGCCGCGGTTGCCGGCAGCCCTCGGACCGGGTCGATCGGTCCATCTCCGTCACGCCTGCCCCACACCCCGCTGTCATGCCCGGACTTGATCCCAGGGTCTTTGCCGGAGGCAAAGCCCGCGGCATCCATCGTGCAGCCGGGGCCATGGATCACCGGATCAAGTCCGGCCATGACAGATGGTAAGTGGGCAGGCGCCGGTCTTAACCACTGAACAGCTCGCCGCGCCCCGATTCGCCGCCTGCGGGCCCGAATCCGGCCCTTTTCGGTTGCAAGGCCGGTGTCCTCTTTGAAAACATTGGGCTAAGCTCTATGGCGGCGGGAACAAGCCGTCGAAGGGCGGATAGCGACAGGGAGGAAAGCATGACCACGAAGCCGGTCTCGGGACCACGCTGCGCCGCGCTCGTCGGCACCTACACCAGCGGCAAGACGACCCTGATGGAGGCCTTGCTGCATCATGCCGGCGCCATCGGCCGCAAGGGCACGGTGCGGGAAGGCAACACCGTCGGCGATTCCAGTCTCGAGGCCCGCGAGCGGCAGATGTCGGTCGAGCTCAACGTGGCGCATTGCGACTACCTGGGCGAGGCCTGGACCCTGCTCGATTGCCCGGGCTCGATCGAGCTGGCGCAGGATTCCTACAACGCGCTGATGGGCGCCGACGTCGCCGTCGTGGTCGCCGATCCCGAGGAAAGCCGGGCGCTCACCCTGGCGCCGCTGTTCAAGTTCCTGGACGACCACGATATCCCCCACATGCTGTTCATCAACAAGATGGACAAGGCGACCTCCCGCATCCGCGACGTGCTCTCGGCGCTGCAGAGCGTGTCCTCCAAGCCCCTGGTCCTGCGCCAGGTGCCGATCCGCGACGGCGAGACCATCAGCGGCTTCGTCGACCTGGCCAGCGAGCGGGCCTACAAATACAAGGAAAACAGCACCTCCGACCTGGTCCAGATGCCGGACACCGTGAAGGACCGGGAAACGGAGGCCCGGCAGGAGATGCTGGAGTCCCTCGCCGACTTCGACGACACGCTGCTGGAGCAGCTGCTGGAGGACGTGGTGCCGCCCAGCGACGAGATCTACGGCCAGTTGACCAAGGACCTGCAGGACGACCTGATCGTGCCGGTCCTGCTCGGCGCGGCGGAGCCCGGCAACGGCATCACGCGGCTCTGGAAGGCGCTGCGGCACGAGACGCCGGAGGCGTCCAAGACCGCCGAGCGCCTGAACATACCCCTGGGCGGCCCCGGGGGCGGAGAGGGCTTCACGGCGACCGTGATCAAGACCTTCTACCAGGCCCACACCGGCAAGCTCAGCCTGGCGCGGGTCTGGGACGGCACCCTGGCCGAGGGGACCGCGATCGCAGGCGAGCGGCCCTCCGGCCTGTTCCGGCTGATGGGCGGCCACAGCGAGAAGCTGAACCAGGCGGTGGCCGGCGACGTGGTCGGGCTCGGCCGGATGGAGGAGGTGCAGGCCGGCGACCTGCTGACCGCCAAGGGACGTGACCCGGAGTCCGGCATGGCCTGGCCGGCGCCGCAGACACCGGTCTTCGCCCTGGCGGTGGCGCCGGTGAACCGGCAGGACGACGTCAAGCTGACCAGCGGCATCGGCCGGCTGATCGAAGAGGACCCCTCGCTGGCGCTGGAGCACAACCCGGACACCCACCAGATGCTGCTCTGGGGCCAGGGCGAGATCCACCTGCGGGTCGCCGCCGAGCGGCTGAAGAGCAAGTCCCACGTCGAGGTCACCCTCTCGCCGCCCCAGACCGCCTACAAGGAGACCATCCGTCGGGGCATCAAGCAGCACTCCCGCTTCAAGCGGCAATCGGGCGGGCACGGCCAGTTCGGCGACGTCCATGTCGAGATCAAGCCGCTGCCGCGGGGCGGCGGCTTCGAGTTCAGCGATTCCGTGGTCGGCGGCAGCGTGCCCAAGCAGTACATCCCCTCGGTCGAGACCGGCGTGAAGGAGTACCTCCACAGCGGGCCGCTGGGCTTCCCCGTGGTCGACGTCGCGGTGAACCTCTACGACGGCCAGTACCACTCGGTCGACAGCTCCGACCAGGCCTTCAAGACCGCGGGACGACTGGCCATGTCCGAGGGCATGCCGCAGTGCGATCCGGTGCTGCTGGAGCCGATCTTCCTGGTCAAGATCTCGGTGCCGACCGACTTCACCTCGCGGGTCCACGGCCTGATCAGCGGCCGCCGCGGCCAGATCCTCGGCTTCGACGGCAAGCAGGGCTGGCAGGGCTGGGACGTGGTGCAGGCGCATATGCCGCAGTCTGAGATCCACGACCTCATCGTCGAGCTGCGCTCGCTGACCCTCGGCGTCGGGACCTACGAGTTCGCCTTCGACCACCTGCAGGAGCTGATCGGCAAGCTGGCGGACAAGGTGATCTCCGCGCGGCAAGGCGACGAGGCCGCGCACTGAGCCTGGATGGGAACCCGGATGGGGCCGGCATGAACCCGGAAGACCCGGAACGAGGTCAGGACAAGGACGCGATCAGCGACCACGCCAGAATGGCGGCGGAGCTTCTGTTCCAGGCGCGGCGAAGCTGCCGGCCCCTCGACGACGGCCTGCCGGAGCAGCTGCGCCCGGCGACCCTGGAGGAGGGCTACGAGGTCCAGGCGGCCCTGGTTCGGGCCTGGGGCTCGACGCCGCGGGGCTACAAGATCGGCTGCACCAGCGAGCTGGCGCAGCGTGCCCTTGGGGTCTCCCAGCCCTTCGCCGGCCGGGTGCTGGAAACCGGTTTGCTGGAGAGCCCGGCGGTCTTCGCGCCGGCGGACTACATCTTTCACCTGCTCGAGCCCGAGTTCGCCTTCCGGCTTCGCGATCCGCTGCCGCCCCGGCCCAAGCCCTACGACCGCGACGAGGTCGCGGCGGCCGTCGACCTGGCCTATCCGGCGATCGAGGTGGTCACCAGCAGCTACGGTGCCGCCTGGTCGGAGGCGGGCGCGGTCCAACTGATCGCCGACAACGCCGCCCATGCCCTGCTGGTTCTCGGCCGGGGCAGCGCCGGCTGGCGCGACCTCGACCTGGCGGCCCAGCGGGTCGAGCTGCGCATAGATGGCGAGGTCGTGACCGATGGCCAGGGCGCCAACGCCCTGGGCCATCCCCTGGCGGCGCTGACCTGGCTGGCCAACGACCGGGCCCGGCGCGGCCGTGGGCTCCTGGCCGGCGAGATCGTCACGGCCGGCGTCGTGACCGGCCTCCGGGACCTGCAGCCCGGCCAGACGGCCCTGGCCGACTTCGGTCCGCTCGGCGAGGTCGAGCTGCGTGCCGCGGCGTGACCTTATGCCCGTCCGCGCCGCTGCGCCGTCCATCTTCTGGGTGTGACAGTAAATTGAAATGATTCCAAAGAAGGTTGTATCTAGCAGGCATTGCGACCATATATGGTCCAGTGTCCGGAAATATGGACAGCGAAATCCAGCAAGGGGGTCACGATGAGCTTCCCAATCGACACCGGCATCCCCGCCGAGAGTCGGACCAAGATCGCAGACGGCCTGTCGAAGGTCCTGGCCGACAGCTACACCCTGTATCTCAAGACGCACAACTACCATTGGAACGTCACCGGCCCGATGTTCCAGACCCTGCACATCATGTTCGAGGAGCAGTACACGGAGCTTGCCACCGCGGTCGACGAGGTGGCCGAGCGGATCCGTGCCCTGGGCGCCTACGCGCCCGGCAGCTACGCCGCCTATGCCAAGCTCAGCTCGATCGAGGAATCGGAGAACGTGCCCAAGGCCGAGGACATGATCCGGGAGCTGGTCAAGGGCCACGAGACCGTCGCCAAGACCGCCCGCTCGGTCTTCCCGGCGGCCGAGGACGGCAGCGACGAGGTCACCGCCGACCTGCTGACCCAGCGCATGACCGTGCACGAAAAGAGCGCCTGGATGCTGCGCAGCCTGCTCGAGTAGCCCGGTCCCTCCCAGCCTCGGGCCCAGCCTCGGGATTCAGGTTCGGCTTACCTTAACGGGATCGTGGTGTCCTCGCGTTTCGCTCGCGGATCGTTGAATTGCGCCGCGCAGGCAAAGCGACTAGCTCTGTCGAAGCCCTAAAGGGGAGACGTGCCGAATGCTCATCAGGATCAAGCGAGGCTGGGAGCTGCCCGAGAGCGCAGCGACCCCGGAAGAGGTCTTTCGCAACCGCCGCCGGATCATCAAGGCGGCCGCGGCCGGGCCGATCGTCCTCGGCGCTTCCGGCCTGCTGGCCGCCTGCGGAGAGGACGAGCAGGTGGCCTCGGAGGCCGCCCCCGAGACCGGCGGCGCGATCTCCAGCGCCCAGGCCTCCGAGGTCGACCCCTCCGCCGGCCTCTACCCCTTCAAGCGCAACCTCCGCTACAAGATCGTCGGCGAGCCGACGCCCGAGGAGATCGCCACCACCTACAACAACTACTACGAGTTCGGCTCCTCCAAGAACATCTGGCGCAAGGCCCAGGCCCTGCCGATCCGGCCCTGGACGGTCGCCATCGACGGCCTGGTCGAGAAGCCTTTCGAGATCGGCATCGACGACCTTCTGGCCAAGATGCCGCTGCAGGAGCGGCTCTACCGGCACCGCTGCGTCGAGGCCTGGTCCATGGCCGTGCCCTGGAGCGGCTTCCCCCTCAAGGCGCTGGTCGAGCTGGCCAAGCCCCTGGCCTCGGCCAAGTACGTCAAGCTGGTCAGCTTCCACAACCCCGAGGTCGCCAGCGGCCAGAGCGCGCCCTGGTACCCCTGGCCCTACGTCGAGGGCGTGACCATCGAGGAGGCGAGCCACGACCTGGCCTTCCTGGTCACCGGCATGTACGGCAAGCCGGGCCCGAAGCAGAACGGCGCGCCCCTGCGCATCGCGCTGCCCTGGAAGTACGGCTTCAAGTCGTCCAAGGGCCTGGTCCGCTTCGAGTTCACCGACCAGCGCCCGGTCAGCTTCTGGGAGGAGATCCAGCCCAGAGAGTACGGTTTCTGGGCCAACGTGAACCCGGAGGTCTCGCACCCGCGCTGGAGCCAGGCCATGGAGACCGACATCGCCACCCAGCAGAAGGTGCCGACCGTGCTCTACAACGGCTACGGCGAGGAGGTCGCCGACCTCTACACCGGCCTGGAAGGCGAAAAGCTCTTCATGTGACGCGGCACCCGGGGCCGCGACCGGCGGACTCGGGTCCATCGGTTGGGGGTCATCGGTTGGGGGTCAGCGGGTGGCGGCCGCTGCCGAGTCTTCGGCCTCCGCGCGCCCGTCCTTGGTCCAGGCGAAGGAGGGGTGGAAGCGCAGGGCCCAGCCGACCGTCTTCCAGATCACGATCACGGCCAGGACCGAGACGTAGCCGTCGATCGCGTAGTGCCAGCCCAGGTGCACGGACCCGATCATGATGACGACGCAGTAGGCGGTGAGGATCACGCCCGCGCGCCGGCTGACTTTCCAGCCGAACAGCGCCTGCAGGACGGCGATCGCGACGTGCATGCTGGGCATGGCCGAGATGCCGCTGGCGACCTCGAGGCTGTTCTGCGCCGAGAAGGCGTCCCAGAGATAGCGTTGGGCGAACAGCGACCAGTTCTGGTATTGCGTCTCGGCTTGGTTGAGGTAGGCCATGAGAGGGGCGTAGGGGTCCTCGCCCTCGACCACCAGGCCGTAGAAGCAGGGTCCCGCGGACGACAGCAGCAGGGCCGCGACACTCCCGATCAGGATCCAGGACAGGAGATAGGATATCAGGTAGCGGGCTCTCAGCACGGGATCGCTCATGCTGAACGTCATCCAGAAGAAGATCAGATAGAAGACCCCGTACCACAGCTTGTAGGCGTAGCTGATGACCGAGGTGACGATCGGGTAGCCCAGCAGGGGCTGCAGCCACTCCCAAGGATGCCTGCCGAAGTGAAGCCACCGGTCGATCTCCATGAAGGCCACGTCGTACTGGAAGGGGTTGACGACGGTTATCGAGGACTTGAACGACGTGAAGGCCGACTGGAAGGCGATCACCACGAGGATCGGAATGATCGCGTAGGCAACGCGGCCGAGGCGCAGCTTGTCGTCGTTCCGCAACTCCGCGAGAAGGCCGGTCAGGGTGAAGGGGCGGACGTGCAGCAGGTGATAGACGGTCTGACCGACGACGACCGAGGCGAAGGCGATGACCAGGGGCAACAAGGCGGTCAGGAGGTAGAAGCTGTCGACGATCTTGTAGGGCCGGTCCAGCGCCTCGAGCATCAGGACCACCGACAGGATGTAGGCGAGGGCGATAGCCGCGAACCAGACGTGGTGGCGCAGGATGACCCGGGTGAAGCTGCGCGCCTTTTCGACTGCGCCGACCCTCGGGTCGTCTAGGACGGTGGTCGACATCTCGCTCCTTCTGGGCTTCGAACGGCGCCTCGCCGGCCAGGGAGGGCCGCAGGGGTCGGCAGGCGCGGCCTCCCGGCCTTCGCCCGGCGCGCCGGGCGCGCCTCGTGCCCCGGCGCCTCGCTTTTTGCCTTCCTAGCGGTCTCTGGTGAAGAAACCCTTGCCCGGGGCGGCCTGCCCCCGGCGATCCGCCGCGTCCGCGCGCTTCGCAAGGCCCTCCGGAGGCCGGCCGGACGCTAGCCGGAAGGGCGCGCGGGGCACCCTTTACGGGCGGTTAAGCACCTGGGTGCTATTCCAGGGGCGTTCCGACAGGGCCAAGGCCGAACGCGAGCCAGCGCCTTGAGCGAAGCCAAGATTATGGAAGCCTCAGCGATGCCCAGACCCGGCCTGCTGTTTTGCACTGTGGTTGCGATCTTCTCCTACACGCCGGAGGCCTTCGCCTATCTGGACCCCGGCACCGGGAGCATCCTGCTGCAGGGCCTGATCGCCGGCCTCGCCGGCGGGCTGATGTTCATCCGGATGTACTGGAAGAAGCTGAAGGCCATGATCGCGGGCAGGAGCAGAGACGAAACCGGTCTCGGCGGCGACGCGCAAGACAAGGAGTGACACCCGACGTGGGGGTTGTTGCCGGCTCGTTCCGCGACCCAGCGGGTCAGGTCTATGCCGTTGACGGCCGGATTCTGCGGACCGTCTCGCGTTTCGGCGTCGAAGACTACGAGGCGCTGAGATCCAGCGGTGTTCTCCAGAGCTTCACCGAGGCGGGGCGGATCGTCTCCGCCGAGGAAGTGGACAAGGCCTGCCTGGGCGCGGCGGCGCGCGAGGCCTGCTACGTCCTGGAGCATCCCCGCCTGCCGATCATCTCCTATCCCTATGAGTGGCCCTTCGAGGTGCTCAAGTCCGCGGCGCTGGCTCACCTCGATCTGCAGAGGGACGCCCTGGAGCACGATATCGTCCTGTCGGATGCCAGCGCCTACAACGTCCAGTTTCGGGGCACGGCGCCCCTGTTCATCGACTATCTCTCCTTTCGCCGCTATCGGCCGGGCGAGTATTGGCAGGGCCATCGCCAGTTCTGCGAGCAGTTCCTCAATCCGCTGCTCTTGAGGGCCCTGTTCGGCCTCAATCACAACGCCTGGTACCGCGGCAGCCAGGAGGGCGTCACCGCGGTCGAGCTGAGCCGGATCCTGAAGTGGCACCAGAAGCTCAGGCCCTTCCTGCTGATGCACGTGGTGCTGCCCGCCCGTTTCCAGTTGGCGGCGACCCGGGACGCCGGCGCGAAGCTGCAAAAAGCCAAGCAGCGCCAGATGCCGAAGAGCGCCTATCTGGCGATGCTCGGCCAGCTGCGGGACTGGATCGAGGGCCTTCGCCCGCGCGACAAGGCGCCGACGGTCTGGTCCCACTACGACCACGAGCACAACTACACGGACCTGGACCATTCGGCCAAGTCGGCCTTCATCCGGAACTTCGTTGCCGCGACCAAGCCCGGCATGCTCTGGGATCTCGGCTGCAACACCGGCGAGTATTCGGAGTTGGCGCTCGGCGCCGGCGCGCAGACGGTCGTCGGCTTCGATATCGACCAGCAGGCCCTGGACCATGCCTACCGAAGGGCGGTGGATCGCGGCCTCAGCTTCACGCCGCTCTACCTGGATGCCGCCAATCCGAGCCCGGACCAGGGCTGGGACGGGGCCGAGCGGAGGTCCTTGAAGGCGCGCGCCTGCGCCGATGCCCTGATCGCCCTGGCCTTCGTCCATCACCTCGCGATCGGCAGGAACGTGCCCCTGGCGCAGGTGATCCGCTGGCTCCTGGATCTGGCGCCTCAGGGCGTGATCGAGTTCGTCCCCAAGACCGATCCGCAGGTCAGCCGCATGCTGGCGCTGCGCGAGGACATCTTTCCGGACTACACCGAAGAGCGGTTTCTGGGCCTCCTGCAGAGCCAGGCCCGGATCGTCGAGCAGAAGAGGCTGGTCGCCGACGGTCGGCTGCTGGTCTGGTACCGGCGTGACTGACACCCCCGGCACGCGGGCCGGGCGAGGCTCGGGCGGAGGGCTGCTCGCCCTGCCGTTCTATCCGATCGCCTTGAGCTTGATTGCGCCGCTCGATCTCTTCGCGGGCAACGTCGACCGTTTGCTCCTGCGGGACGTCCTGCCGACACTCCTCGGCTTTGCGCTTCTCGCCGCCGCCATCCAGGGCGTGCTGACCCTGATCCTGCGGGATCGCCACAGGGCGGCCTTCGCCAGCGCGGTTCTGATCGTGATGCTCTTCTTTCCCCACTATCTCCTGAAGTGGGGGGTCGAGCAGGGCGGGGCCCCAAGCCGCAGCGCCCTGCTCCTGGTCATCTGGGTGGCGATCTTCGCGGGGCTGCTCTACTTCAGCCTGAGGTCCCGCTTCGCGTCGGCCAACGTGAGCCTGATCGGCAACGGCATGTGGTCGCTGTCGCTCTTGGTGGCGGTCGCGGACGTGTCCATCTACGTGACCACACATCCGGAGAGCCCGGTCAAAAGCCTGGGCGAGCCGCCCGCCGCCCCGCTGGCCTCGCTTCGGCCGGAGCCAGCCGACACCCGCCGAGACATCTACTACATCGTGCTGGACCGCTATGCCAACGCGGCGCAGCTGCAAGAGGTCTATGGCTTCGACAACGGCCGCTTCATCGCGGACCTCGAGGCCGAGGGCTTCTTCTTCCCACGCGCGGCCAATGCCAACTATCAGCGGACCGCCCACTCGCTCGCGTCCAGCCTCAACCTCAACTATCTGGATCGATTGACCTCCGTGGTCGGGCCGGACTCGGACAACTGGCGGCCGCTCTACGGGCTGCTCGAGGACACGGAGGTCCATCGTTTCCTCGACCGGCAGGGATACCGTCTGCTGCACTTCGGCAGCTGGTGGAACCCGACCCGGCTCAGCCGCATCGCCGACGAGAACCACAATTGGTGGGCGCCTCCGGAGTTCCTCCGGGTCTACCTCCGCCGGTCGCTCCTGGGTTTCATGGGCCGGATCTTCGACGCCTACGCCTTCGACGTTCGCCAGCAGCAGTGCGACCGCATCCGGCACAAGTTCGACATGCTGCATCGGACGGCGAAGAGCCCTGGTCCCAAGTTCGTCTTCGCCCACATTCTCCTGCCGCATCCGCCCTTCGTGTTCGGACGGGACGGAAGCTGCCTGAGCCGCAAGGCCTCGATGGACCGGAGCCGGCGGGACAACTACATCGACCAGGTGGAGTACGCCAATCACCTGCTTCTGGAGCTCGTGCGGGCTCTGCGCCGCGAGGCGAGGGTCGCGCCCATCATCGTCCTTCAGGCGGATGAAGGCCCTTGGCCGGCAGCCTACGCGGGCAACGAGATCGACGGGCTGGGCACGGACGTAAAGGTCGTGGACTGGGAAAAGGCGAGCGACCCGGAGCTGCGGGAAAAGATGGGTATCCTGCATGCACTCCACCTTCCTGGGGAGGAGGTCCCCGGGCAGGCTAGCGAGGCTGCCTATCACGGCATGACCCCGGTCAACACCTTCCGGATCATCTTCAACCGATACTTCGGCACGGCGCTTCCACTGCTCCCGGACCGCAACTACGTGTTTCGGGATAACGAACGTCTCTACAGCTTCCTCGACGTGACCGACCGCCTTTCCGAGACTGCCGAGCGGCGCCACCAGATCGGCAGGCAGGTCGGACACCCCGACCCGCAGCTTCAGCCGCACCCCCGATAGACTCGGTTCCCTCCGGCCCGGCAAGGGATGCTGCGGTCGTCCCGACCGGGGCGGGCGCTCGCTGCCGCGAGGGCCGGACCGGGCGGCTTTCGGCTTCGGACCCGGCCTTGTCGAGGTCCCCGGGAGCCGTGCCCTTTATTTGCTCCTTCCCAATTGCCATCAAAGGGGTAAGGGTCACTGCGCCACGCAGCTCCGATCCCGTGCCCGGTCAAGGCCCGAGAGCGGTTCGGGAGAGATCGACGAAAGGAGCCCTTGTCATGCTACTGCGCACGTTTCTTTCCTTCGGACTGCTCGCCGCCCTGCTCGGCACCGCGGCCTGCAGTTCGTCGTCATCGAGTTCTTCCAAGCCCTCGTCGAATCCGGCGAGCGCCTCGGCGAGCGAGGCCGCGTCCGCCCCGGCCAAGGTCGAGTCCAGCCTGGGCGGCCTGCCGCCCGAGGTCCAGGTCAAGGTCGACGAGCTGCCGCCCGGCCATGAGGTCGAACAGGTGGTGCTGGTCGATCCCCTGGGCAACGAAGTTCCGGCCAGCGAGCTGGCCACGCCCTCGCCGCGGCGTCCCAGCGCGCGGGCTTCGACCGGCGGTGTCGGCTTCGGCATCGGCGGCGGCTCGAGCGGCATCCGCGTCGGGCCGTCGATCTCCCTGGGCGTACCGCTCGGCCGTTCCGCGTCCTCGCGGGGGCGCAGCGGCGGCGCGATCGCGAAGATCCCGGTCCCGGATCCCGACAGCTATTTCAGGGAGTCCGACAAGTGGACGGTCGTGGTCTACACCCGCGACGCCGAAGGCCGCCCCTACAGCTACGAGATGCCGGCCCCCGAGTTCCCCGGCGACCGGAAGGTCAGCACGATCAAGCCGGGCGGCGGCGGGGGCGGCGGCGGAAGCGGCTTCTGAGCCATCGCGCCAGAGGGCGCCCGGCGGAGCAGGCGGGCGCCATAGGTATGACTGGCCATAAGCAAAAATCCCTACAAATATATTCCTGCGTTACTAAAACTTGTGTTTTGGTGAACTAGTGCTGAAGCTAATTTAGCGCGGTTACCGACAACGACTAGCGAGTCGGGGGTGGCGCGGATGAAACCCAACGCGATGGTGTTCGACAACGACCATTGGATCGTGATCAACGCCCTTTCGGACAAGGCATCGAGCTACCGCGAACTTGCCGCGGACATCAGAGACACCATCGCCGCCGGCGAGGCGCACCCGAGCTACCATCGCCTGGCGAAGCTGTTCGACCGCCAGGCAGTTCAAGCAGAGCAGATCAGGGACGCGCTCATTGCCGATGTCAGGCACCGATCGAACTACGCCATGGCGGTCGTCCAGTGGCGCAATCGGCTCGGCGTGAACCGGGCTGCGGCCGCAGCCAAGATCGGGGTCGGCGAGAAGGCGATCCGGGACTTCGAGGACAGCGAGACCGAACCCGGCATCACCGTGCGCCTGGCGATGGCGGCCGTCGAACACGGGCTGGCGCCGATCGCCTGAAGATCCCTTGCGCCCTGCGCGAGACGGCCGGTGGCGTCGTCATCGCCCAGGGCGCGCGGCTTCGTCGTTCCAGGTCATCTGTCGTTTGCAGTGGAAGTGGCCTGGGGGGCGTACCTACATTCCAGGTATGCGCAAGCAGGTTCTCATGATCGCGACCCTGGCCCTCCTCGCGGCGGCGGCGCCGGCGCTCGGGCAGGAGGCGGACGGAACGATCGGCGGCAAGGCGACCCTGGTCGACGGCGACACCGTGGAGATCTACGGGCGGAACTTCCGCATCTTCGGCATCGATGCCCCCGAGCGCGGCGAGCCCGGCTTCGGGACCCTGGCCGAGTTCATGCGGGCCGCCACGGAGAAAGGCCCCTTCTTCTGCGACGTGGTCGACAAGGAGCGGAACGAGCCGGAGGTGGCCGTTTGCTGGATGAGGGTCGACTTCGTCTCGGAGGACCTCGCCGAATCGCTCCTCGAGCGGGGCCTGGCCAAGACCCATCCGGGCTACCGCCATCTGCGGCCCAGCCTCATAGCCTGGTACGAGGAGGTCGAGGCCCAGGCAAGAAAGCGGTGCAGGGGATTGTGGCGCGGCCTGCCCGAATGCCGAGGGCAGGAGTAGGCGGCATCCACGGCCCGCAAAGCGGCGCTCCTGCTTCCTGCCTGTGAGGTAGATCGGGCTCTGCACGAGCCAGTCCGATCGCAGTTCGGACCAGGCGACCGGGCCAGGCAAGAAGAACGCGCCCGGAACTCAAGCTCAACGAGACACGCGAAGATCGTATTTCTCTGCGTTCGCCGCCTTCCCGACCCATGACTGCGGTACGGGGCGCCCGGGACGAGACGGTGGCCGGGGTGACCGCGGGCGCGCGCTCTTCCCTGGAACGAGCGCGATCCTGCAAGCCTGGCCAGGTTTCGGAAAAGGTTCGTAGCCAAGGGCTCAACTGAGTTCTCGTGATGCTTGACGATGCCGGCTAGGTCAGGCAAGTGAAGGTTGTATTCTGGTGCGCTCCGGTCAGCCGTGGCGGGTTTCGCCGTAATGAGATCTTCTGGTCGATAGGGGAAGCGATTGGTGGTGCGGCTAACGCTCAAGGAATATGAGGCCTTCGAACCGCGCTTTCGGATCAAGCTCAAGAATAATGGCGAGATCGTTTTCTGCGTCCCCACGCAGATGGCGCTGTTGCGCGCGCAGACACTGTACACAAAGGAGCCAGATACAATCTCCTGGATTGAGGAATTCGGTCGTGAAGATGTCTTCCTCGACATTGGGGCCAACGTCGGAATTTACAGCATCTATGCCGCGGCGATTGGCGGTTGCCGTGTGTTTGCGTTTGAACCGGAATCTCAGAATTACGCCATTTTGAACAAGAATATTGTCGCAAACTCTCTTTGGGACCAGGTGCGGGCCTACCCTCTCGCACTGGTCGATCGCGCGGCCCTCGATGTCTTGCACTTGCGCAGTCTTCGCGCCGCCGACTCGCATCACAGTTTTGGCGAGAAGCGCGATCATAACTATCAACCAAGCGATTTTCCTTATGCGCAGGGGGCCTTCTCGATGCCTTTGGACGAACTTGTCGACAAGGGATTCCTGCCGCAGCCGACTCGAATCAAGATCGATGTCGATGGTTTGGAGCACAAAGTCGTCACCGGATCCGAGCGGACGATTGCCGATAAAAGAGTTCATTCCGTGCTGATAGAAATCAACAGCCAGGTGCCGGAGCATCGCGAAATCGTGGAGCGTATGACTGCCTTCGGCTATGCCTACGATGAAAACCAGGTTTCCGCGGCTCGTCTGAAATCCGGCCCGAACGAAGGCGTTGGAAATTATATTTTTCGTCGCTGAGCGATTGTGAACGTCTCTGCGCGTCTCTCTGGATAAGCAACGCACTCGGTCGAGAGGCTGTGTGATCAAGGCCTCAAGAACCCAGGTAACGGGCAGTTGGTAACGACCGCCAGCCGGAGCTCGGTGAGTTGTTCCCCCTTTGCGCCAGCGTTGCAGGTCTCAGGCGGTGATCTGACTGGGCCATCGGCCTCGCCTCAACCATCACGTTCGCTTCGCCTTTTTGCGCGTATAAACTAGCGACCATACACTTTTTGCTTGCATATGTTTTCATCGCTCGGAATCATGGTAAACGCTCCGGTTGTAAAAGATGAGTATGGACCGGGGCTAGGGGAGTGGCGACCAACCGGTATTATCCCTAGGGATGGCACGCGGTCGCCCTGAGATAAGGGGGGACTGCGGAACATGGCTTCCGTCGAATGGCTTGCTGCGGCCTCATGCAGCTCGGACCAAACGACCAG
The DNA here is from genome assembly GCA_028282935.1 of Kiloniellales bacterium. GTDB lineage: Bacteria > Pseudomonadota > Alphaproteobacteria > Kiloniellales > JAKSBE01 > JAKSBE01. The sequence goes on from JANQGU010000095.1 coordinate 24,890, forward strand.
CCCAGGTCAGAAGGACGCGTCCGGAACTCAAGCTCGGCGAGACCCGCAAAGGTCGTATTTCTCTACAGTCGCAGTCTTGCTGGCCTTGGCCCTGGCCACGACATCTGGAGCGCGGGCCGAGACGGTGGCCGGTGTGACCGCGGGCGCGCTCTCGGTGGAGTCCTCGGGGACGGCGCGCTATTCGGTGCCGATCGACGTGCCGCCGGGGGTGGCGGGCATGGAGCCGGACCTTTCCCTGGTCTACGGCAGCGGCGGCGGCAACGGCCTGCTCGGGGTCGGCTGGTCGCTCGGCGGGCTGTCGGTCATCCACCGCTGCGCCCAGACCCTGGCCCAGGACAACGTCAACGGCGGGGTCAACCTGGACGCCGAAGACCGCTTCTGCCTGGACGGCCAGCGCCTGATCGCGATCAGCGGGACCTACGGCGCCGACGGCACCGAGTACCGCAGCGAGATCGACGGCTTCGCCCGGATCACGTCCTTCGGCAGCGCGGGCGCGGGCCCGGAGTCCTTCACGGTCGAGACCAAGTCGCGCCGGATCCTGGAGTACGGCGTCACTGCCGACTCCCGGGTCGAGCAGGAGGGCGGCGCCACGGTGCGCTTCTGGGCGCTCAACCGGGTCTTCGACCCGCTGGGCAACATCATGGACCTGGTCTACGACGAGAACACAACCGACCAGACCTTCAAGTTCCAGCGCATCGACTACGCTGGCAACTCCGTCGCCACCACGACGCCCCAGAGCAAGGTCGAGTTCGTCTACGAGGCCCGCCCCGACCACCGCAATGCCTACCTCGCCGGCTCGGTCCTCAACACGACAGAGCGCCTGCAGCGCATCGAGACCTGGACCGACGGCGCCAAGGTCCGCGAGTACCGCCTGGCCTACCACGACGACACGGTCACCAGCCTGTCGCGACTGGCGAGCGTCACCGAGTGCGATGCCGGCACCCAGTGCCTGGCGCCGATCACCTTCGGCTGGGAGGCCGAGCCCGCGGGCTTCACGGAAGACACCGGCTACTCCCTGCCGGTCCACTACGACGACAAGAACGCGATCTTCGCCGATGTCAATGGCGACGGGCTGATCGACTACCTCTATGGCAATGGAGCTACCCAGGCGACCTGGATCAATACGGGAAGCGGCTGGCAGCAGGACACCGCCTTCAGCCCGCCGGCGTCCTTCTGGATCTATAACAACGAGTCTTACGCCTCGGGCCTGAAACGCGGCACCCTGGTCGACGTCAACGGCGATGGCCTCCCGGACTTCGTCCAGGCCTTCTCCAACGCAGCCTCGGGACGAACCACGTGGCTCAACACCGGTTCCGGCTGGGCGGTCGACGCTGGCTACAAGCCGCCCTTCCAGACTAACTACGACGCCCAGCAGTGGTATGACACCAGTACCGGTGGCGAGGAACCTACCAAGGTCACGAATTATTATTACCTTAACCGTGACCTGGGCGATTTCGTCGATCTGAACGGCGACGGGCTGGTCGACTTCGCCACAGCCTACTCGGTCGGTGGCACGAGCGTTCTCCAGACCTGGCGCAACACCGGTTCTGGCTGGGTCGAGGATCCGGCCCTGGCGCCACCGGGGCTTGTCTACGTCCACAACGACTACATCGCGTCGCTTGGACAACTCCACGAAGGCACCACGGAGATCCTGAAGCAGACCCTGCCGAGCACACAGGAGATCGGCCGCTTCCTCGACGTCGACAGCGACGGCCGTACGGATTTGGTGCAGGCCTACGGCAACACCAAGAAGACCTGGCTCAACAAACCGGGGGGCTGGGAACTCTCGACGGCCTATCAGCCCCCCTTCGCGATCGGCTACGGCGAGGCCAGAAGTTACAGCCATATGGTCTGCCAGAACCATCACAGCGGCGACATAAGGTGCACGACCACCGTCCACGGCTATACGGTCGGCCGCAACCTCGAAGGCAGCCGTTTCGTCGACCTGAACGGCGACGGGCTGGCCGACCGTCTTCAAGCGACCTACATCAACGGATCGGTCACGCGCACGGCCTGGATCAACACCGGTACGAGCTGGGTGGAAGACGCGGCCTACCAGCCGCCAAGCTACGCCTATTATCAGAACAACTCGACCTATCCGGCCGGCGAGCGCTGGGCCGAGGTCGCCGACGTGAATGCCGACGGGCTGCCCGATTTCGTGCAGGCCATCAACCAAGGCTATTCCTTCACCGCCTACCTCAGGACCTGGCTCAACACGGGTACGGGCTGGCTGGAAAGCACGGCGCACGCCATGCCGTCCCACTTCGCCCACTACTGGAAGACCGGAGGCAACTACTACGGCTACGAGTGGATGGGGGTGCTGGCGGACGCGAACGGCGACGGCTTGGCGGATTACCTTGGCGCCCGACAGGGCGGTTCCATTCACATGGCCAATGCCGGGAGCACCTCCCGGATCACCACCATCACCGACTCCCTCGGCCGCGACACGACGATCGCCTACGCGCCGCTGACGGACAGTACGGTCTACACCAAGGGCAGTGGCGCGGTCTTTCCCGAGCTCGACCTGCAGGTGCCGCTGCAGGTGGTCAAGGAGGTCTCGACCGACGACGGGGTCGGCGGGCAGGCGCGGGAGACCTATGCCTACGAGGGCCTGCGGCTGCACCTCCAGGGCCGCGGCGCGCTGGGCTTCGCGCGCATGACCGCGGTCGACCAGCAGACCGGGATCGAGACCGTCACCGACTACCGCCAAGACTTCCCCTTCATCGGCGGCGTCGCGGCCAGCGAGACCCGCCTGGCCGACGGGACCAAGGTCCGGACCCGCGCCAACACCTGGACGGACAGCCCGCTGAACGGCGGCTTGACCCGCTTCCCCCACGTCTCGACCGCGACCGCCGAGGGCTTCGAGATCAACGATGGCCCGGGCAACACCCCGGTCACCACGTCGACCACGACCACGCTCTACGACGACTTCGGCAACCCGACCCAGGTGACCGCGACCACCAGCGGCGCCGGCGAGACCTTCAAGACCGAGAGCGTCAACACCTACAGCAATGACACGGTCAACTGGTTCCTCGGCCAGCTCGACCGGGCCACGACCACCAACACCCTGCCCGACCTGACCGCCGAGACCCGGGTCGCCGCCTTCGCCTACGATCCGCAGACCGGCCTCCTGATCCGGGAGGAGATCGAACCCGACCGGCCGGCCCTGAAGCTGACCACCGCCTATACCCACGACGACTTCGGCAACCTCCTGACCGAGACCGTCAGCGGCGCCGGCATCACGTCGCGCAGCACCACCAGCGGCTTCTCCACCGACGGTCGCTTCGCGGAAAGCCTGACCAACGACCTGAGCCACTCAGAGACCCGGGCCTTCGACGCCCGCTTCGGCACGGTCACCAGCCTGATCGGGCCCAATCTCATCACCACCACCTGGAGCTACGACGGCTTCGGGCGCAAGACCAAGGAGGTCCGCGCCGACGGGACCGAGACCCGCTGGTCCTACGACCTCTGCGTCGCCCAGTGCCCGGCGGGCGGCATCTACGCGGTCAGCCAGCAGGACTTCAACACCGCCTCCGGGACCGCCATCGGCGCGCGCGCGGTGGAATACTTCGACACCCTCAACCGCAGCTTCCGCGCCGAGACCGAGGGCTTCGACGGCACCCGGATCTTCGCCGACACCGAGTTCAACGCCCGCGGCGAGGTGGTCGCCACGACCCGGCCCTACTTCGAGGGCACGGCCGCCGGCCAGATCCAGAAGGCGACCGCGACCCACGACGTGCTCAGCCGCGTCCTGAGCGTCACCCAGCCCGACCAGGGGGTGGAGTCCGTCGCCTACGCCGGCCTGACCTCGACCCGGACCAACGCCCTCAACCAGACCCAGACTCGTAAGAGCAACGCCCGCGGCGAGCTGGTCGAGGTCACCGACAACCTGAACACAACGATCGCCTACAAGTACGACCCCTTCGGCAACCTGGAGGAGACAGCGCGGCAAGCGCCGGGCGGAGCCCCCGGGGGCGTGGTCACGACCATGGACTACGACGTCCGGGGCCTGAAGACCTTCATGGACGATCCGGATATGGGGCAGTGGACCTACGCCTACAACGTCCTGGGCGAGCTGACCAAGCAGACGGACCCCAAGAACCAGAGCATCGACCTGGTCTACGACACCCTGGGCCGCCTGACCCAGCGGGTCGAGCCCGAGGGCACCACCGACTGGACCTACGACACGGCGGCCAAGGGCGTCGGCAAGCTGCACAGCGTCTCGGCCCCGCACGTCGCCTACAGCCTGACCCAGGGCTATGACAGCCTGGGCCGGCCGAGCGCGACCACCACGACCATCGACGGGGTCGCCTATACCCAGTCGGTGACCTACGACCCCTCGGGGCGGCCGGAGACCCTGAGCTATCCCTCCGGCTTCGCGGTGCGCAATACCTACAACACAAGGGGCTACCTGGCCTCGGTCGCCGAGGACGGCGGCGCCACGGTCTTCTGGCAGGCCGACAGCGTCAACGCCGAGGGCCAGGTCACCCAGGAGACCTTCGGCAACGGCGTGGTCACCACCAACGCCTTCGACCCCAAGACCGGCCGGATCGACAGCATCTCGACCGACCTGGCCGGGAGCGTCATCCAGGACCTGGCCTACGACTTCGACAAGCTCGGCAACCTGAAGACGCGCAGCGACCTGCGCCAGGACCGCGAGGAGGCCTTCCTCTACGACGGCCTCAACCGCCTGACCACCACCACCCTGGTCGACACCGGCGCCGGCGGCGGCACGCTGGCGACCACGACCTACACCTACGACCTGCTGGGCAATCTGCTCACCAAGTCGGACGTCGGCACCTACACCTACGGCGGCGCCGGCGCCGGCCCCCACGCGGTGACCGCAGCCGGGGGCGAGACCTACGCCTACGACGACAACGGCAACATGACCTCGGGCGCCGGGCGGACGATCGCCTACGCCTCCTTCAACAAGCCGACCCTGATCACCGAGACCGCGAGCGGCGACCAGGCCGGCTTCACCTACGGCCCGGACCGGACGCGCATCAAGCAGCACGTGGTCGAGAACAGCCTGGCCCGCGACGTGGTCTACGTCGGCAGCCTCTACGAGCGCCGGACCCAGCTCGGCAGCCCCGACGAGCTGGTCCACTACGTCGTCGCCGGGGCCACGGTCGCCATCCACACCATCAACGACGACAACCTGCCGGCCACGAACAAGTCCCGCTACCTGCACCGCGACCACCTAGACTCGATCGAGTCGATCACCGGCGAGACCGGCGCGGTGGTCCAGCGCCTCTCCTTCGACGCCCACGGCAAGCGCAGGCTGGCCGACTGGACCGCCGGCACCCCGGCCGACCCCGACGCCGAGACCCCCCGCGGCTTCACCGGCCACGAGCACCTCGACAGCGTCGGCCTGATCCATATGAACGGACGGGTCTACGACCCGACCTTGGGCCGATTCCTCTCGGCCGACCCCTACGTGCCGGATCCGACCGCCAGCCAGAGCTTCAACCGCTACAGCTATGTCTACAACAACCCGCTGAGCTACACGGACCCGAGCGGGTTCTTCGGTCGCAGCAAGGGCCCACACGGGCATGAGGGCTTCCATGCGGATGCGAGGAGCAATGCACAGGATGGTGGCACCCCCGGTGGCGACCTCGGTGACTTGGGCAACGACGGCAATGGATATGACCCCACCGAAAATCTATTCGGAAGGATACTGTTCGGCATTGTCACTGCCGTCATTGCCACGGCGAACCCGGTTATTGGAGCGGTCGCCGGAGCTCTTTCTGCCGGGGCACTAAGCGGATATGGAGAGCAGTTCGCAAAGAATATCACCTTTGTATCGACGCTCGAGGCACTTCATGCTTGGGGCGAGGCCAATGATCTCGGCCCCGATCAAGACCCCCAATCGCACGAGGGCAATGGGGATGCAGGTGGTGACGTCCAGGTCGCCTCCCTAGACCGTTTCTCCGATGCTGGCTTTCCCCACGACGGCCCTGGCCCGAATGGCCAGCTCTGGGGCAGCGGCGCGCAGCTCGCACAAGCGAACAACCCTCCACCTCCGGGGATAGGGCATAACAGACCACCCAGACCGAGAGCTCCAGGTCCCATCGGTGGGCTTATTGCTGCCTTGGCAGTCCTAGTTGAAATGTTCTCGACACCAGAGCTTCCAGGGAATCTCTGGAGCCTGGACCCCAAATTGCGAGGCGATCTTGTTGAGGATTACCTTGCGAAAACTGAATACGCAGACTGGTATAATGTTGGCAATTCAAAAGGTGGGTACTTCGATCTTGTCGACTTTCAATTGGGGAACTCGCTTGTTAGTCTGAAGACGGCTGACACGACCGCGGCGAGCTGGGCTAGACAGGGTATGCGTGAGATGTATGCTCATATTCGGGATCTGGGGACCCGAAGGGCGAAGGTGGACGGACGTCCAGCGCAAATGAGTTTGGATATCCGGACGCCGCCTAGCGGCATGAGTCCCCGCGACGCTCAGGCCTTGAGAAGTTATGGCAGTCAATTCGGTGTACAAGTGAACATTAAGGGAATTCCGTGAACCAACCAGGGGAAGAGTTAAGCGTCATTTGCGAGTTTCAGAGCCTGTCTGCCGTCCAGGTGCTCCGGAGTATCCGCCATATTCTGGCAGGACACCCTGAAGAGGGCAGCCTTTTCGATCTCTACCCGCATCAGAACATAAGCTTGGATAAAGCAGAGGCATATCTGGAAAAGTCAAATGACAAGCACTTTGGTCTGATCGGTGGTGGGTATGAATGTCATTTTGGCGCGGTAGCTCGATCTCACTTCGATTTGCTCTTAATCAAGTCAGCCGCACCACCTTCAATCCCTTGGGACGATTGGGCGACAGAGCTGATCAAGCTCCCCCGTTTCGTCATGGCTTGGGTTGCGGATATTGAATACGCGTGCTGGCAAAGTGAGCTGGACCCGGAAACGTATGAGGCAGTTGGTCGTCTTCACAAACACTTGCCGCGACTACGAACGGGTGCCCCCGTGCCTCTAAGGCAGGAAGTAATTGACATAACCCGTAACCCTGGGCGTCGCATAAATCGAGATGGCTATGTCGAAGCTGTGGGCGCGACCATGTGGTTCGGAGAGCCCTTCTGGACTGTGACCGGGGCAGATCGCAAGCAGCTTGAAGCTATGGAGGAGCTGCGAATCTCCGAATGCGGGCTTGGGCTCATCAGGGTCGAGGCGGCGGGCGAGTGCTTTAGGGCCGCCGAGGGCGCAATTGGGAAGCTTCAGGAGAAGCTGCATTCCGTTCTATTTCCAAACGCGAAACTTACCAAGCCGTGGTTCATCCATACGGCGTGATCTTCGATCAATCGCACAATTAGGAATTGGGAAATTCGGGGAAATTGGAAATTCGGGGGACAGTATACATAATTCTTGACGATAGAACGAGCCCGTCGCTAGGGTCTCCCCATGGCCAGGCTCGCACGGGTGGTGGTGCCGGGCATCCCGCATCACGTTACCCAGCGGGGCAACCGGCGCCTCGAGACCTTCTTCGAGGACGACGACTACAGGGCTTACCTCGACCTCCTCGCAGTCTCCTGCACCGAGGCCGGGGTCGCGGCCTGGGCCTACTGCCTGATGCCCAACCACGTCCATCTGGTCCTGGTGCCCGAGGAGCCCGACGGCCTGAGGCGCGCCCTCGGCGAGGCGCACCGCCGCTACACCCGGCGCATCAACTTCCGCGAGGGCTGGCGCGGCCACCTTTGGCAGGAGCGCTTCCACTCTTTCCCAATGGACGAGGATTACCTGCTGGCGACCGCCCGCTACGTCGAGCTGAACCCCGTGCGGGCCCGGCTGGTCCGGAAGCCCGAGGCTTGGCCCTGGTCGAGCGCCCGCGCCCACCTGGCCGGGCGCGACGACGCCCTGGTCCAGGTCGCGCCCCTGCTCCGCCGCATCCCCGATTGGGCGCGCTTCCTGGCCGGCGGCATGGCGGAGGACGAGATCGAGCAGATCCGCAAGCACGGTCGCACCGGCCGGCCACTAGGCGCAAAGCGCTTCGTCGAGCGCCTGGAGCGCCGCCTCGGGCGGCCGCTCTTGCCCCGGAAGCCCGGACCTAAGCCGAAGGAAGAGGGATGAGGCTCAGGAGATGAGTATACTGTCCCCAGAATTTCCTCCTCGGGTTAGGGCGCGAGGTGTTCAAGATCCGAAATCTCACAACTTTCCTTACTCTTTTGACAAAGAGATCTTGGAAACAATTCCGAGTATAAAAGAAGATGGCTACCAGCTTTTTCAAAAGCGAGGCACAATGACCGGGAAAACTGTAAGAGATGAAAAAACTGACATTAGAACGCAAAAGTATAAGCAAGGTGTTTTTGAAATCGGAAGAAGGAAAGATGGAGTTATCGATCATAGGTTTTTTCGCGCAGATAAGGGCAACTTATGAAGGCGGAGATACTGAAGATTCGCCCACTATCTGGTCAATTTCCCGAACTACATTTTGATGCCTATGATGAAACGATATCAGTGAAATTCGAAGACCAGAACTACTCGGAATTTTGCGGTGTATTCGGCGGCGGGTTCGGGAGCCGGTGTGATTTGGCTCAAATCGGGTGGCTGGCTTTTGTAATATCCTTTGGACAGGGGTATATCTTTGATATTGAGAAGAGGGAGCTAGTCCACAAGACAGACTGTGACCAACTAGAAAGCGTATTAGATGCTAAATTTAATAGATATTTCGTTGCTCATAGTCAAATAGAACTATTCGTCTACGATTCAGGCTTGGCTTGGTCTAGCCCTCGAGTATCAGCAGATGGAATTTTGATAGATGAAGTGTGCGATGGAGCTGTTCGAGGGAAAGTCTACAATTTCTCAGAATGGGTAGACTTTTCTCTAAATCTAGAAAATTTTGAATACGTATGTGATTGGGAATGTGATTTGAATTGAGAATTCCGGGGATATGGCCGTGATCGCGGCTGGCCAAGCTCCGAGCCTATGATACGGGGTCTGTGTTGAGCAGCCCTGATAGGCGATGAAGGAGCGTGACCATGGAACAGTATGTCGGCTTGGACGTTTCGCTTAAAGAGACTCGTTATTGTGTCGTCGATGCGGATGGCGTGGAGCTTGCGCGTGGCCGCGAGGTGACGCGGCCGGATCTTCTGGCGGCGGTGCTGGCGCGCTCTGCGCCGTCTGCGCGGGTGGTGGTTCTTGAGACCGGCGGTCAGTCGAGCTGGCTGCAGCGCGGTCTCGAGGCGGCTGGGGTGCCGGCGGTGATCGTGGATGCGCGCCGGGCCAAGGCGGCCTTGTCGTGCCGTCTGAACAAGACCGATCTGTCCGGCGTGCCTCCGCAAGCGCGGCCAGCCAAAAAAAAAGCCGGGCCACGCGGGCCCGGCAAGTCGAACAGGGAGGCTTCACGTCTGGGAGACGTGAAACGGGTCCGAAGACCCGGTGCCCCGGGCAGGCGCCCGAAGCAAGATGATGTTGCGCTGCAACATCGCTCGGTGAATAGATATAAATTTTTGGCCGAGATTCCACCCGTTAATTCGGCAGTGGAGCCATGCATGTGGTGCATGCCTGGCTGGAGGGTGGGAAATCCATGTAAATCAACGAGATGGGGGTCGGCTGCCCGGGCTCCGGCGGGCTTCCGCGGGCCGGGGCGCGGGGGTCAGAACTTCGCCTCGGCGACCTCGCGCAGCAGGAAGTCGCGGAAGACCGCGATCCGCTTGGAGTGGCGCAGCTCCTCGGGATAGACGAAGTAGGCGTCGATCTGCGGCCCCTCCATCTCGGGCAGGACCGGCACCAAGTCGGGGAAGCCCTGGGCCATGAACTCCGGCAGGGCGCCCAGGCCGCCGCCGCTCTGGACCACCCTGAGGATCGCGTAGACGTTGTTGATGGTCAGGGTCGGCGCGCGCAGGTCGTTGTTGCCGCGGCCGAGCTGCATCAGCCAGTTGACCCCCGGCACCGGCGGGCGGGCGTCCTCGCCGTAGGCGATGATCCGGTGGCCGTCGATCTCGGCCGGGGTCTTGGGCATCCCGAAGCGCTTCAGATAGGCCGAGGCGGCGTAGAGGTGCATGTGGGTGGTGAAGAGGTGGCGCTGGATCAGGTCGCCCTGGCGGGGCGGCGACAGGCGGATGGCGATGTCCGCTTCGCGCATCGAGAGGTCGAGCTCGGCGTCGGTCAGGATCAGGTGCAGCTCGATCTCCGGAAAGACCTCGATGAACTGGGTCATCCGGGGCGACAGCCAGGTCGAGCCCAGGGCCACGGTGGTGGTCACCTTCAGCGGCCCGCTCGGCCGGTCCTTGCTCTCGGTGAGCTGGGCCTCGACCATGGCCAGCTTGCCGAAGACCTCGTGCGCGGTCCGGTACAGGAGCTCGCCCTGCTCGGTCAGGATCAGGCCGCGGGCGTGGCGGTGGAACAGCGGGACCTTCAGGCTCTCCTCCAGGGCGGAGATCTGGCGGCTGACCGCCGACTGGCTGAGGTTCAGGACCTCTCCGGCATGGGTGAAGCTGCCGGCCTCGGCGACGGCGTGAAAGATCCTCAGCTTGTCCCAGTCCATCATTTCGGTGGAATCGCTTTCTCTTGCGGCGCCGGGGGGCGGCGCCGGCGGCGCTACTCGGCGGCCTGGGCGGCGCCGGCCTCCTGCTCGGCCAGGAAGCGCTCGGCCTCCAGGGCCGCCATGCAGCCCATGCCGGCGGCGGTGACCGCCTGGCGATAGACCTTGTCACGGACGTCGCCGGCAGCGTAGACGCCGGGCACCTTGGTCGCGGTCGAATCGGGCGCGGTCAGGATATAGCCCTCCGCGTCCATCTCGAGCTGGTCCCGGAACAGCTTGGTCGCCGGGTCGTGGCCGATGGCGACGAAGACGCCGTCCGCGGCCAACTCGCCGGTCTCGCCGGTCTTGGCGTTGCGGACTCGGACCCCGGTCACCCCGGGCGGCTCGGCGTCGCCGAGCACCTCTTCGACCACGTGGTCCCACAGCATCTCGACCTTCGGATTCGCGAAGAGGCGGTCCTGCAGGATCTTCTCGGCGCGCAGCTGGTCGCGGCGGTGGATCACCGTGACCTTGCGGGCGAAGTTGGTCAGGAAGACCGCCTCCTCGACCGCCGTGTTGCCGCCGCCGACCACCACGACGTCCTTGTCCCGGTAGAAGAAGCCGTCGCAGGTGGCGCAGGCCGAGACCCCGAAGCCGCGGAAGCGGGTCTCGCTTTCCAGGCCCAGCCAGCGGGCCTGGGCGCCGGTCGCGATGACCAGGCTGTCCGCGGTGTAGACCGTGCCGCTGTCGCCGATGCAGGTCAGGGGCCGCTGCGCCAGATCGACCTCGACGATGGTGTCGGCGACGATGTCGGTGCCGACGTTGCGCGCCTGGGCCTCCATCTGCTCCATCAGCCAGGGGCCCTGGATGGCCTCGGCGAAGCCCGGATAGTTCTCGACGTCGGTGGTGATCGAGAGCTGCCCGCCCGGCTCCATGCCGCGCAGCAGGCGCGGCTTCAGGTTGGCGCGGGCGGCGTAGACCGCCGCGGTGCAGCCGGCCGGGCCGGAGCCCAGGATCAGGACCTTGCTGTGGATATGCTCTGCCATGCTGTATTTCGTCCGGATGATGAGGTGGCGCGCGCCCCTAAAATAGGTCCCGCCGGGCGCCGAGGCAACGCGGCAGCGCGCGCGGGCAAGGGGCGGGGCCGGGACGGGGGCTGGCGCGGGGCGGCCGCGACAGTTCGGAGCTTGCGGCCGGCCTCCGCTTGGGTAACATTGTTGCGCGACAGGGAGGAGGCAGAGCGACGATGCGGCGGGTCAAGCTGGACGAAATCGATCTGCGAATTCTCAGGGACCTTCAGAACAACGGCCGGATCACCAACGTCGAGCTGGCGCGGCGTGCCGGAATCTCGGCCCCGCCCTGCCTGCGCCGGGTGCGGGCCCTGGAGGAGTCGGGCTACATCCGCGGCTACCACGCCGAACTCGATACCGAGGCCCTGGGCTTCGAGGTGACCTTCTTCGTCCTGGTCGGCCTCGACAGCCAGAGCGAAGCGGTGCTGAACGAGTTCCAGGGCCTGGTGATGGACTGGGCCGAGGTGCGGGAGTGTCACATGGTCCGCGGCGCCGGCGACTTCGTGCTCAAGATCGTCGCCCGCAACACCGCGCACGAGAACGAGCTGACCGAGAAGCTCACAGCCGCCCCGCACGTCACTACGGTGCAGACGATCCAGGTGATCCGCACCTCCAAGTACCGGCCCGGCGTGCCGATCCGGCCGGACGGCCAGATCTGAGCCCTCCGGATCCGGATCCCGGAACCGGGATTCGGGCAGGACGATGCTTGGGGCGACCGCGTCCGGGCCGCCCCGCGACGAATCCGGGCCTTAGCGGAATTTGACCTTCAGGATCTCGTAGCCCTTGACGCCCTTGGGCGTGGTGACCTCCACCGAGTCGCCGACGGTCTTGCCGATGATCGAGCGGGCAATCGGCGAGGTGATGCCGAGCAGGCCCTGCTTGACGTCGGCCTCGTCTTCGCCGACCAGCTGGTAGGTCATCTCCTCGTCGGTGTCCTCGTCCACCAGGGTGACCGTGGCGCCGAACTTGACGACCTTGCCGGACAGCTTCGAGACGTCGATCACCTGCGCCCGAGCCATCTTGTCTTCCAGCTCGCCGACGCGGCCCTCGATGAAGCTCTGGCGTTCGCGCGCCGCATGATACTCGGCGTTCTCGGACAGGTCGCCGTGCTCCCGGGCCTCGGCGATCGCGGTGATCACCTCCGGCCGGGCGACGTTCTTGAGGTGCTTCAGCTCCGCCTCCATTCTGGCGAAGCCGTCTGCTGTCATAGGTACCTTATCGGTCATGGCTGGCAATCCTGCGCCAACTCCGTTGTCATAAGTTATTGAAAACGATGGTAAATCGTTGCTCGAATCGGAGACAACGACGCTTCATCATGCGAACGATCCATTAAAATAGGACTGCAGCGGCGCGACTTCAAGCTGGCCGGCGGTCAGGGCGCCGATGGCCTCGGTGGCGGCGACCGCCCCGGCCACGGTCGTGAAGTAGGGAATGCCGTTGGTCAGGGCGGTGCGGCGCAGGGTGAAGCTGTCGGCCATGGCCAGGGCCCCCTCGGTGGTGTTGAAGACCAGCTGGACCTTGCCCGAAAGCATGGTGTCGACGATGTGCGGGCGGCCTTCGCGCACCTTGTTGACGCTCCGGACGACCAGGCCGCGGTTGCGGAGGTAGTCCGCGGTCCCGCCGGTGGCCACGATCTCGAAGCCGAGCGCGATCAGGCGCCGCGCCAGGGGCAGCATGGCCTCCTTGTCGCCGTCCTTGACCGAGATGAAGACGCAGCCGCCCTTCGGCAGGTCGTGGCCGGCCCCGACCTGGGCCTTGGCGAAGGCGCGGCCGAAGTCCCGGTCCAGGCCCATGACCTCGCCGGTCGAGCGCATCTCGGGGCCCAGGATCACGTCGACCCCGGGGAAGCGGGCGAAGGGGAAGACCGCCTCCTTGATGGCGACGTGGTCGTTGCGCTCCGGCGTGGTCTCGAACTCGCTCAGCTTGGCGCCGGCCATGACCCGGGCGGCGATCTTGGCGATCGGGATGCCGATGGCCTTGGCGACGAAGGGCACGGTGCGCGAGGCCCGGGGATTGACCTCCAGGATGTAGATCTCCTGGCCAAGGACCGCGAACTGGACGTTCATCAGGCCGACCACCCCCAGGGCGGCGGCCAGCTTGCGGGTCTGCTCCTCGATCTCGCGGATCACCTCGGCCGACAGGGAGTGCGGCGGCAGGGAGCAGGCCGAATCGCCGGAATGGATGCCAGCTTCCTCGATGTGCTCCATGATGCCGGCGACGACCACGGACTCGCCATCCGAGACGGCGTCGACGTCGACCTCGATGGCGTCGCGCAGATAGCCGTCGATCAGCACCGGGTTGCGGCCGGAGACCTTGACCGCGGTGGTGATGTAGCGCCCCAGGTCGGCCTCGTTGTGGACGATCTCCATGGCCCGCCCGCCCAGGACGTAGGAGGGCCGCAGCAGGACCGGATAGCCGATCCGCTGCGCCGCCGCCTTGGCCTCCTCGGCCGAGGTCGCGGTGCCGTTGGGCGGCTGCCGCAGGCCCAGCTCGCCGAGCAGGGCCTGGAAGCGCCGGCGGTCCTCGGCCAGGTCGATGGCGTCGGGGGAGGTGCCCAGGATCGGGATCCCGGCGGCCTCCAGCGCGTGGGCCAGCTTCAGCGGGGTCTGGCCACCGAACTGCACGATCACGCCCAGGAGCCGGCCCTTGCTCTGCTCGACCCGGGCGATCTCGATGACGTCCTCGGCGGTCAGGGGCTCGAAGTAGAGCCGGTCCGAGGTGTCGTAGTCGGTCGAGACCGTCTCCGGGTTGCAGTTGACCATGATGGTCTCGATCCCGGCCTCGGCCAGGGCGTAGGCGGCGTGGACGCAGCAGTAGTCGAACTCGATCCCCTGGCCGATCCGGTTCGGGCCGCCGCCCAGGATCATGACCTTGTCGCGGTCGCTGGGATCGGCCTCGCACTCCGCGCCCTCCGGCCCGGCGGTCTCGTAGGCGGAGTACATGTAGGGCGTGGCCGAGGGGAACTCCCCGGCGCAGGTGTCGATCCGCTTGAAGACCGGCGCCAGCCCGGCCTCCCGGCGGCGCCGGGCGGCCTCGGTCTCCTCGATGCCGGCCAGTTCGGCCATCCGGGCGTCCGAGAAGCCGAGCTGCTTGAGGTAGAGCAGCTGGCCCGGCGCCTCCGGCAGGCCGTCCCGGCGCAGCGCGGCCTCGGCCTCGACGATGTCGCGCACCTGGGCCAGGAACCAGGGGTCGAAGTGGCAGGTCGCCTGGATCTCCTCCAGGCTCAGCCCGTGGCGGAAGGCCTGGGCGATGGTCAGCAGGCGGTCGGGGGTCGGCCGGGCCAGCGCCGTGCGGACCGCGTCCGCGTCCACGGCGCCGTCCGGGCCCAGCGCGCCCGGGATCTCGACCTCGTTCAGGCCGGTCAGGCCGGTCTCCATCGAGCGCAGGGCCTTCTGCAGGGACTCCGGGAAGCTGCGGCCGATGGCCATGGCCTCGCCGACCGACTTCATCGCCGTGGTCAGCAGCGGCTCGGCGCCCGGGAACTTCTCGAAGGTGAAGCGGGGGATCTTGGTCACGACGTAGTCGATCGAGGGCTCGAAGGAGGCCGGCGTGACCCGGGTGATGTCGTTGTCCAGCTCGTCCAGGGTGTAGCCCACCGCCAGGCGCGCCGCGACCTTGGCGATGGGGAAGCCGGTCGCCTTGGAGGCCAGGGCCGAGGAGCGCGAGACCCGCGGGTTCATCTCGATGACCACCAGCTGGCCGTCCGCCGGGTTGACCGCGAACTGGACGTTGGAGCCGCCGGTGTCGACGCCGATCTCGCGCAGGCAGGCGATCGAGGCGTCGCGCATCACCTGGTATTCCTTGTCGGTCAGGGTCAGCGCCGGCGCCACGGTGACCGAGTCGCCGGTGTGGATGCCCATGGGATCGACGTTCTCGATCGAGCAGACGATGATGCAGTTGTCGGCGCGGTCGCGCACGACCTCCATCTCGTATTCCTTCCAGCCCAGGACCGACTGCTCGATCAGGACCTCTCCGACCGGCGAGGCGCGCAGGCCGCTGCGCACGATCTCCTCGAACTCCGCCCGGTTGTAGGCGATGCCGCCGCCGGTGCCGCCCAGGGTGAAGGAGGGCCGGATGATCGCCGGCAGGCCGACGACCGCCAGGGCCTCCAGGGCCGCTTCCAGGGTGCCGACCAGGCGCGAGGCCGGGCAGGCCAGGCCGATCTTCTCCATCGCCTCGCGGAACAGCAGGCGGTCCTCGGCCTTGGCGATGACCTCGGCCTTGGCGCCGATCAGCTCGACGCCGAACGTCTCCAGCACCCCGTCCTCGGCCAGCTTCAGGCCGGTGTTGAGCGCGGTCTGGCCGCCCATGGTCGGCAGCAGGGCGTCGGGGCGCTCCTTCTCGACGATCCGGGCGACGATCTCGGGCGTGATCGGCTCGACGTAGGTCGCGTGGGCCAGGCCCGGGTCGGTCATGATGGTCGCCGGGTTGGAGTTGACCAGGACCACCCGGTAGCCCTCGTCCTTCAGCGCCTTGCAGGCCTGCGCCCCGGAATAGTCGAACTCGCAGGCCTGGCCGATCACGATCGGCCCCGCCCCGATGATCAG
>JANQGU010000124.1 GCA_028282935.1 Kiloniellales bacterium
TCCTGAAGGAAGGGGTCTTAAAAAAGGGGTCAGAGTCATTTTTCGGTCTCTCCGGCCCGGCGCTGGGCGGCCGTTCCGGAAAGTGCCGAGTGGAACGCCGTCAAAAAATGACTCTGACCCCTTTTTTAAGACCCCTTCCTTCAGGAACCGCGTCTAGTTGAACAGGCTCGAGACCGAGCGCGCTTCCGCGATGCGGGCCATGGCCTCGCCCAGAAGCGGCGCGATCGAAAGCTGCCGCATGTTATGCGCCACCCGGACCGCCTCGGTCGCCTGGATGCTGTCGGTCATGACCAGCTCCTGCAAGGGCGAGGAGCTGACCCGCGCGACCGCGCCGCCGGACAGCACGCCGTGGGTGACGTAGGCGGAGACCGCCTTGGCCCCCGACTCCACCAGCGCCTCGGCCGCGTTGCACAGGGTGCCGGCCGAATCCACGATGTCGTCGACCAGGATGCAGACCCGGTTGTCGACGTCGCCGATGATGTTCATGACCTCGGAGACGCCGGCGCGTTCGCGGCGTTTGTCGATGATCGCAAGATCGGCGTCAAGCCGCTTGGCGATGAGCCGGGCCCGGATCACGCCGCCGACGTCGGGCGAGACGATGGTCAGCGGCTCGCCGTCGAACTTCTCGATGATGTCCTTGGTGAAGACCGGCGCGCCTTGGAGGTTGTCGGTCGGGATGTCGAAGAAGCCCTGGATCTGGCCGGCATGGAGGTCCAGGGTCAGGACCCGGTCGGCGCCGGCCACGGTGATCAGGTTGGCCACCAGCTTGGCCGAGATCGGCGTCCGCGGTCCGGACTTCCGGTCCTGGCGGGCATAGCCGTAGTAGGGGATCACCGCGGTGATCCGATTGGCGGAGCCGCGCTTTAGCGCGTCGATCGCGACCAGCAGCTCCATCATGTTGTCGTTGGCGGGATAGGAGGTCGACTGGATGACGTAAACGTCCTCGCCGCGGACGTTCTCCTGGATCTCGACGAAGACCTCCAGGTCGGAGAATCGTCGGACGCTGGCCTTGGTCAGAGGCAGATTCAGATAAGCAGAGATGGCCTCTGCCAAGGGCCGGTTGCTGTTCCCCGTCAGGATTTTCATTCCGCAGCCCTGGCTAGGCAGATGTGAACGCTTTCCTCGCTCGCCCGGCCCTGCGTCACCTCTCGAAGGGACCCCCGCTGGCCGGGCGGCGGGACCTTATCAACAGCCCCCCGCCCTGTAAACGTCCTGTCACCATATCCGGCCAGATTCCTTGGCCGGGCGGGCCCCCGGCGCAAATCCCTCAGCCTTGCCGGGTCCGGGCCAGCAGGTTGGCGATCCCGGCGGCCGCGCCCTCGGCGATCGGCAGGGCGACATCGGCCCAGCTCCGGTCCAGGCTGCCGGCCGGGACCCGGTTGCGCTGGTCGACCCGGCCCAGCTCCTCGCCGGTGACCGCCTCCAGCACGCGCCAGGTCACGGCGACGCTCTGCCAGCCCTCCTCGGGCTCCCCGAGGCCGACCTCGCCGACGATGATCAGGGCCGGCCCCTGGCGGGCGCTCAGGAACCTCGGCTCCAGGCGGCGCAGCTCCGCCATCAGGGCCCGGGACAGCAGGCGGCCGGAGTCCCCCGGGGCGTCCTCGATCGGCGCCAGCAGGACCCGGCCCTCGGCGAGCTCCGGATCGACGCGCCCCGAGGGCGCCGGGTCCCGGACCAGGGCCAGGAGCGCCTGGGAGGCCTGCCGGGCGACGCGCTCCAGCGCCTGCGGCTCGGCGCGCTGCCAGGCGCCTGCGGTCAGCTCGCTGCGCGCGCCCCGCTGGCCCAGGCGCCGGCCGCCGGCGTCGACCAGCTCCCAGAGGGTCAGGACCTCCTCGCGGCCGTCCGCCAGGGGCTGCACGACACCGCGGCCGCGCAGCGTGTACCTGGTCGGCTGCTCCGCCTTCGCCGTGGCCGCGAGGCCCTCGGCGCGCAGCATCTCCGCCAGCCGCTCGGCCATCGCCCCGCGGACGCCGGGCGCGCCCTGCTGCAGGGGCAGCACCTTCAGGCTGCCGCCGTTGCGCAGCAGAAGCAGGTCGTCCTCGCCCTGGCCCTTGCTGTCCGGCCGGAAGGGGCGCGGCACCGGGCCGCAGGCGGCGGCCAGAAGGACCGCTAGAAGGCAGAGGGTCGCGAGTCTTCGCAGCTGGCCCGGCATCGCTACATGATCACGCAGGTGGCGAGAAGGCCGAGCAGCAGCGCGATCAGGAAGAAGGCCAGGTAGGGCACGACGAGGCGCTCCCGCTCATCCCCTCAAAGGGTCACGAACTCCAGCGGCGCCCGCGACAGGCTCTCCGCGCCGGCCTCGGTGACCAGGCTGGTCCGTCCGACGCTGGCCGCCAGGCCGCGTTCGCTGTCGAAGACGATGATATGGACGAAAATAGTCATTCCCGGGGCAATCTCCGCCGGGTTGCCGTGGTACAGCATCGGCCAGTCCATCCAGTTCGGCGAGAAGCAGGTGCCCAGGGAATAGCCGCAGGCGTTCAGCCGGTGCGCCTGGTAGCCGGCGGCGTCCAGGGTCTTGGCGTGGGCGTCGAAGGCGGCGCCGAAGGTCCCGCCGGGCCGCAGCTCGGCCTCGACGGCCTGCAGGGCCTCGCAGGCGACGGCGTACATCTCGGCCTGCCGCGCCGGCGGCTTGCCGATGCGGAAGGTCCGCATCATGGCGGCGTGGTAGTGGCGGTAGGCGCCGGCCCATTCCAGGGTCAGCTGGTCCTCGGCGTCCAGGTTCCGGCGGCCGCTGAAGTAGCGGCAGAGCAGCGCCTCCGGGCCCGAGCCGATGATGAACTCGTTGCCGGGATAGTCGCCGCCGCCGCGGAAGATCGCGCCTTGCATGGCCGCCAGGACGTCGCCTTCGAAGGCCCCGGCCCCGGCGGTCTCGACCGCGGCGTCGTAGGCGTCGTCGGCCAGCTCGCCGGCGCGCCGGGCGAAGGCGATCTCGGCCGGGCTCTTGACCGCGCGGTGGCGGCTGACCAGCAGCGAGGCGTCCTTCAGGGTCGCGAAGCCGTCCAGCGCCGCCTCCAGGCGCTTGCCGTTGGCCGCGGTCAGGCCATAGGCCTCGTACTCGACGCCGAGCGTGGTCCCGGCGCAGCCCTGCTCCTCCAGGATCGCCCGCAGCTCGCGCGCCGGCTCGGCCTGCGGCCCGTCGACCCAGATCCGGATGTCCTCGATGGTCGAGGTGTGCCGGGCCTGGCGCAGGTCCGGCGAGCGGGTCAGCAGGACCATGCGGCCGTCTGCGCCCAGATAGAGGCATTGGAAGAAGACGTAGCCGAAGGTGTCGTAGCCGGTCAGGTAGTACATGCTCTCCTGCCGGAACATCAGCAGGCCGTGAAGGCCCTCCCGCTCCAGGTCGGCGCAGACCCGGCGTCGGCGCTCGGCGAATTCCTCGGGCGTGAAGTGCAGGGGCATGATGGCTCGTCTTTCGGGCTCGGGGTTCAGGGCCCAGGTTTCAGGGCCCAGGTTTCAGGGTTCAAGGGCGATGGCGGAGAGCTCGCGGCCGTAGTCCGGCTCGCCGCGCAGGCAGGCGCGGCGGTAGCTGAAGAAGCGGTCCTCCTCGACCAGGGTGTCGCAGGGCAGGGCCTGCACGCCCTTCAGGCCCAGGCGGGCCAGGCGGCGGCTCGCGTAGCCCTTGAGGTCGAAGAGGAAATGCCCGGCGCGCGGCGCCGGCAGGAAGAAGTCCCCGTTCTTCGGGTCCTGATCGAGGAAGGGCTCGGGGAACTCCGGGCCGACCTCGTAGGAGGGCTTGCCGATGCAGGGGCCGATGCCGGCCAGGATCGCTTCGCGCCTGGCACCCAGCCCTTCCATGGCCGCGACCACCGCCTCCAGCACGCCGCCCAGGGCGCCCCGCCAGCCGGCATGGGCGGCGCCGACGACCCGGGCCTCGGCATCGGCCAGCAGGACCGGGGCGCAGTCCGCGGTGATCACGCCCAGGGCCAGCCCGGGCTTCGCGGTCACCAGGGCGTCGTCGGCCCAGGGGGTTTCAACCTCGACCACCTCGGGGGAATGGATCTGGTAGAGCGTGACCAGGCGCTCCGCCGGCAGGTCCAGCATCTCCATCGCCCGGGCCCGGTTGCGGTCGACCTTGGCCTTGTCGTCCTTGGAGCCCTGGCCGCAGTTGAGCGAGGCGTAGAGGCCGGAGCTGACCCCGCCCTCGCGGCCGAAGAAGGCATGGCGTACGCCGTCGAGGTCGTTCAGCGGTCCGAGCGTCAGCATGGGTCGTCCTTCGGCTGTCCGCCGCGCCGCGCGGCGGCCCGGGTGGAGATTGGATAGACCTAAGCCGCGCAGCCGGCAAGGGGGCCGAGGCCGGGCGCGGCCAGGACCAGGACCTTGAACAGCTCGCCCATCTCCTCGGCGGCGGTCAGGCGGTGCAGCGCGGCGCGGATCTCCGCCGCCTGCTCCGGGCCGGCGCCGGCCGCTAGGCGCTCGGCCCGGGTCGCGATGCCCAGGGCCTCGAGGAAGGCGCCCTGCGGCAGCGGCCCCCAGGCCTCGGCGCCGGCCTCGTGGGCGGCGCGGGCCAGGGCGCCGAAGTCGACGTGGGCGGTCAGGTCGGCGAGGCCGGGCTCGGCCAGGACGTCCTGCGCTGCGTGGCGCCGCAGGGCCTGCAGGGTCGGCCGGCCGTCGGGCCGGGCATAGCCGTAGTCGACGATCAGCGCGGCGCCGCCGTCCTCGGCCAGGCGCCCTCCGATCTCGGCGGCCAGGGACAGGGCCGCGGGCGCGACCTCGGCGACGGCGCCCGGCGCGGCGTCCCGCAAGGCCTCGGGCAGCAGCGCCTCGGCGTAGGGCGCCGGCGGCGAGAGCCCGAAGGCCAGCGCGTCGCCCGCCGGCGCCAGGCCGACCAGGCGCTCGCGCCAGCCCTCGGGCGTGCGCTCGAACTGGCGGATCGGCAGGGCGTCGAAGAACTCGTTGGCGATGACCAGCAGCGGCCGGCCCCGCGGCACCTCGGCGAGGGAGGCGTGCCAGGTCGCCTCGGCGCCGCCGAGGCTTTGCGCCTGCAGCGCGCGCAAGGCCGGGCTGACCTCGACCAGATGGAGCTCCAGCGCCGCGCGGAAGCCGGGCAGCACCCGGGCGGCGCGCAGCAGGTCGGCCAGCAGGGTCCCGCGCCCGGGGCCCAGCTCGACCAGCATCAGCGCCTCGGGCCCGCCCAGGCCTTGCCAGGTCTCGGCGCACCACAGGCCGATCAGCTCGCCGAACATCTGGCTGATCTCGGGCGCGGTCACGAAGTCGCCGCGCGCGCCGAAGGGATCGCCGGTCATGTAATAGCCCTGGCGCGGGTGGGTCAGGGCCTCGGCCAGGTACTCGGCGACGGTGATCGGGCCGTGGCGCGCGATGCGCTCAAGAAGACGGGCTGCCAGCTCGCTCATGCTGGGGGCTGCCGGCGGAGTCGCCGCGCCCGGCGCGCAGCGACCAGAGGATCACGAAGCCGCCCAGAAGGATCATCGGCAGCGACAGGATCTGGCCCATGGTGACGAACTGGAACAGGACGCCGAGATGGGCGTCCGGCTCGCGGACGAACTCGACCAGGAAGCGCGAGAGGCCGTAGCCGGCCAGGAAGGTGCCGATCAGGCTGCCCCGGTGCCGCATCGCGCCCAGGCGGACCAGGGCGTAGAGCAGCAGGAACAGCACCAAGCCCTCCAGGAAGGCCTCGTAAAGCTGGCTCGGATGGCGCGGCTCCGGCCCGCCGTGGGGAAAGACCATGCCCCAGGGGACCTCGGTGGTGCGGCCGAAGAGCTCGCCGTTGATGAAGTTGGCCAGGCGGCCGAAGAACAGGCCGATGGGGGCGGCCGCAGCCACCACGTCGCCGACCGCGACCATGTCGATCTTGCGATAGCGGGAGAACAGGATGATCGCCAGGGTCACGCCGAGCAGGCCGCCGTGGAAGCTCATCCCGCCTTCCCAGACCTTCACGATCTGCAAGGGATCGGACAGGAAGTACATCGGCTTGTAGAACAGGACGTAGCCGACCCGCCCGCCCAGCACCACGCCCAGGGTCGCCCAGAGCAGCAGGTCGTCGAAGAAGGCCGGCGCGATCTTCGCGGGCGAGTGGCGTTCGCCCAGGCGCAGGCAGTAGCGCCAGCCGAGGAACAGCCCGGCGATGTAGGCCAGCGCGTACCAGCGGATCGCGATCGGCCCGATCTGGAACAGGATCGGGTCGATCTCCGGGAAGGTCAGCGCGAGCATGGGAAGCGATGCCGTCATCGCCGGCCGCGCGCCTGTCGGTTTCGAACTGTCATGGTCTTGGCTTGCCTCTCTGGAGGTTGTTGTAGAGCCCGTGTTGCCGGGGGGCAAGGGCGGCCGCCGAGGCGGGCCGGGGCGAGCTTGTGACATCCCGGCGCCCGCCCGCCTTCCGGCGGCGCTTGCGGGCGCAGCCGCTTTGGCGTTTGATGGCACCGCCCCCAGGCTCACGATGGCGTCAATCGGGGACGGCGATCAGGACAGCGACCAGGGAGTGGAACCGTGCAGTCACAGAACAGGCTTCTCGACGATCTGGCCAAGGTGGCGACCAGCGCGATGGGCACCCTGTCGGGGGTGCGCGAGGAGGTCGAGGCCCAGTTCCGCCAGCGTTTCGAGCGGGTGCTGGGCCAGATGGACCTGGTGACCCGCGAGGAGTTCGACGCGGTCAAGGCCATGGCGGCCAAGGCGCGCGCCGAGCAGGAGGCCCTGGAGTCGCGCCTTGCGGCCCTGGAGGCCCAGCTTGCCGGCAAGGCCGAGGCCGCCAAGAGCAAGCCCGCCAAGCCCCCCGCCAAGCCCAGGGCGTCCAAGCCCTCCGCCTAGCCGCCCCGGGGGCGGGCCGAGGGGGGCGGGCCGAGCGGCCCCGATTCGAGAGCCGGAAGCCTTCGACCCTTCAGACTTAGCCACAGCTTTCTGGCGCCGGGGCCGCTTCGGGGCCAGATCCGGCCTTGCCAGGCGCGGGCCCTTTTGGCACGCTATATCTCGTGGTGTAGGGGTTTCGGTCCGCCACATTTAGTGGGGCCTC
>JANQGU010000125.1 GCA_028282935.1 Kiloniellales bacterium
GGAAGCGCGGCGCGGCCAGGCGGCCGTAGCCGCCGTCCAGCGCCCAGGGCGTCTCGTCCCAGCTATAGGTCTGGCGGCAGGTGACCTCCCTGGCCAGGTCCATGCCCTCCAGCCCCGGCCAGTCCCTGGCCCGGGCCTCCAGGGCCGCGAGATCGAAGCCCCTCTCGGGATCGTGCAGCAGGCAGCCCTTGGGGGCGCCGCGGTCGCGGATCCGCCGGGTCAGGCGCCGGGTGTCGACGCCGGCGATCCCGATCAGGTTCATCGACCTCAGCCAGGCGTCCAGATGCTGGGCCGCCCGCCAGTTCGACGGCGCCGTCACGTCGCAGCGCAGCACCAGGCCGCGGGCCGCCGGGGTCGTGGTCTCGATGTCCTCCGGATTCGCGCCGACGTTGCCGATGTGCGGGAAGGTGAAGGTGATGATCTCGCCGGCGTAGGAGGGATCGGTCAGGATCTCCTGGTATCCGGTGATCGAGGTGTTGAAGCAGACCTCGCCGACCGCGTGGCCCACGGCGCCCAGGCCGTGACCCCGGAAGACGCTGCCGTCCTCCAGCACCAGCACCGCGTTCGCAGAGGCCGTTTGCCCGGGCCGTTCGGCCAGGGCGGTCGTCGGGGCGGCCTCCGTCATGTTTTGGCAGATCCTTCCGAGGCAGGGAGCGCCGGCTTCTGGCGGATTCTTCGCCGGCCGGCCTGGCAATTGGCCTTCGGAACCTCTACTTAAGCAAAAGGCATGCCGCGGTCAAGCGGAAGCTTGTAAATCTTTCTTTTTTAAATCAATGCGTTAGAGAATATCTCCAGTTTGCCATTTCCAGGGAATTCGGCTAACGTCACGCCCCTTCCCGTCAGTGGGAGATCTGGCCATGCTGCGCACCCGCCTCAACGACGCTTTGAAAGACGCCATGAAGGCCAAGGACCAGTGCGCCACGGCGACGCTGCGTCTGATCCTGGCCGCCTTGAAGGACCGCGACATCGCGTCGCGCGGCAACGGCGCCAGCGAGGGGGTGAGCAACGATCAGATCCTCGAGCTGCTGCAGAAGATGATCCGCCAGCGCCAGGAATCGATCCAGGCCTTCGAAAAGGGCGAGCGGCCCGATCTGGTCGAGAAGGAGCAGCAGGAGATCAGGGTCATCGAGCGCTTCCTGCCCAAGCCGCTCTCCGAGCAGGAGGCCAAGGAGGCGATCGAGGGCGTGATCAGCGAGCTCGAGGCCAGCACGATCAAGGACATGGGCAAGGTCATGGGCGCGCTCAAGCAGCGCTATCCCGGCCGGATGGACTTCGGCAAGGCCAGCGCCGCGGTCAAGCAGGCCCTGGCCTAGAAAACCCGGGCCTAGAGAAGAAGACGGATATCCCTCCACAGGCCGCCGGCCCGCCGTCGGATTGAGGCGGGGCCCGGTTGTCCACGGACACGGGATTCGGCCCACAGGCTTACCTGCCGGATACCCACAGAACGATCCACGGCTTTTCGAGCGGCGGCAGCGGCGGGCCTGTCGGAACCTCGAAGGCTTTGATATGCTTGCGCGCCCTCGAAACCGGCTGGCCGATGTCGATTCCAACCCAGTTCCTTGACGAGATCCGCGCGCGCCTCTCGCTGGCCGAGGTCATCGGTCGTCGGGTCCGCCTGACCAAGCGGGGGCGGGAGCACAGCGGCCTCTGTCCCTTCCACAATGAAAAGTCGCCCTCCTTCACGGTCAGCGAGGACAAGGGCTTCTTCCACTGCTTCGGCTGCGGCGCGCACGGCGACGTCATCGGCTTCGTGATGCGCAGCGAAGGCCTGTCCTTCCCGGAGGCGGTCGAGCGGCTGGCCGGCGAGGCCGGCCTTCAGGTGCCGGTCGCCAGCCCGGAGGAACGCCAGCGCCAGCGCCGCCAGGCCGACGTCTTCGAGGCCCTGGAGCGGGCGACGGCCTGGTTCGAGGCGCAGCTCAAGGGCACGGCGGGCGCCGAGGCGCGACGCTACCTGGAGGGGCGCGGCCTCAGGCCCGAGACCGTCTCGGCCTTCCGCCTCGGCTTCGCGCCCGACCGGCGCGGCGCCCTGGCGGCCGTCCTCAAGGCCGAGGGCGTGGGCGAGGCGCTGCTGGTCGAGGCCGGCCTGGTCAAGAAGGTCGAGGGCGAGTCCCGCCCGCGCGACTACTTCTTCAACCGGATCATCTTCCCGATCACCGACCGCCGCGGCCGGACCATCGCCTTCGGCGGCCGGGCGATGAACCCACAGTCCAAGGCCAAGTACCTGAACTCGCCGGACGGCCCGGTCTTCCACAAGGGCCGGGTCCTGTTCAACCTGGCCCGGGCGCGCCGCGCCGCCCACGACACCGGCGAGATCATCGTCGCCGAGGGCTACATGGACGTCATCGCGCTGGCCCAGGCCGGCTTCCCGGCCGCGGTGGCGCCCCTGGGCACCGCGGTCACCGAGGCCCAGATCGAGACCCTCTGGCGCCTGGCGCCCGAGCCGCTGATCTGCCTGGACGGCGACGCCGCGGGGCAGCGCGCCGGCCTGCGGGTCGCCGAGCGCGCCCTGCCGCTGCTGCAGCCCGGCTTCAGCCTCGGCTTCGCGGTCCTGCCCGAGGGCGAGGACCCGGACAGCCTGATCGCCCGGGAGGGGCCCGAGGCCTTCCGCGCGGTGCTGGCGGCGGCCCGGCCGCTGTCCGACCTGCTGTGGCGCAAGGAGGCCGAGGGCCGCCCCCTCGACACCCCCGAGCGCCAGGCCGGCCTGGCCGCCCGCCTGGGCAAGGTGGTGGAGGCGATCCGCCACAACGAGCTCCAGGCCGCCTATCGCGAGGACTTCGCCCGGCGTTTCGAGGCGGCCTTCGGCTTCGATCCCTGGGCGCCGCCCGGGCGCCGCTGGCGCCGCCGCGCCTCGTCCCCGGGCCGCGACTCCGGCCGCGCCTCGGGCGCCGGCCGCGGGACCCGGCCCCAAGTGCCGAAGCTGCCGCTGCCCGGCAACCTGAAGGACCTGAGCGCGCTCAAGGCCCGGCAGGCGCAGCAACTTTTGGCGACCCTCGTTAACCATCCGTCAATCCTCGCCGAAGTAGGTGAAGAGGTGGCAGAGATCCAGCTTTCCGCCCGCGATCTGGACGATTTCCGGGTCGCCTTGCTCGATTTCGCGGCGGCGCAGCCGGAACTTGACAGCGATGCCGTGAAATGCCACCTGTCGAATCAGGGATTTTCCGCGGTCTTGGATCGCCTTTTGCACAGAAATGTTTACCGTTTGGCCCACTTTGCGGGGCCCGACTCGTCGCTTGGCGAGGCGCGGGCGGCGGTTGCTCATATTCTCGGTCTTTACCGGGATCGTGAGGCCAAGCGGGAAGGCTTGAAGGCGCAGCGGGAACTGGCGGAACAACCGGATGCGGACGCCTTGGCCCGTTTTCAGGCGCGACAGCGGCTTTTGCAGGAAGGCGAGCTGCAAAGAGCCGATCTCGAGCGTGACGACGGGATGGCGGGCGGTGACAGTATCAATTGACGGGTGCTCCAAGGTGGCCGGGCCGGCCGCCAGAGGACAGAAAAACCGACGCACCCGTCGGAAGCGCGGGAATGGGCTTTATGGCGAGCAAGGCTAGCGAAGCGGTCGCTGAGACCACAGAGGCACGCGAAGAGGGCGGCGAGGGCCCGCTCATGGACGCCACCAGGGCGGCCGTCAAGAAGATGATGCAGAAGGCGCGCGAGCGCGGCTACATCACCTATGACGAGCTCAACCAGGTGCTGCCCCAGGACCAGGTGTCCTCGGAGCAGATCGAGGACGTCATGGCGCAGCTCTCGGAGCAGGGCATCACCCTGATCGAGAGCGAGGAGCCGGACGACAACGACAACGAAGAAGAGAGCGACGCCAAGCCGACCGGCAACCTCAACGACGAGGATATCGGCCGCACCGACGACCCGGTGCGCATGTACCTGCGCGAGATGGGCTCGGTCGAGCTGCTGTCGCGCGAGGGCGAGATCGCGATCGCCAAGCGGATCGAGGCCGGCCGCGAGAAGATGATCTCGGGCATCTGCGAGAGTCCGCTGACCATCATCGCCCTGCTGTCCTGGGCCGATGCCCTGCTGGACGGCCGGATCCTGCTGCGCGACATCATCGACCTGGATGCGACCTACGGCGGCGGGCCGGAGGGCGAGGCGATCGCCACCGAGGGCGCCGTTGATGGCGAGGACGGTGAGGACGGCGAGGAGAGCAAGGACAAGAGCGCCGAGGACGGCGAGGAAGAGGGCGAAGAGGACGACGGCGGCGTCGACGAGGAGAACAACATGTCCCTCGCCGCCATGGAGGCGGCGCTGCTGCCCCAGGTCCTGGAGAACTTCGCCGCCATCGCCGGCACCTACCGGAAGCTCTCGAAGGTCCAGGAACAGCGCCTGGCGATCATGCGCAAGGGCGAGAAGGTCGTCACCCGGACCGAGAACCGCTACGTCAAGCTGCGGGACGAGCTCTTCGAGCTGATCAAGACCGTGCACTTCAACAACGCGCGGATCGAGCAGCTGGTCGAGCAGCTCTACCACCTCAACAAGCAGCTGATCGGCTTCGAGGGCCGGCTGCTGCGCATGGCCGAGAAGTGCGGCGTCGATCGCGGCGAGTTCCTGAAGTACTACTACGGCCGCGAGCTGGACCCGCGCTGGGTGTCCCGGGTCAAGCGGCTGTCCGGCAAGGGCTGGGAGAAGTTCGCCGAGCGCCACGGCGAAGAGGTCAAGGAGATCCGCAAGGAGATCGCCCAGATCAGCGAGGACAGCGGCCTGCCGATCAGCGAGTTCCGCCGCATCGTCACCACGGTCAAGACCGGCGAGCGCGAGGCCAGCAAGGCCAAGACCGAGATGGTCGAGGCGAACCTGCGCCTGGTGATCTCCATCGCCAAGAAGTACACCAACCGCGGCCTGCAGTTCCTGGACCTGATCCAGGAGGGCAACATCGGCCTGATGAAAGCAGTCGATAAGTTCGAGTACAGGCGCGGC
>JANQGU010000378.1 GCA_028282935.1 Kiloniellales bacterium
AGCTGGCGCACCAGGTTGGCGGCCCGGTTGGCGTTCTGCTTGATCTGCATGATGTCGGCGAAGGACTGGTCGCCGGGCCGGTGGCGCAGCAGCAGCAGGTCCGAGAAGCCGATCATCGCGGTCAGCAGGTTGTTGAAGTCGTGCGCCATGCCGCCCGCAAGCTGACCCACGGCCTGCATCTTCTGGGACTGCGAGACCTGGTCCTCGAGCTTCTTCTGCTCGGTCATGTCGATGAAGTGCGTGATGTAGCCGGCCGGCTTGCCCTCGACCCCCTCCAGCCGGTTGACGTAGAGCGCGCAGACCACCTCGGGCCCGCCCCGGAAGCGGACCTCGACGGTCGGGTCCCCGGAGGGCTCGCTGCCGGCGGCGGCGATGGTCTTGGCCACTGAGTCGCGCTCGTCCTCGGCCACCAGGTCGACCAGCGGCTTGCCCTCGATGCCGTCCTGCGGCAGGTCGAGAAGCCGGCGGAAGCTGGCGTTGGTCTCGGCGATCCTGCCGTCGGGGTCGAGCAGCGCGATCCCGATCGGCGCCTCCTCGAAGAAGCGCTTGAAGCGCTGCACCGAATGCGCCAGGGCCTCCTCGACTGCCCGCTCGCGCGACAGGTTGCGGACCACCGAGCGGGTCCGCAGGACCTGCCCGTCCTCGCCGCGGACGACGTCCTGGCTGATCAGGGCGGTGAAGGCCAGGCCGTCGGCGCCGCAGAGCGTCACCTCGCCGCGCAGCGGGTCCTCGCCGCCGGCGAAGGGATCGTAGGCGGCGGCCGAGGGCGCCGCCGAGCGCACGACGTCGTGCAGGCGGCGCTCGCCGCCCAGGAGCTCCTCCGGCGGCAGGCCGAGCCAGTCGGCGAGGGTCTGGTTGACGAAGAGGAACTGCCCCTCGGCATCGACCGAGTAGAAGCCGATCGGGGCGTGCTCCAGCAGATCGACGAAGCGGGCCTGCTCTTCCTGGAGGATCATCTCCATCTGCCGCTCGGCGGTGATGTCGTCGACCAGCCACAGCACGCAGCCCGGCCGCCCCTTCAGCGGATAGGCGGTGACGCGGCGCCAGGCCTCCTGGGCCGCGCCGCTGCGGCCGGGCACCCGGATCTCGGCGTGGTCGGCGGTCCCGCCGCAAGCGTTCGCGGTCAGGCGCTGGACCGCCTCGTGGGACTCCGGGATATCCTTGGTCTCCTCGCCGAGCAGGGCCGAGAGGCTGCGCTCGGCCGACTTGAACTCGGTCCGGCAAGCCGGATTGGCGAGGATGACCCGGCCCTCGCGGTCGACGATCTGGCGGGGCTGCGGCACCGCGTCGAGGGCCGCCTCGAGCATGGTGACGCGGCGCTGGGCCCGCAGGCTGAGCCAGGCCGTCAGGGCCAGGCCCGCGCCGGCGATGCAGAGCAGCGACATCCAGACATAAGTGCCGGCGGGGGTGCCGGCGGCGGCGCCCACCGCGGACTCCTGGGCGGCGGCCGGCAGGGCGCTGAGAATGGGGGCGCCGAGAGTGGGCGCGCCGAGGAGGAAAGCACCGGCGAAAAGGCTGGAAAGCGAGCTGGTCTTGCGCATGGAACGGGTCACGGCGGAGCGGAACGGTGGAAAACCCTGCATCACCACTAACATCGTCGTCTGTTCAAGGCGAGTCCCGCCCCCCTGGCCGCGAAGGCGCCGGCCCGGCCGCGGCCGGCATCCGGCCCTTGAGCCGCATCACGTAGCCGATCACCTCGGCCACCGCCTTGTAGTGCTCCGGCGGGACCTCGCTGTCCAGGTCCACGGTATCGAAGAGCGCCCGGGCCAGCGGCGGGTCCTCCATCAGCGGCACCTCGTGCGCCTCGGCCGCTTCGCGAATCCGCTTGGCGACCTTGTCGACCCCCTTGGCGGTGACCTTGGGGGCGTTCATCGCCGCCGGGTCGTAGCGCAGGGCGACGGCGTAGTGGGTCGGGTTGGTGACCACCACGTCGGCCTCCGGCACCGCGGCCAGCATGCGCCGCCGGGCGCGCTCGGCGCGGATCTGGCGCAGCCGCGCCTTGATCATCGGATCGCCCTCGGCCTGCTTGTGCTCGTCGCGGACCTCCTGCTTGGTCATCCGAAGCTGCTTGTTGTGCTGGAAGCGCTGGAAGGTCAGGTCGAGGATCGCCAGCACCGTCATCACCGCCAGCACCGCGAGGATGACCCGCAGCGCCAGGCCGCTGAGCAGGTCGAGAAAGTCGAGCATCGGCATGCTCGGCACCAGCGGGATCATGTCGCGCTGCGGCCAGATCATCAGGAAGGCGACCACGCCGACGATGGCCAGCTTGCCGACGCCCTTCGCGAACTCGAAGAGCGCCCGGCTCGAGAACAGGCGCTTGACCCCGGCGACCAGCGAGATCTTGTCGAGCTTGGGCTTCAGCGGCTCCAGCGTGAAGATCGGGCCGACCTGGAGGAAGCCGGAGAGGACCGCGGCGATCACCACCACCGCCAGGGGCAGGGCCAGGGCCAGGAAGACCTCCACCACCAGCGCGCCCAGGAGATCGCCCAGCCCGCCCGGGTCGACGGGAAAGAGGTGGGCCCGGGCCATCAGGCCCTCCATCGAGTCGGCCAGCCTCGAGGCCACCCCCGGCGCCAGGAGCGCGATGATCGCGGCGAAGGCCAGGATCATGAACCAGTGGTTGACCTCCTGGGACTTGGCGACCTGGCCCTTCTCGCGGGCTTCCTCGAGCCGCCGTGGCGTCGGCTCTTCGGTTTTGAGCGAGTCGTCGTTATTGGCGCTGTCGCTCACGTCGCCGCGGCCTCAGCGGGGCGCCACGAAGGGCAGGAAGGAGTCCTCGAAGCTGGTGACGAACCAGCCGAGGGCCGCGGGCACGGCCAGCGCCAGCATCGTGATGCCGACCATGACCTGCAGGGGCATCGCGATGAACAGGATCTGCGCCTGCGGCATCAGGCGGGCGAGCAGGCCCAGCCCGAGGTAGAAGATCGAGCCGACCGCGATGAAGGGGGTGGCGATCTGGATCGCCAGCAGGAAGGTCTTGGCCACGGTGCGCGCCATCAGGTCGGAAAAGTCCCCCAGAGGCGGCGCCACGCCCGGGGCGAAGAGGCTGTAGCTGTCGATCACCGCGATCAGCAGCATGTGGTGCAGGTCCAGGGTGACGATCAGCAGCAGGGCGGTGACCGAGAGGAAGGAGCCGGCGATCGAGCCCTGCTGCTCGGCGGTCGGGTCGTTGACCAGGGCGTTGGCCAGCGAGCTCATGTAGGCCATGACCATGCCGGCGGTGGTCAGGGCCGACATGAACATCCGCGCCAGGGTGCCGAGGAAGATCCCGACCAGGGCCTCGCCCAGGATCAGCACCAGCAGCGCCGCCGGCGCCGCCGGCATCGCCGGCAGGCGCTCGGCCAGCAGCGGCGCCAGCACCAGGGCGATCACCAGGGCGACGACCAGGCGCAGGCGCGGGGTCACGTAGGCCTCGCCGAAGGCCGGCAGCAGCGACAGCGAGGCGCCGACCCGGACGAAGACCAGAAGGACCGCGAAAATCCCGGCGGGCAGCAGGTCCGCGAGCATTCCTCGGGCAGGCTCCTAGCTGAGGCCGACGATCCGGTCCATCAGACCTTGGGTGAAGGTCATGAGGGTGCTGAGCATGAAGGGCAGCAGCACGAAGAGCGAAGCGAAGATGGTCACGATCTTGGGGACGAAGGAGAGGGTCATCTCCTGCATCTGGGTCAGGGCCTGGAACAGCGCGATCGTCAGGCCGATCAGCAAGGCCAGCCCCAGGACCGGCGAGCCGACCTTGAGCGCGACGATGATCGCTTCGCGGGCGACCTCTATGACTTCGGTTGAATCCATGGCTCGAGCGCCGTCCCGGCCCGCTTCTAGATCGGCATCCGGAGGATTTCCTGATAGGCCTGGATGACCCGGTCGCGCAGGGCGACCACGGTCTGCAGGGTCAGCTCGGCCTCGCTGACCGCCGTGATCACATCGTTGACGTCGGCCTTGCCGGCGGCCGCCGCTCGCGAGACCTCCTCGGCCCGGTTCAGGCTCTCGACACCGCCGTTGATGGCGCCCCGCAGGGCGTCGGCGAAGCCGCCGCCGGCGGCATCGCTTGGCTCCAGCCCCGCTTCCTGCTGCTGGCGGACCGCCTGGTTGTAGGCCGCGACCGCGTTGGAGATGTTGACTGCCAAGGCTCGGCTCCCGGTGATGGCTGTGGCGTCGTGGCTTCTAGCGCAGGATCGCGATGGCGCGCTGCACCATGCTGCGGGAGGCCTCGATGACCTTCAGGTTGGCCTCGTAGCTGCGCTGCGCTTCGCGCATGTCGGCCATTTCGATGATCGTCTTGACGTTGGGCGTGCGCACGTAGCCGTCGGCGTCGGCGCCGGGATGGCCCGGCTCGAAGCGCTGGCCGAAGTCGCTGCGGTCCTTCTCGATGTCCTTGACCCTGACGGTGTCGAAGCCGAGGGCCCGGTTCAGGCTGTTCGCGAAGCTGACCAGCTTGCGCCGGTAAGGCTGCTCCTCGGGCGACTGCGGCAGGGAATCCGCGTTGGCGACGTTCTCGGCGATGACACGCAGGCGCGTGCCCTGGGCCTTGAGCCCATGGGCCGAGATGTGAAGAACCTTGCCGAGATCCATCTACCGCCTCCCGCTCTGTCCGCCGGCCTCAGCCGCCGCCACTGCCGCCGCCACGGCCCAGGGCCGTGCGGAACATGCCCAGGTGCTTGCGGTAGAGGCTGGTCATCATCTGGAAGTCCATCTGGGTCTCGGCGACCGAGACCAGCTGCTGCTCCAGCACCACCGCGTTGCCGGCCGGCGCCGTCTCGTAGCCCGGCACCCGGCCGTCCTTGAAACTCTGATCCGTATCGGCCTTCGTTCCGGCGAGGTGGCCGGGATCGGAAACCGCCATCCGGACCGGCTTGACCGACCGCGCCAGGACCCGGTCGAAGGGATCCGCCTTGAGGTCGAGCGGGCGATAGTCCGGGGTGTCGGCGTTGGCGATGTTCTGGGCCAAAACCTCCTGGCGTTGACCCAGCCATCCCATGCGGCGGGCCAGAACGTCGAAGATGGGAAGCTTGCCGAAGTCCATGAGGTCTCCCGAACCCTAAGAAAACGCTCCGCTTTTCCGCACGAGTCTGGCCACTATCACGCGTCCCTTGTTAATAATCGGTAAAACGGCTTAAATTTGAGTATAATTGTTCCCAATGGGGTACCGGTCCGGCTGGCCGGGAACGTTGAGCCGAGAGCCTGATGCTTTATCTGACGCGAAAGATCGGCGAGTCCGTCATTATCAATGACGACATCGAAGTGACGGTGATCGACATCCGCGGAAAGTCGATAAAGCTCGGATTTACCTTTCCTGCCGAGGCTTCCGTGCTACGTCGGGAGATCTATGAGCGGATCCAGGCCGAGAACGAAGCCCGGGCCAACGGCGCCCCACCACCCGAGCGCAGGCCCGCCAAGGCTTCCGGCAGCTGAGCCCGGCCGCGGCCCAGCCCCAATAACCCTTACAGGCTAAACCTTTCGTTAAGGCTAACGCTTGATGATCGGGCCGGTGGCGGCGCGACGGCGCGCCGTCGTGCCTGCGCCCCGACGAGCCGGGGCGGCCGGCGGGCTCCGGCGGCGGAGCTTGGCCGGCGGATCGGCATCGGCGAAGGGAGCCGCGTTTTGGCGGGTCATCCGGACGACAGCGAGAAGCAGCAGCGGCCGCCGGCCCTGGCCGTCGCCCTCCAGGACGAGGCCGCCGGCGGCAACCCCAGGATCACCGCCGCGGGGCGCGGCGCCCTGGCGGAGCAGATCCTGGAGATCGCCTTCGCCCGCGGCGTCAAGGTCCGAGAGGACGCCGAGCTGGCCGAGATCCTGGCCGCCATAGAGGTCGACAGCGAGGTGCCGGTCGAGGCCCTGGCCGCGGTGGCCGAGATCCTGTCCTACGTCTACCGCGCCAACGCCGCCCCGGCAGCGCAATCCCCAGTGGCCGAGCCCCCAGGACCCGAGTCCCCAGGACCCGAATCCCCCACGCCCCAAGCCGAGGA
Organism: Kiloniellales bacterium; assembly: GCA_028282935.1. GTDB lineage: Bacteria > Pseudomonadota > Alphaproteobacteria > Kiloniellales > JAKSBE01 > JAKSBE01. The sequence continues at coordinate 5,964 of JANQGU010000378.1, forward strand.
CCAGGCCCGGTGAGCGCCGAGGGCAAGCTGGCGGCGGACCTGGCGGAGCTGGACGGCAGGGTGCGGGCGGCCATCGCCGCGATCGAAGCCGGCCGGGTGATCGACGTCACCGCCCTGGATGCCGGGATCCGCGAGCTCTGTGCCGCGGCCACAGGGGCCGCGCGCGGCGAGCGCGAAGCGGTGAAGTCCGGCCTCGCGGAGCTGGAGCAGAACCTGGCGCGCCTGGCCGCGGCGATCCGGTCGCGCATGCCGGCCCTGGACGACGGCCGGCCGAGCGCCCCGCCCGGGCGCGCGGCGGCGGCCTACGGCAAGCCGCCCCAGGGCGAGATTTGAGCGAGGGAACGGCGGACCCGGCAATGGACTTCGAGCTCTACTTCCGCTTTCTACTGGCCCTGGCGGCGGTCCTGGGCCTGATCCTCGCCCTCGCCTGGGCGGTGCGCCGCTTCGGCCCGGGCGCCCGCCTGCTGCCGAACAGCGGCGGCGCGCGCCGCCTCTCGATCCAGGAGGTCGCCTCGGTCGACGCCCGGCGCCGGCTGATCCTGCTGCGCCGCGACGAGACCGAGTACCTGGTCCTGCTCGGCCCGACCCAGGACCTGCTGCTCGACAAGGGCTTCGGCCAGGCCCCGGAGCGCGGCATCGAGCCGGGCGAACGCCGCGGGGAACCGGGCGAGCTCAGCGTCCTGCCCGGCGGCCAGCGGCCATGACCCCGCGCCTCCTGCTCGGCGCCGGCCTGGGCGCGCTGCTGGGCCTGCTCTGGGGCGAGCCCGCTCTGGCGCAAAGCGTGACCCTCGACCTCGGCGCCGAGGAGCTGGGCCCGACCACCAGCCGGCTGGTCCAGTTGATCGCCCTGGTCACGATCCTCTCCCTGGCGCCGTCGATCCTGGTGATGGTGACCTCCTTCACCCGGATCGTCGTGGTCCTGTCGTTCCTGCGCAGCGCCCTCGGCGTCCAGCAGACGCCGCCCAACTCCGTCCTGGTGTCGCTGGCGCTCTTCCTCACCCTCTTCATCATGATGCCGACCCTGCAGGCGGTCTACGACCAGGCGCTGCAGCCGCTGTTCGAGGAGGAGGTCGACGAGCGCCAGGCGGTCGAACTCGCCGCCGCGCCGGTCCGCGACTTCATGCTGGGCCACGTCCGGGCCCAGGACCTGGAGCTCTTCATCGAGATCTCGGACACCGAGGACCTGGCGACACCGGACGACACCCCGATGCGTGCCCTGATCCCGGCCTTCATGATCTCGGAGCTGCGCCGGGCCTTCGAGATCGGCTTCCTGCTGTTCCTGCCCTTCCTGATCATCGATCTCGTGGTCGCCTCGATCCTGATGTCGATGGGCATGCTGATGCTGCCACCGATCATGATCTCCCTGCCCTTCAAGCTGATCTTCTTCGTCCTGGTCGACGGCTGGTACCTGGTCGCCGGCAGCCTGGTGCAGAGCTACGGGTTGTGACCGGCCCCCGCCGGAGGCACGCGCTCCAAGCCTGCCGCTCCAACTATCTGAAATAGATCGAGTTATCTCCACTCAACTGAGGCCGGCCTCGAGCGCCGCGATCAGGCAGGCGTCCTCGAGGTTGTTGCGCCAGAGCCTCGTCGCGTCGCCGCCCTCGCCCCCCGGAAGCCAGCTTCGAGACACCGCGCCGGCCTTCGCCGCGAAGGGCGATCCGGCCATGAGCCGCGTCAGCGGCGCGGGCCCGCGCTCTTCGCTCAAGGCGGCGATCTCGCTCTCGAAAGCGGTCTGCGCGTCCCGCCGAAGCGCGATTCGCCGGATCAGCATCAGGGCCGGCGCCTGCAGGCCGGCGGCAAGAGCGGCGGCCGAGAGGCGGGCCTCGATCACCCTGGCCTCCTCTCCCCGCCGCCGCCGTCCGGCCCGCCGGTCGGATGGCCGGTCGGATGGCCGGTCGGA
>JANQGU010000418.1 GCA_028282935.1 Kiloniellales bacterium
ATCATGGTCATGTGGTTCGGCTTCGACTGGCAGTCCAAGGCGGCGGTGGTCGTGGTCATGACCTTCTTCCCGATGCTGGTCAACACGGTCACCGGCCTGGCCGCCGCCGGCGCCCTGGAGCGGGACCTTATGCGGTCCTACGGCGCGGGCTACTGGCACGCCCTGGTCAAGCTGCGCCTGCCGGCGGCCATGCCCTTCATCTTCAACGCGCTGAAGATCAACTCGACCCTGGCGCTGATCGGCGCCATCGTGGCGGAGTTCTTCGGCACGCCCATCGTCGGCATGGGCTTCAGGATCTCGACCGAGGTCGGCCGCATGAACGTCGACATGGTCTGGGCGGAGATCGTCATGGCGGCCCTGGCCGGGTCCGCCTTCTACGGCCTGGTGGCGCTGGCCGAACGCGGCGTCACCTTCTGGCACCCCTCCTACCGACAGAGGCGGTGACCGAGAAGAGAAAAGTATTGGGGGAGGCTCAAAGGAGTAAAGACATGAAGAAACTGATGACGACCTTGGCGACGGCCGCCGTGGCGCTGGCCGGCTTCGCGGCGCAGGCCGCCGACGACGTGACCCTGCAGCTCAAGTGGGTGATCCAGGCGCAGTTCGCCGGTTACTACGTGGCTCAGGAGAAGGGCTTCTACGAGGAGGCCGGGCTCAACGTCACCATCAACCCCGGCGGCCCGGACATCTCGCCGCCGCAGGTGATCGCGGGCGGCGGCGCCGACGTGATCATCGACTGGATGCCCTCGGCCCTGGCCTCGCGCGAGAAGGGCGTGGGCCTGGTCAACATCGCCCAGCCCTTCAAGCGCTCGGGCATGATGCTGACCTGCCGCAAGGAGACCGGCATCAAGGCGGCCGCGGACTTCAAGGGCAGGACCCTGGGCGTCTGGTTCTTCGGCAACGAGTACCCCTTCCTGTCCTGGATGTCCCAGCTCGGCATCCCGACCAAGGGCGGATCGGACGGGGTCACGGTCCTGAAGCAGGGCTTCAACGTCGATCCCCTGCTGCAGAAGCAGGCCGACTGCATCTCGACCATGACCTACAACGAGTACTGGCAGGTCATCGACGCCGGCATCCCGGCCGAGGAGCTGCTGGTCTTCAAGTACGAGGACGAGGGCGTCGCGACCCTGGAGGACGGCCTCTACGTGCTGGAGGACCGCCTCGGCGACGCCGCTTTCGTCGAGCGCATGGCGCGCTTCGTCAGGGCCTCGATGAAGGGCTGGGACTGGGCCCGCGAGAACCCCAAGGAGGCGGCCCTGATCGTGCTGGAGAACGACGCCACCGGCGCCCAGACCGAGAAGCACCAGATCCGCATGATGGGCGAGATCAACAAGCTGACCGAGGGCTCCGACGGCAAGCTCGATCCCGCGGACTACGAGCGCACGGTGAAGACGCTGCTGTCCGGCGGCTCGGACCCGGTGATCACCAAGGCGCCCGAGGGCGCCTGGACCCATGCCGTGATCGACAAGGCGCTGGGGCAGTAGGCAAGGGATGCGACGGCCCCTCACCCAGCTCCGGCTAAGCCCCGGCCTCCGGCCGCGGCAAGCCTCCTCATCCCTCTCCCTCGGGGAGAGGGAGGGGCCCGCCGCGCAGCGGTGGGAGGGTGAGGGGCCTGCATCCTGCGAGGACAGCCTGCCATGACCGTCGTGATCCGCCCGGCGCGCGACGAGGACCGCGCGGCGATCCTGGAGCAGACCCAGCTCCTGAACCGGCACGAGGAGCCGATCACCGGCAACCGGCGCCTCGACCGCGCCGGTGCCGAGGCGAGCCTGGCCGACGCCGAGGCGCGGGTCGCCGAGAGCGGCGGCGCCAAGCTGGTCGCCGAGGACGCGGGCCGGGTCGTCGGCCATCTGTTCCTGACTTTCGCGACCGCGCCGGTCTACGTGCGCGAGGAACACCGGCCCTACGCCCTGATCGCCGAGCTCTTCGTCCGCGAGGACTGCCGCGGCCGGGGCCTCGGGCAGGCGCTGATGGCCGAGGCCGAGCGGATCGCCGCGGCGCGGGGCTACCGGCAGCTCCTGGTCGGGGTTCAGGCGGGCAACGCGCCGGCGGAGGCGGCCTACGCCCGCTTCGGCTTCGCGCCCTTCTCGCTGGAGCTGATCAAGCGGATCGGAGACGCGGCGCCGGGGGACGTGACGCCGTCGAGCTGGGGGCCGAGCAGGGGTTTGTGATGAACGTGCCTGGTCTCTCTCGCTGTCATCGCCGGACTTGATCCGGCGATCCATGGCGCAGCGGCGCGATGGATGCCCGGATCAAGTCCGGGCATGACAGAGGAGGGGAAGAGGCGGGCGCAGAACAAGGGAGAAGGAAGATGACTCTGTTGGTTCGAGGCGGCACGGTCGTCAATGCCGACCTTTCACAACGGGCGGACCTGCTCATCGAGGGTGACAAGATCGCAGCCATCGGCGTGGACCTCGATACGCCCGCGGGGGCCGAGGTCGTCGACGCCGGCGGCTGCTACGTCATGCCCGGCGGCATCGATCCGCACACCCACATGGAGCTGCCCTTCATGGGCACCGTGGCCTCGGAGGACTTCTTCTCCGGCACCACGGCCGGCGCGGTCGGCGGGACCACGATGATCATCGACTTCGTGATCCCGAACCCGCAGCAGGACATCATGGAGGCCTATCACACCTGGCGCGGCTGGGCCGAGAAGGCCGCCACCGACTACAGCTTCCACGTCGCCATCACCTGGTGGGACGACACGGTGCACGAGGCCATGGGGACCCTGACCCGCGACTACGGGGTCAACTCCTTCAAGCACTTCATGGCCTACAAGGGCGCCATCATGGCCGACGACGAGATCATGGTGAAGTCCTTCGGCCGGGCCCGCGAGCTGGGCGCCATCTGCACCGTCCACCCCGAGAACGGCGAACTGGTGGCGCATCTGCAGAAGGAGCTGCTGGAACAGGGCATCACCGGGCCGGAGGCCCATCCGCAGTCGCGCCCGGCCGAGGTCGAGGGCGAGGCGGCCGACCGGGCGATCCGCATCGCCCAGGTGCTCAACGTGCCGCTCTACATCGTCCACAACTCCTGCATCGACTCGCTGCAGGCCATCACCCGGGCGCGCAACGAGGGCCAGCGGGTCTTCGGCGAGGTCCTGGCCGGACACCTGCTGATCGAC
>JANQGU010000006.1 GCA_028282935.1 Kiloniellales bacterium
GTGCACGGCGAGCAGCGCGGCCTGATCCACGTCGAGATCGAGATCCGCCAGGACCTGGTGACCCTGCCCGAGGGCCAGGCCGAGTGGGTCGAGCGCCTGACCGAGCTGCTGCCCCGCGCGCTTGACCGGGTGATCGCGGAGCACCTGGGTTCGGACGGGGACTCGTGAAGGCCGACCGCCTGCAGCCCTTCAAGCTCGACAAGACGCCCTCGAAGGCGTGAACGGCTACAGCCAGACTCACACCGTCGAGCCTCGCCCTAGTGTCGTGCCTTGGCCCAGACCCTACCGGCCGTATCTCGGCAGGGCCGCCGACCGGGCGTCACAAGCCTCCGGCTCGCAGGGCAGCATAAGCAAATAACCACGCACCACCGAGGGGTGCGGACGCCGCGTGACGGCTGTATAGCGCCACCCGGCGACAAGCATCTCGTTCTTTGGTCAATGAAGCCCGAAAACGAGCAGCGAAGATAAACATCAGATAAATCAATCACTACTGCCCCGTAACCCGGAAATACTCCATCCGGCAGGCAGAGAACTTCGCCTTTTCAGTGTTGGCGACGGGCCGGGACTTGACAAATTGAACAGTGTTCAATATCTAGAATTGAACGTTGTTCAATAAATGGGGTTGGATCATGAGATTGAAACGGCTGGCCGCGTCGGTGGGCGCGAGTTTCGAGCAGTTCGTCAACAAGGTCGAAAACCATGAGGCGGTTGCTGAGTCGGTGATTCGGGACGTCCGCGCCGGCGCCGCGAAATTGAAGGTCCAGATGGGCGGGGTGAACGCCCAGTCGGAACGCCTTCGGGAACGTCGGGACAGCCTCGCCGAGGATGCCGGACGCTGGCGCGCGCGTGCCAAGCGCTTCGCGACGGAGGACGAGGATCGCGCGCTGGAATGCCTGCGCCGGATGAAGCGCGCCGAGGCCGAGCAAGCGCAGGTCGTCGATCAACTTGCCCAGTACGAAGCCCTTGGCGAGAAGCTCAAGGACCGGCTCGCCGCCGTCGAGGCACGGCTGTCGGACCTGCAGTTGAAGCGGACGGCCCTGTCGAGCCGGAGCGCTCGCGCCCAGGTCATGGGCGCAAGCGATCAAGACCCGATGTCAGACGTCAACGCCGTCTTCGACCGCTGGGAGATGGCCGTGATCGAGGATGAGTATCTGGACGAGGTCGTCGGTGGCGAGAGCGATGCGCTCGGGCGGGAGCTCGATGCCGCAGAGGAACGGGAACAGCTCAAAGCCGCCTTGGAAGAGCTCAAGACGGAGGATCGGTCATGACGATCATGGAGCACAACGCCGAGGCGCAGACCCTACGCCCGGAGACCGAAACGAACGCGCGCTTCGCCACCCTGCTGCGCTGGTTCGGCGCCGGAGCCGTGGGCATCTCGGGGCTGCTTTATCTGCTGCAGGGCATCGAGAACATCGATGGCGCGCTCAGAAACTGGGTCTATCTCGGTCTGATGGCGATCCTGGTCGGTGGCGGCCTGATAAGCCGCCTGACCCTGAACGACGCCAAGGGTGCCCGGCTTTTCTTCGCCCTGGCGACGGCGGTGGTTCCGGTGCAATTCGCGCAGCTTGGGGGGATGATCCACGAGCTTGTCGCCGTCGACAGCGTGAGTCGCTGGTCCGATTTCGCGGTCGTGACGACCACGACCACCGCCCTGGTGGGGGCGGTGACGGCCCTGCTGCTGGTCCCGGTGGCCTACGCCGGATTTTCGGTCCTCGCACGCGGCGAGGCACGGCGTCTGACCTTGGCGTTCTCCGCGCTGAACGGCCTCCTCCTCATCCCGGCGCGTGATTCGCTTGTCGGGATGGCGGTGCTGGTCGTTCTGGTCGCCGCCGCCCTGCTCCTGGAGCGGCTTTACTTCGCCGCGAAGGAGTCGCCACCCGTGTTCCGGACGGCCGAAGGCGCCGCGGTTCGGGCCATTCTGCTCTTGCCGCTCGCGATCGCCGCGACACGGTTCGGACTGCACGTGGAAGCGCTCTGGGGCTATTGCGCTCTGGGGGCCCTGTTCGGAACGACCCTGGTCTTCGGCGGAACCTGGATCCGAAGCCGAGGGGTCGTGGAGGTCGCGTCCTTTACGGGGACCTCAGCGATCGCGTTCTCCTGGTGGGTCTTCGCCCAGGACGTCATTTGGACGGCCGATCGAACGATCGCCTACCCCTATATGGCGGCCTTCGCGCCGGTCGCGCTCTTCCTGTTCATCGGCGCGGAGAGATCGCTCGCCTACGCCCGGTACTATCGTGGCGCGGCGAGCGTGCTGTTGACCCTACTGTCGCTTCAAGTCCTTGTCGCTGACCACAGCATCATCAATGGTGTCCTTTTGGTCCTGGTCGGCGTGCCGCTGGCGACTTGGGGCCTGCTCCGAAAACACCGCGAGCCGTTGCTCGGCGGCGCCGTCATCGCCGCGGCCGGATTCTGTGCCGCGATCGCGGCCGCCGTCGGGGATCTGACGGTGAACTCATGGGTCCTGTTCGCCGGTCTCGGCGTGGCGCTCGTGCTCGTGTCGTCGGTGGTCGAGCGCTATGGTAAGCGGGCCTTGCGTTCCACGCTGGACGCCTGGGCCGACCTTCGCGACTGGGAATAGGCGGGAAAGGGAGAAGGAGGAAAGCCCGTTGGCGCGCCGAAGCGATCACACCAAGGAAGAACTTCAAGATCTCATCGTCAGCGAAACGATGAAGTTGGTGGACGAGTTCGGCGCGACCAACATCAGGGCTCGAGATATTGCGGCGCGAATCGGGTATGCGCCGGGAACGCTCTATACCCATTTCGACAATCTGGGGGCCATTCTCCTGCAGGTGAACGTCCGAATTCTTGTGCGTCTAAGGACCCAGATTCAGGGCGCTATCGACAGTGCCCACGATCCCACGGACCGGCTCTTGGAGATGGGCTATGCCTATCTGGGCTTCGCCGAGGCCCATCCGAACTGGTTCGCGCTCCTGTTCAATCACAAGCTCAAGCAGGGACAAGTGGTGCCGGCCCATCTGCAGGAGATCGTCGACGGCTTGTTCGACCTGGTGCGGACGGAACTGGCGGCTCTCGATCCGAAGGCGACGGCGGCCGAGCTGGAGCTCGGCGTTCGCGCCCTTTGGAGCGGCGTGCACGGCATCTGCGCGCTGTCGCTTTCGGACCGGGTCGTGACCCAGCGTTGGCGTGCCGATCGCTTTGTCCTGAAAACCCTCGTGAACCACTTCCTGGCGAGCTGGCCCTACGCCGCGAGCAGACGAGAACGCAGCGACATCGCGGGAAGCTCGCCGGCTCGAGCGACGGCAGGCGACGGTTAGCTGGACTTGAGTCGGGCCTAAGGCGGCCAAGCGACTCCCCAGCTTCCCGACAAGGCGCGCGAAGCCCCGCAATTCACTTACGGCGCCGCTTGGTGCTAGCATTGCGTGCATCCGGAGAGGGCGGCCGGGATCAGCCCGGCTAGGCAAGAAGAACAAGCACCCCTCCGTGGCCGATCGGCGAACAGGGGGAGGTGGCGGCCGATGCTCATCAGCAAGGAACAACGCGAGCCCTATTTCTGGGAAGCGATCATTTCGCTCTTCTCCCTGGTGGTCGGGATCATGCTGTCGATCGTGGTCTACGGCACCGATCCGCACATTCCCATGCTGCTGGGCGTCTTCGTCGCGGCGGTCGTCGGATACCGGGCCGGCTTCAAGTGGGAGGTGATCCAGGACGGGATGCTGAAGGGCATCGCCAACTCCCTTCAGGCCATCGTCATCCTGCTGGTCATCGGCATCCTGATCGGGGTCTGGATCGTCTCGGGCGTGGTGCCGACCCTGCTGTACTACGGCCTGAAGATCCTGGCGCCCGAGGTCTTCCTGCCGGCGACCCTGGTGATCTGCGCGGTCACCTCGCTGGCCACCGGGACCTCCTGGGGCACCACCGGGACCATCGGCGTCGCGCTGATGGGGATCGGCGCCGGACTCGGCTTTCCCCTGCCGCTGGTCGCCGGCGCCGTGCTTTCGGGCGCCTACTTCGGCGACAAGATGTCGCCGCTGTCGGACACCACCAACCTGGCCCCGGCCATGGCCGGCACCGACATCTACACCCACATCCGGCACATGACCTACACCTCGGGCGTGGCCTTCGCCCTGACCCTGGTGATCGAGATCGTCCTCAGCTTCTTCTACGGCGGCGGCGAGGAGAACCTGGCCGAAGTCCAGGAGATCATCGCGACCCTGGAGCGCGACTTCGCCGTCGGTCCCTGGCATATCATCCCGGCGGTCCTGGTGATCGTCTGCGCCTACCGCAAGTACCCGGCGATCCCGGGGCTGGTCGCCGGCGTGCTCTCGGCGGTGGTCCTGGGCCTGATCTTCGAAGGCATCACCTATCCGCAGCTCCTTGAGGTCTCCTACGGCGGCTACGCCAGCAACAGCGGCGTCGAGGCCGTCGACTCCCTGCTCAGCAAGGGCGGCTTCACCTCCATGCTCTACGCCATCTCGATCGTAATCTGCGCGATGATGTTCGGCGGCATCATGGAGGAGACCCGGCAGCTCAAGGTGATCGTCGACCGCATCCTGCGCCTGGCCAGGTCCGACGGCTCGCTGATCACCTCGACCGTGCTGACCTGCCTGGGCGCCAACGTCGTGCTCTGCGACCAGTACATGGCGATCGTGATGGGCGGCCGGATGTACGCCCAGGCCTACCGCGACCGCGGCCTGCACGCCAAGAACCTGTCCCGGGCGGTCGAGGACAGCGCCACGGTGACCGCCAACCTGGTGCCCTGGAACTCAGGCGGCGCCTATCAGGCGGCGACCCTGGGGGTCGCGACCATCGCCTACCTGCCCTTCAACTTCTTCTGCTGGCTGTCGCCGATCGTGACGCTGGTCTTCGGCTGGACCGGCTGGACCATCGCCCGCGCCGAGGCGCCCGAGGCGCGGGAAACGGCCGCCAAGCCCGCACCCGCGGAATAGGGCCATGTTCCGGCTCGCGACAACCGCGCTCGCGGTTCTGCTCCTGGGCCTCGCGCCCGGTTCCGCGCCCTTGGCCCAGGACAAGGACCTGAACCCCGACTCGACCCTGGCCGGCGTGCTGGAGCGCGGCCGGCTCAGGGTCTGCTTCGAGGCCGGCTACCTGCCTTTCGAGATGATCGGCACCCGCTCCGGCCTGCGCGAGCGCAGCCTGCGCTCGGCCGACGAGCGCAAGGGCGGCCAGGTCACCAAGTTCGGCGGCTTCGACATCGACCTGGCGCGCGAGATGGCGCGGGAGCTGGGCGTCGGCTTCGTGCCGGTCAACACCCGCTGGACCGCCATCATCCCCTCGCTGACCCTGGGCCGCTGCGACATCATCATCAGCGGCATGTCGGTGACCGAGGCGCGGCGCGAGAAGGTCGACTTCTCCGAGCCCTACATGCAGGTCGGGCAGACGGTCCTGCTGCGCGCCGGGCTGGCGGAGGAAGTCACCGCCTACGGCGACCTCGACGACCCCCGCTTCAAGGTCGCCTCCAAGCCGGGCACCACCGGCGAGGAGGCGGTCCGGCACTTCCTGCCGGAGGCCGACTACCGGCCCTTCGACTCGGAGCTGGAGGCGGCCGCGGCCGTCGCCGCGGGCGAGGTCGACGCCCTGGTCTACGACCGGCCCTTCAACGCCACCTTCCTCGCCATGCGGGGCGGCGAGGGCCTGGTCTTCCTCGACCGGCCCTTCACCGAGGAGGCCATCGCCTTCGCGATCCGCAAGGACGACCCGGACTTCCTGGCCTGGCTGAACGGCTTCCTGGAGGAGATCCGGGCCGACGGCCGCTACGAGCGCCTGCGCCGCAAGTGGTTCGAGTCGACCGGCTGGTTCGACCTCTACCGCTGAGGCGGCCCCCTATTCGGCTGCCGCGATCAGACGCGGCTCCGGCAACGGCCCGCCATCCAGGGCCACGACCCCGCCCGACGCCTCGCGGCGCCGCGACCAGGTCCGGGCGAGCAGGGCGAAGGCCGGCGGCACGAAGTAGAAGGACACCACCGAGGACAGCAGGACGCCGCCGGCGATGGCCATGGCGAAGGGCGGCCAGAAGCCGCCGCCGGCCAGGATCAGCGGCAGGAAGCCGCCGAAGGTGGTGATCGTGGTCGAGAAGATGTGCCGGCTCTGCGCCCCGACCGTCTCGGCGATGGCGGCCGCCTCGCCGGCCATGGCGGCGGGGTTCTTCTGCAGCGCGGTCAGGATGATGATCGCGGCGTTGATCGAGACGCCGATCGAGCCGATCACCCCGATCACCGCCATGATGCCGAAGGGATACTGGAAGAGCGCCAGGGCCAGCAGGCTCAACCCCATGGAGAGCAGGGCGACCACGCCGACGATCGCCGAGAGGCCGAAGGAGTTGAAGGTGAGGACGATGGTCGCGACGGTCAGGGCGACGATGATACCCGCCGCCGCCAGCATGTTGGTCAGGGTCTCGCTGCGGGCGTCGGCGTCGCCGCCGACCTCGAAGTGGTAGCCGGACGGCAGCACGAGGCCGCTCTCCGCGATCCGCGCCCGCACCGTCTTCAGCGCCTCTTCCGGCAGGACGTCGCGATGGGTGAAACCCTGGATGGTGTTCACCCGCTCGCCGTTGCGCCGGAAGATCGGGCTCTCGGCCGGGACCAGCCGCAGCGATCCCAGGGCCGCCAGCGGCACCCCGGGGTAGGCGCCGGCCTGGGCCCGCTGCGCGGCGTCGGGGCCCAGGAGGTCGGTGCGGCGCAGCGCCTCGAAGCTGTCGCGACCGCCGGCGCCGACGCGGACCCGGACCGGCAGCTCCTCGCTGGCCTCCAGCAGCGAGCCGCCGAGGGCGCCTTCCAGGGTCGCCTCGAGCTGGCCCGCGATGGCGCCGAGGTCGAGCCCCGAGAGCCGGGCCTTCTCCTCGTCGAGGTCGAGCACCAGCTTGGGCGCGCCGCCGCTGAGCTGGGTCCGGGCCTGGAGGATCTCGGGCACCGAGACCATGACCGCCCGGACCTCTTCGCCGATCTCCCGCAGCACCTGGACGTCGGGGCCGAAGACCCGGATCTCGACCGGCGCGCTGACCGGCGGCCCCTGGACCAGGCCGCGCACGATCACCCGCGCTTGGGGCACCGCCTCGTCGAGGTCCCGCTGGAGCCGGGGCAGGATCCGTTCGGTCGCGGCCGGCGAGGCGGTCGTGATCAGCGCCTCGGCGAAGCTCGATTCGGCGTCCTGGTCGGTGGTCATGTTGTAGTAGAAGGCCGGCGCGCTCTCGCCGATCACCCAGTGCAGGTGTTCGATCTCCGGATAGCCGCGCAGGACCGCCTCCACCAGGCGCGCGGCGCGTTCGGTCTCGGCGATCGCGCTGCCGTCCGGCAGCTTCACCTGGACGTAGAACTGGTCGCGGTCGACGCCGGGGAAGAACTGCGCCTTCAAGGTCGGGAAGGCGCCGAAGCCGATGACCGGCAGGATCAGCGCGCCGAGCAGGGCCAGCTTCGGATAGCGCAGCGCCAGCGTCAGCGAGCGGCCGAAGGCGGCGCCGAGCCGGGGCAGGCGCAGGCCGCCCGCCAGTAGAGCGGCGCCTTCGCCGGCGGGCTTCAGGAACCAGCCCGAGAGCGCCGGCGTGACGGTCAGCGCCAGCACCAGCGAGGCGACCAGCATAACGATCACCGCGATGGCGATGGCGCCGACGAAGTCGCCCGGCGGCCCCGGCAGCAGCGCCATGGGCATGAAGGCCAGCGCCGTGGTCACGGTCGAGGCCAGCAGCGGCACCGCCAGGCGCCGGACCGCCGCGCCGACGGCCTCGATGCGCGCCGCGCCCCGGTCGAGCTTCTTGCGGATCTCGTCGGACATGACGATGCCGGCGTCGACCAGCAGGCCGAGCGCGACGATCAGGCCGGTCAGCGACATCTGGTGGACCGGGATCCCGATCGCCTGGAGCCCGGCCAGCGACATCAGGCTGGCCAGGGGCAGGATCGAGGCGACGATCAGCGCCGCACGCCAGCCCAGGGTGACCAGCAGGACGGCGACCACCAGGGCGGCGCCGATCAGCATGTTGGTGACCACGAAGGCCAGGCGCTCGGCGGTGTAGTCGTTCTGGTCGAAGAGCAGGCGATGCTCCAGCCCGGCCGGCAGCTCGGCCTCGAAGGCGTCGACGATCGCCCGGACCCGGCCCATCCAGACATCGACCTGGAGGTCGGCCTCCATCTTGGAGGCGATCAGCACCGCCGGGACGCCGTCGGCGTAGGCCAGGCTGGCCGCCGGCTCGCGGAAGGCACGGGTCACCGTGGCGACGTCGGAGACCCTGAGGATCCGTCCGGCTGCGCCCTCGCGCAGCGGCACGTCGCGGATCCGCGCCAGCGACTTGATCTCGCCGGTGACCTCGATCAGCAGGTCCTCGGCCGGGCCGCGGAGCTGTCCGGCGCGCACCTTGCTGTCGGCCCGCGCGATGGCCGCCGAGACCTCGGCGGCGGTCAGCCCGAGCGAGGCCAGCTTGCGGGGATCGACGGTGACCAGGATCTCCTCGTCCCGGGCGCCGTAGAGCTGGACCAGCTTGGTTCCCGAGAGCGCGCGCAGGCGGTCCTGGAGGATCTCGGCGTAGCGCCGCAGGATCGCCGGGTTGGCCGTGGTCCCGGGGCGAGCCGAGATCGCGCTGATCGCCGAGAAGGCGCCGGTGCGGTCGTCGTCGAAGCTCGGCTCCGGCACCCCGGGCGGGAACTCGGCCGCGGCGTCGGCGACCGCGTCGCGGACCTCGGACCAGGTCTGCTCGATCTCGGTCTCGGAGAGGCTCCAGGCGAGCTCGACCCTGACGAAGGACAGCCCGGTCCGCGAGGTCGAGTCGATCTCCTTGATCTCGGGAATCTTCTTCAGCTCGTCCTCGACCTTCTCGGTGACCAGCGCCTCGACCCGCGCCGGGTCCGCGCCCGGGTAGGGCGTGACGACGGTGGCGAAGAGGTTGGAGATGGTCGGGTCCTCCTGGCGGCCGACCGTCATCAGGGCCGAGACGCCCGCGGCCAGGATCATCAGGACGGCCAGGGCGACGATGCGCCGGTTGCGGAAGAAGAGCGTCTCCACGGGACCTACTCCCCGGTCGCCAGCGCGACCCTTTGCCCCGGGATGATCCGGTTGGTCCCGCCGAGCACGACCTTCGCGCCCTCGCCGAGGGTCCCGCGCACGAAGGCGCGGGCGCCGTCGAGGTGCAGGATCTCCACCGCTTCCCGGGCCACGGTCGGCACGCCATCGCGCTCGACCACCGTCAGCAGCGACCAGAGCCCCTTGCGGCCCTCGCTCAGCGCCGTCAGCGGCAGCCAGGCGCCCAGGCTCGGGACCCGGCGTTCGAGCAGCAGCTCGACGATCTCGCCGAAGGGCACCGCCTCGCCGCCGGTCACCTCGAGCAGGGCGGTCACCGTCCGGGTGCCGGTCTGCAGGTCGGGCCGCTTGGCGATCAGGCGGCCTTCGAGGCGGCGGCCGTCCGCGTCCAGGCGATAGAGCCGCCCGGCCTCCAGCGCCTCGGCGGCCTCGACCGAGACCCCGACGCGGAGCTGGCGGGCGCCGGACTCCAAGAGCTCGATCACCGGCGCGCCGGCCGCGACCACCGCGCCTTCGTCGACCGAACGGGCCGCGACGCTGCCGGCGAAGGGCGCGGTCAGCACCGACTTCCCGATGTCGACCTCGACCGAGGCGATGGCGGCGTCGATCCGCTCGATGGCGGCGGCGGTCTCGGCCAGGCCGAAGCGGGCCTCGTCGTGGCGCTGCTCGGTCTGCCAGCCCTTGGTGGCCAGGGTCTCCTGGCGCTTCAGGGTCGCCGTGGCGAGGGCTTCCTGGGCCTGCAGCTCCCGGCGCTGGGCCCGCAGCCGGTCGCGCTCCGCCTCCAGCTTGGCGGTGTCCAGCCGGGCGACGACCTCGCCCCGCTCGACCCGGTCGCCCTCCTCGAAGAGCACCACCAGGACCAGGCCGGCGCGCTCGAAGGCGAGATGGGTCTCCCGGGCCGGCTCCAGCCGCCCGGCGAAGCGTTCGGTGACGTCATAGCCGTCGTCCAAGCGGATCTGCCGGACGGCGACGCTGACCGGCGGATTGGCCGGCGTCGCCGGCTCCGCGGCGGCCCTGAAGTGGAGCGCGGCGATGCCTCCGCCCATGAGGCCGAGGAAGCCGAGGCCGGTCAGCCCCAGCAAGGCCCCGCGCAGGAGCGCCCTCGCGCCCCCGTCTCGCTCCGGGTCTCGCTCCGGGTCTCGCTCTGGGCCTCGCGCTGATCCTCGCTCTGAGCTTCGCTCTGGCGTTGCGGCTTTTCCCGGGCTGCCCATCTCGCGTATCCTCATGGACGGTCTTGAATGATGTTATCTGCACTAACATATGTAAGCCTCACTAACTTCGCAAGAGCAAGTTAGCGAAGCTAACATTCCTTCTACCGACGAAACGGGGAATTGGATGACGGCATCCGGCCAGTCCGAGGGCGCGGCGGCACGGCAGAAGGCCAAGTATCACCATGGCGACCTGCGCGAGGCGCTGATCGCCGCGGCCTATGGGCTGGTGAGCGAGGCCGGCGCCGAGAGCTTCTCGCTGGCCGACGCCTGCCGCCGCGCCGGTGTCTCCACCGCCGCGCCCTACCGCCATTTCAAGGACCGGGAGGAGCTGCTGGCCGAGGTCACGGCACGCGGCTTCGACGCCCTGACCGCGGACACGAAGCGCGCCGTCGAGGCGCAGGGCGAGGGCAGCCTGCCGGCCGTGATCGCCATGGGGAAGGCCTATGTCGCCTTCGCGGCCGGGCAGCCGGGCCTCTTCCGCCTGATGTTCGGCCAGCCGCGGCTGATGGGCGCGTTCCCTCAGGTCTCGGAGACCGGCGGCGGCTGCTTCGGCTACGTGATCGAGCAGGTCGGAAAGTACTGCAGGGCCAATGGGGTCGAGCGGGACGCCAACGAGGTCGCGGTCAAGCTCTGGACCTTCGTGCACGGCGCCTCCTCGCTGCTGATCGACGGCAAGTACGAGAAGGTCACGCCCGGGCTGGAGGTCGAGGAGCTGATCGCCTCGGCCACCCCTTTGCTGCTCGGCCACAAAGGCTGACCGAGGCGCTGACCGCGCCCACGCGGCACAGACCGGTTCAATCCGACAGCACTGGCTCCCGGCGCAACCGCCCGACGCGGATCGCCGAAAGCGAAGAGTCCGGCAGTTCGGCGATGCGAACCGCCGGGCGTCCCTTTATACCAAGGAGCAGTGATACTGACCCATTTGATGGCGCGCGGCGGCCCGCCGGGCAGGCGCGGCCCGCAACGCGATGCTGGCGCATCGGGCAAGGGGCGCAACGCAGCCGGCGGGCCGCCGCGCGCCATCAAATGAGTCAGTATCACTGCTCCTTGGTATTAGGCCCCCTCCGCGGGAGCGAGTCTTTGGAGCGGCTTTGTGAGCTTCTCACTTCTGGTCTTTTTTCGCATTACATCCGCGATTGCAGCGGTAAGGTGGCCTGGAGTCCGGATGGCGACCTTTGTCCTGCGTCGCCTCTTTCTTCTTTCAAGCAGTTTCTTGGCTCTTGTGATCGCCTGGTTGCTGGCTTCTCCACCTATGACGATCTGCTTCGCAATCTCTTTGAGTGCGCCTTCTTCGCTGGGGTCGATATCGTAGACTCTGGAGAAGTTATCCCAGTCAACCTGATTGATGATCCTGAGGTTCAGCGGCGCTTCTCTCCGATCGGCCGCTGGCGCACCTCGGCGAGCGTCGTTGGCGGGTGCCTGTCTCCGGGCCGGGCCGGAAGCCAGAATAGCTTCGCGAACTTCTCCTTCCGAGAATTCCGGCTCACCTCCAAAGTTCCGATTCGCTCCAAGCACGAGCTTGTAGGCCAAACCCGAGAGAAAGCCCACTTGCTCAGAGTCACCTTCCTGGTATGCCTTCCTCAAAGCCGCCGACGTTTTCTGAAAGTGTGGATTTCTCCTCACCGCCTTCAGAAAGGAATCCGAACCCTTGGGCTTGGAGTTGGATTTGGTGGCATTCTCTTCGAAATCGTCCGACGATGAGCTTTCGTAATCGGCTGCATCGAATTGATCCGTGTTCGCAGCTGCGCGGTTCACCCTTGCGGCTACACTTTGAACGGCCGCCAGGAATTCGCCGACATCGACGAGTTCCGGCAGCGTTCCGTGGTCGACCATGCGTGGCATGATCATTTCGGCCATCTTCCTGGCTTCCCCGTGACGGCGGCGGTCCGACAGATGCTCAGCGATCTTGGAGAAAAACTTGGCGTAACGGCTAAAGCTTGTCATGACATAGAATTCTGTCGACTGCCCAGCTCTGCGCCCGCCGTCGTTTCTGCGATCATCAGGCGGATCGCCCTGACCCCGCCGGTCTTCGCGAGCCGGATTCGCTTGCTGTCCGGCATTCCGTGATCGCTCTACCACCACTCGCACTGCTTGCAAGAATTCGCCGACGTCTGGACGCTGCGTCAGCGCGCCTGCGTTCATCAGCTGGGTGATCATGCCTCTGGCCCGGCGGGCTGCGTCATCGTCATCGTCGGCCTGCAGGAGAGCAAAGATCTGTTCAAATTCTCTGCGATACTGCCTGAAACACGCAATCACATCCTGAAGCGTTTCCCGATACGCCATATCCGTCTCCCACTCTTCCGAGTTCCACGGGTCTTCAAGTCGGCCGATCAGTAAGTGCCCGGAATCACCCGAATGGTTCGGGGCTGTGGAGCGGCTGCGCTCGGGCTGCCTGCGGCAGCATCAGGCGGCCTGGGGGCTTCCGACGCGGAGCGGTCGAGGGTGCTCTAAAGCGGGAGGGTTTGAAGTCGAATCGACCTCATATCATCGTGCGCTAGCCGCGCAGCACCGGCTCCCGGCGCAGGTGCTCCACGAGATGGTCGACGGCGGCGCGCACCCGCGCCGAGGTCTGGCCGGCTTCCTTGTGCACCACATGGACCGGCACCACGGGCGGCTCGAAGTCCTCCAGCAGGATCTCCAGAACGCCCGTCTGCACCAGCGGCGCGACCATATAGGACAGCACGCGCGTGATTCCCTGCCCGGCCACGGCGGCAGCGATGGCGGTATCCGCGTTGTTGACGAGAAAGCGCGACTCCGGCCGGAAGCGTTGGCTGGCGTCGCCGCCGCCGAAGATCCAGCCGTCCCCCGCCGTGCCGCCGGCGAAACTGACGGTCTGGTGGCCTGCCAGGTCCGAGGGCATCCGCGGCCGACCTTTGACCTCCAGGTAGGCCGGCGCGGCGCAGACCACCCGGCGCAGCCGTCCGACGCGGATCGCCGAGAGCGAGGAGTCGGGCAGTTCGGCGATGCGCACCGCGATGTCGATGCCCTCCTCCAGCAGATGCACCACCCGGTCGACGAAGACCGCCGAGACGCTGAGACCCGGATAGCGCGCCAGCAGCTGCAGCAGGACGGGCGCCACGTGCATGCGGCCGAAGAGCACCGAGGCCGAGACGGTGACCAGCCCGCTCGGTTCCCGGTGCAGGCTGGCGGCGTGGCGGTCCGCCTCCTCGATCTCGGAGAGGATGCGCCGGCAGTCCGCGAGGTAGCGGGCGCCCGCCTCGGTCAGGCGCAGGGAGCGCGTGGTCCGGTGCAGGAGCCGGGCGCCGAGGCGCGCCTCCAGCTCCGAGATCGCGCGGGTCACCGAGGGCGGCGAGAGCTTCAGCTTCCGCGCCGCCGGGGCGAAGCCGCCCTCCTCGGCAACGGTCACGAAGGTGGACATGGTCCGGAGTCGGTCCATCGTTCATTCCGTAGAATGGAATAATCACTTTCAATATATAGCTATTATACCGCGTTCCGGAACACGCTATCTCTCCTTCCAGAGCGCCGCCGCTGCGGCCGGCGGCGAAGAGACGGGAGAGAGGACAGAGATGACTCAGACTGCAGCGACCCGGGGCGCCCATCACATCGGCCTGACCGTGCCGAGGCTGGCCGAGACCCGCGCCTTCTTCGTCGATACCCTCGGCTTCACCCAGGTCGGGGAGAAGCCGGACTATCCGGCGGTCTTCGTGACCGACGGCAGCATCATGATCACCCTGTGGCAGGCCGCGGACGCCGAGACCGCGGTGGCCTTCGACCGCAGGAACGTCATCGGGCTGCACCACTTCGCGCTCAAGGTCGAAAGCCCCGAGGCGCTGGAGGCCCTGCACCGGACGCTCGAGACGACGCCGGGCGTCGAGATCGAGTTCGCGCCCGAGACCCTGGGCGGCGGACCGCTGAAGCACATGATGTGCGCGATCCCGGGCGGCATCCGGGTCGAGTTCATCGCCGCGGAGTAGAGGCCATGTCGGAGGCCGGCACGCCGACCCGATCCCCCTTCCATTCGGGCGAGCGGGAGGTCCAGCAGCGCCTGGGCGTCCGGGACATCGAGGACTGGGCGCGCAAGGTCGTGCGCCCCTACCTGCCCGAGCAGCACCGCGACTTCCACAGCGCGCTGCCCTTCCTGGTCGCCGCCGCGCGGGACTCCGAGGGACGCCCCTGGGCGACCCTGCTCGCCGGTCCCGAGGGCTTCGTCTCCTCGCCGGACCGGCGGACGCTGGTCATCGCCGCCGAGCCGCCGCCCGGCGATGCCCTGGAGGGCCGCCTGACGGCCGGCGCCGACCTGGGCCTCCTCGGCATCGAGCTCGCCACCCGGCGGCGCAACCGGGTCAACGGCCGCATCGCGAAGGACGGCGACGGGGCCGTCACCCTGGCCGTGGACCAGACCTTCGGCAACTGCCCGCAGTACATCCGCGAACGGGCCTGGCGCCGGGTGGAGGGCGCGCCTTCGGCCCCCCCGATCCGGGGCCGGCACCTGACCGCCGCGCAGCGCGAGCGGATCGCCACGGCCGACACCTTCTTCATCGCCAGCGGCCATCGCGGCGTGGGCGAGGACCCGGCCTTCGGCATGGACGCCTCGCACCGCGGCGGCGACCCCGGCTTCGTCCGAGTGCTGGACGAGGGGCACCTGGTCTTCCCGGACTACGCCGGGAACAACCACTACAACACCATCGGCAACCTGCTGGTCGACCCCCGCGCCGGCCTGGTCTTCGTGGACTTCGCCACGGGCGGCCTGCTGCAGCTGACCGGTCGGACGCGCATCGACTGGGACTCCGAGGCCCTGGCGGACCTCCCCGGCGCCCGGCGCCTGGTGCACTTCGAGATCGAGGCGAGCGTCGAGCTGCCCGGGGCCCTGCCCCTGCGCTGGGACGCAAGCGCGGAGTCGGTGCGCTCCCTGCGCCTGGTCGAGAAGACGGCGGAGAGCGCGGACGTGACCTCCTTCGTCTTCGAGGCGCGGGACGGCGGGCCCCTGCCCGACTTCGAGGCCGGCCAGCACCTGCCGATCGAGCTCCAGGTCACGGGGCAGGAGGCGCCGCTCCGCCGGACCTACTCGCTTTCGGGCGCGCCGGGCGAGGGCCGCTACCGGATCAGCGTCAAGCGGGAGCCGCGGGGCCTCGCCTCGCGCCACCTGCACGACGCCGTCGAGGTCGGCACGATCCTCGACGCCCGCAGGCCCGCCGGCGAGTTCCTGCTGCCCTGCGGCGAGTGCCCCCTGGTGCTGGTCAGCGCCGGCGTCGGCATCACGCCCCTGCTTGCCATGCTCCACAGCCTGGCGGAGGAGGAGGGCGCGCGCCCGGTCTGGTTCGTCCACGGCGCGCGCGACGGCGCCCATCACCCCCTGGCGGCAGAGGTCCGGGCGCTGGCGGAACAACGCCCCGGCATCCGCAGCCACGTCGCCTACAGCCGACCGCGCCCCGAGGACAGGCGGGGCCGGGACTACGACAGCGAGGGGCGTGTGGATGCGGCGCTGCTGGCGGATCTCGCGGCGGCCCGAGACGCCCACTACCTCCTCTGCGGCCCGCTCGGCTTCATGGCCGAGATCCAGTCCGGGCTGGAGCGCCGCGGCATCCCGGCGGAACGCATCCACAGCGAAAGCTTCGGGCCGCGCGGGTGATCGTGGCGGCAAATCGGCGCCATCGCGCCCATATGATAGATTTCCAGCGTCGACCAGGAGGAGACAGGCCATGACCGCGAAAACGGCGGAGCGCAACAAGGCCCCGGGCTTCGCCAAGCATCCGGGCTACGCGATCCGCTTCGAGCCCTGCGCCAAGCGCCTGCGGGTGGTCTTCGGCGGCGAGACCCTGGCGGACACCACGGCGGTGCGGCTGCTGCACGAGACCCGGCACCTGCCGGTCTACTACTTCCCGCGCGCCGACGTCAGGATGGAGCTGCTGACCCGGAGCGACCACGGCTCCCACTGCCCCTTCAAGGGCGACGCCCGCTACTGGACCGTCGCGGCCGGCGGCAAGACCGCCGAGAACGCGGTCTGGAGCTACGAGGCGCCCTACGACGAGGTCGCCGGGATCAAGGACTACCTGGCCTTCTACTGGAACGAGATGGACCACTGGTACGAGGAGGACGAGGAGGTCTTCGTCCACGCCCGCGACCCCTACGTCCGGGTCGACGTGCTGGACACGGCGCGGCCCCTGCGGGTGGTGCTGGGCGGCGAGACCGTCGCCGAGACCCGGCGCGCGCGCATCCTCTTCGAGACCGGCCTGCCGCCGCGCTACTACATCCCGCGCGACGACGTCCGCGCCGACCTCCTGTTGCCCTCCGAGACCGAGACCGCCTGCCCCTACAAGGGCACCGCCCGCTACCACAGCGTCAAGGTCGGCGACCGGACCTTCGAGGACATCGTCTGGTACTACGGCGCCCCCCTGCCCGAGAGCAGCCGCATCAAGGACCGCCTCTGCTTCTTCAACGAGAAGGTCGACGCCATCTACCTCGACGGCGCCGAGGTCCCGAAACCCAAGACCAAGTGGTCGTGAGGTGGTGATCTTTGGCTGCGCGAACCTCACCTAAACTGCCTAAGATTCCTCCGAATGAACCTTCCGCGCCACCGACGAGAAGTAGTCCAGCCAGGCGATCGCAGCCTCTTCGTCGTCTGCGTGATACCCTGCCCTCACCAAGCACCGGCCGAAGAGTGCAGCGATCTCCGCTTCAGGCAAACGGGCTTCGTAGGCACGATTTGCGAAGAGAAAGACGGAAGCCTTGAAGGCGTCTGCGTTGCCGTAGTCGCGCCGCAACGCCTCCAGGGTCTCGGTCTCCAGCCACCTGCGGAAAGCCTCGGCCTTCCCTGAGTCCGGATCGTCGACGAAGTTGTGCTTCATGTGCGGGAACCGTGCTTCCGTAACTGGTTTCGAGGTCCGATGCTCTGGCAGCCTATCGACGCATCACGCCACCCCCTCGACGAAGGCCACCGTGCCGTGGGAGGCGTTCAGACGGAGCGGCAGGATCTCCTGGTATTCGGGGGAGTGGTAGAAGGTGCGGGCCGCGTCCAGGTTGTCGAACTCGACGATCACCAGGCGCGGCACGGGCCATTCGCCCTCGACCGGGTGGGCGGTGCCGCCGCGGACCAGGTAGCGACCGCCGAAGCGGGCGATCACCGGCGAGACCCGGTCGCGGTAGGCCTCGAAGCCGGCCGGGTCGTGAACCTCGATATGCGCCACCAGATAGGCCTTCATCCTCGAACCCCTTTCGCTTTCGGCTGTGGGGGCCCAGCATAGCCTGCGGGTCACGTCCTCTTGAAGGCCCCCGGGGCTGGCGAGATCACGTCGGGCCTCTCATATGGACTCGACAGGAAGGGCGTGAAGACGGGAGAGGCGACATGCCGGCACGACGCGATCTTCTGGCCGCCGGCCTCGGCCTGGCCGGGCTTCTCGGCGCCAGGCCCCTGCTGGCGGCGGAGGCGGTGCTGACGCCGCGGCAGACCGCCGGTCCCTTCTATCCGGTCGAGCTGCCGCTGGACTCCGACAACGACCTGGTCCGGGTCGCGGGCCGCAGCAAGCCCGCCGAGGGCATCGTCACCCACGTCTTCGGCGAGGTCCTGGGCCGCGACGGCCGGCCGCTCGGCGGCGCACGGGTCGAGATCTGGCAATGCGACGCCCGGGGCTACTATCACCACCCGGGCGACCGCGGCGGCCGGGCCGACCCGGACTTCCAGGGCTTCGGCGCCATGACCACCGCCGCGGACGCCGCCTTCCGCTTCCGCACCATCCGGCCGGTCGCCTATCCCGGGCGCACGCCGCACATCCACTTCGCGATCCGGGCGCCGGGAATGGCGCCCTTCACCACCCAGATGTACGTCGAGGGCGAGCCGCTCAACGCGCGCGATGGCCTGCTGAACCGGATCCGCGACCCGCAGGCCCGGGCCAGCGTCCTGGTCGCCCTGCGCCCGGCGCCGGAAATCGAGCCGGAGGCCCTGGCCGGCCGCTTCCGGATCGTCGTCGACCATCCCGGGGCCTGACTCGAGATCGCCCTGGAGCGCCTCGGTCACCGGCGCAGGACTTGATCCGCGCCAATAAGCCGAGGGCAGATCCTAACACTGCGTTAACGCTCGCTGCCTAGACTGGCTGGCGTCGCGGCGCCGGACGACAGGGCCGTGGCCAACCACGGGGACGCCCTATGCCCAACGCCAAGGCCGGCCAAGTCGCGAACCAGGAGACGCCGAGTGCCGGCGGCGGCCTGCCGCCGGAGATCCTGGCGGACCTGCGGGAAATCTACCTGCAGGGGGTCCGGGGAGACCTCGCGGCCCTGGACGCCCTGCTCGAGGACATGAGCCTGGGCCGGCGCAGCTGGGCCGAGATCGTCGAGCGGCTGCGGCGGATCACCCACAACATCAAGGGCCAGGGCACCAGCTTCGGCTTCCCGCTGATGACCGAGATCGGCGAGTCCCTGCACGCCCTGCTGCGCGAGGCGCCGGAGCAGAGCACGCCGACCGCGGCGCGCGTCATCGAGGCCCACGTGACCTGCCTGCACCGGGTCATCGAAAACGACATCGACGGCGAGCCCGGCCCCGAAGGCCGGCAAGTGGTCGAGCGGCTGAAGTCCCTCACCGACCGGGTCGTCGCGGAGTCCTCGAATTCGCCCTCCTGAAGCCGGGCACAGCCTGATCCTCCTGCCGGCCGGCGCTGCTTCGCGGCCGAGGCGGATAGCTTTTGACCGCCGGCGCGGCGCCGTGCTCTAGTTCCCGGAAAGATGCCGCTGTCAGAACGCGGTGCGACAAAAGGGGGCAGGTTCCATGGAAGACTCGGCAGGACAGCGCCTGCAGGGCAAGGTGGCGGTGGTGACCGGCGCGGGCTCGGGCTTCGGGGCCGGGATCGCCCGCCGCTTCGCGCAGGAAGGCGCCGCGGTGGTCGTCGCCGACCTCGACAGGGCCGCGGGCCAGGCGGTTTCGGGCGAGATCGGCGAGGCCGGCGGGCGCGCGACCTTCGTCGCCTGCGACGTCACCGAGCGCGCGGCCGTGCGGCGGATGGTCGAGGCCGCGGTCGAGGGCTACGGCGGCCTCGACCTCCTGGTCAACAACGCCGGCTACAGCCACGTCAACCAGCCCCTGACCGAGACCAGCGAGGCGGACTTCGACCGGGTCTACGCAGTCAACGTCAAGGCGATCTACCTGGCGGCGCTGGAGGCGCTGCCGCTGCTGCGCCGGCGGGGCGGCGGCTGCATCATCAACACCTCCTCGACCGCCGCGCTGCGGCCGCGCCCGGGCCTGACCTGGTACAACGGCTCCAAGGGCGCGGTGAACACCATCACCAAGTCGATGGCGGCGGAGCTGGCGCCCGACCGGATCCGGGTCAACGCGGTCTGCCCGGTGATCGGCGCGACAGGGATGCTGGAGACCTTCATGGGCGCGCCGGACACGCCGGAGCTGCGCGAGAAGTTCCTCGCCACCATCCCGCTCGGCCGGATGAGCCAGCCCGAGGACATCGCCGCCGCCGCGCTCTACCTGGCCTCGGACGAGGCCAGCTTCATCACCGGCGTCTGCCTGGAGGTCGACGGCGGACGCTGCGTCTGAAGCCGAGGCCGCGCCGAAAGGAAAAGCCCGGGCACGAAGGCCCGGGCTTTGTCTTTGTCGAGACTGTCCGGCGAAGGTTACTCGCGGAACAGGCTGAGAAGGTTCAGGATCCAGATGAACAGCGTCACGAAGGCGCCGTAGAGCATGAAGGCGCCGAAGATCGACTTGCGCGTCGCGACGTCGCTGCCGTCGGACTCGTAGTACATGTTCTTGATCATCTGGGTCTCATAGGCCGTCAGGGCCGAGAAGACCAGCACGATCGCGACCGAGAGGATCAGCTCGAAGCCCCAGCTCTGCACCAGGAAGGCGTTGACCAGAACCGCGATCAGCAGACCGATGGTCGCCATCACGAAGAAGGTCCCGAAGCCGCTGAGGTTCTTCTTCGTCGTGTAGCCCAGGAGGCTCATCCCGCCGAAGGTCGCGGTCGCGATGAAGAAGGCCCGCGCCACGTCCTCGGGCGCGCCCTGCAAGACGCCCACGCGATAGAGCATCGGCGCGATGAGAACGCCCCAGAGGCCGGCGTAGACCCAGAAGCACACCTGCGCCGTGGCGACGCTGCCGGACATCATCAGGCGCGGCGCGAACCAGCCCAGGCCGAGGAGGCCAAAGAACACGAGCCAGATCAGCGGCGTGCCGGCGACGGCGAAGAGGATCTGCGGAGACGACGCCACGAAGAGCGAGACCACGCCGGTAAAGGCCACGCCCAGCGCCATGTAGTTGTAGACGCGCAGCATGTAGCTCCGGAGACCGGCATCGATTTCAGCCGCGTCGGCCCGGGTGCGCGTCACCGTGCTCGGATTAGGGTTGAACGACATCGCTTCGCATCCCTGCAAAGGTGAAACCAGAATTCAAAATATCGTCCTTCGGGCGACAAAATTCAATGGAAGATCATCCGGGCTTTGTCATTAAATCTGCGTAACAATTCACATTTCGGCAATGTAAATGCTTGATTTCACGTCACTCGTTCCGCAACAGGGGCGCCGCCTTCTGGGACAGCGCCGTCCAAGTACCTAGGAATCCGACCAGAAGCGTCACCAGGGTCCCCAAGGCGGCCGTGAAGACCACGGCCGGGGCGATGAAGACGAAGTCGACCCTCATCACGTAGGTCAGGATCAGGTAGGCGGCCAGGCTGCCCAGGGCCGCGGCGATGGTCGCGGTCAGGGCGCCCAGGAGGCCGTACTCGACGATGAAGGCGCCGGCGACCGTGCGCCGCGCCGCGCCCAGGACCTTGAGCACCACCGCGTCGTAGCGCCGCCGCAGCCGGCCGGCGGCGATCGCCCCGGCCAGCACCAGGACCCCGGCGACCAGGGTCAGGCCGGCGATGGCGCGCACCGCCAGGCTGAGCCGGCCCATCAGGTCCGAGACGGTCTGCAGAACCTCGCGCACCCGGATCGCCGAGACGTTGGCGAAGCTATCCGCGACCGCCTGCTCCAGGCCGTCCTCGGCCTCGGGATCGACCCGGACCGTGGCGATCTGGGTCTGCGGCGCGCCCTCCAGGGCACCGGGCGAGAAGACCATGACGAAGTTGATGCCCAGGGAGCCCCAGTCGATCCGCCGCAGGTTGGCGATCTCCACCTCGAGGTCGCGGCCCAGGATATTGACGCTCAGCTTGTCGCCGGGCAGCAGGCCGAGGGCCTCGCCGACCTCGGCGTCCAGGGACACCAGGGGCGGGCCGGCGTAGTCGGCCGGCCACCACGCGCCCTCCACCAGCTCGGTCCCCGCAGGGGCTTCCCGGCTCCAGGTCAGGCCGCGGTCGCCCCGGAACACCCAGGCCACGTTGGGCGAGATCCGCAGGTCCTGGGGCGAGGCGCCGTTCACGGCGCTGATCCGGCCGCGCAGCATGGGCACGCGCTCCAGGCCGCGGACCCCGGGCTGGGCCCGGACCAGGTCTTCGAAGGGTGCCGCCTGGTCGGGCTGGATGTCGATGAAGAAGAAGGCCGGGGCCTCCTCGGGCAGGCTGCGGTCGATCTGGCGGGCCAGGTTGCCCTCGACCAGGGCGATCGCGACCAGCACGGTCAGGCCGATGCCCAGCGACAGCACGACGCTGGGCGTCGGCGCGCCCGGCCGGTGCAGGTTGGCCAGGGCCAGGCGCAGGCCGGGCCGACGCGGCCGCGGCACCTGCCTGGCCAGCCGCACCACCGCCAGGCCGGCGAGGCGGAACAAGGCGAAGGCGGCCAGGGTGCCGAAGATGAACCAAAGCGCGATCGCCCGGTCGCTGGAGCCGTAGAAGACCAGGGCCGCCAGGGCCACCCCGGCGACCGCGACCGCCAGCCGCGATCCCGGCGCCACCTCGCCCCGGGCTGGGAGGACCAGGTCGCGGAACAGGGCTGCCGGGGCGATGCTCTGGGCCCGGGCCAGGGGCCAGAGCGAGAAGGTCAGCGCGGTCATCAGCCCGAAGGCCCCCGCCTTGATCAGCGGCTCCGGGTGGACCCCGAGGCTGGCGCGCCAGCCCAGGGAGTCGCCGACGAAGGCATCGACCAGATAGGGCGCCACCGCACCGACGGCCAGCCCGGCGGCGACCCCCACCAGGGCCAGCGCCAGGATCTGCAGCAGGTAGCTGCGGAAGATCAGGCGGCCCGGCGCGCCCAGGCACTTCAGGGTCGCGATGGTGCCGCTGCGCGAGTCCAGATAGCTGCGCACCGCGTTGCCGACCCCGACGCCGCCGACCAGCAGCGCGGTCAGGCCGACCAGGCCGAGGAACAGGGTCACCCGGTGCAGGAAGCGGCGGATTCCGGGCGCGGCCCCCTGCGGATCCCGAAGCCGCCAGCCCGCGGTGGGAAAGCTCTCCTGGAGCCGCTCCTTGACCGCGGCCGCCGTCTCGCCCGGCGGCAGGCGCAGGCGGTAGTAGTGATAGACCAGGCTGCCCGGCTGGATCAGCTCGGTCTCGACCAGACCCTCGAGCGTGACCAGCGCGCCCGGCCCGAGCAGGAAGCTGCGCGAGGCCCGGTCCGGCTCTGAGGCGAGCAGGGCCCGCAGCTCGAAGACCGTCTCGCCGATCCGCAGCCGGTCGCCGAGCGCGACCCCGAGGCGGCCGAGCAGGCTGGGCTCGACCGCGATCCCGTAGACCCCGTCTTGCGGCCGCAGGGCCTCGTCGAGGGACAGCGCCGGCTCCAGAAGGGTCTCGCCGTAGAAGGGATAGCTGTCGTCGACGCCGCGCAGCTCGATCAGCTTGCGCCGCGCGTCGGGCGCTTCGCCGCGGGCCATGGCGCGCAGGCGGATCATGTGGCCCAGCTCGCCCTGGGTTTCCAGGAAGGCGCGCTCGACCTCGTCCGCCTCGCGGTGCACCAGGCGGACCTCGAGGTCGGCGCCCAGGATGGTCCGGGCGTTCTGGCGCAGCCCGTCGAGCAAGGCCGTCGAGACCGAGCCGACGGCGGCGATCGCGGCGACGCCGAGGAAGAGGCAGGCGAGGAAGACCCGAAACCCGGTCAGGCCGCTGCGCAGCTCGCGCTGGGCCAGGCGCCAGGCCAGGCGCCAGGCGGCGAAGCCCCCCGTCGCCCCGCCCGCCGTGGCCTTGCCCGCCGTCACC
>JANQGU010000028.1 GCA_028282935.1 Kiloniellales bacterium
TCGGCGGCCTGGCGCAGCGCCGGCTTGGGCCGGTAGCCCACGCCGAGGCCGGCGGCTTGGATCAGGTCCAGGTCGTTGGCACCGTCGCCGATCGCGCAGCTCGCCGCCAGGTCCAGGCCCCGCTCCGCGGCCAGGGCCTCCAGGGCGCTCCGCTTGGCGGCGCGGTCCAGGATCGGTGCCGCGACCTCGCCGGTCAGCCGGCCCTCCTCGACGACCAGGCGGTTGGCCTGCTGCCGGTCGAAGCCGCAGGCGCTGCCGACCGGCTCGGTGAAGCAGGTGAAGCCCCCCGAGACCAGCGCCGTTACGGCACCCTCGGCGCGCAGCGTCTGGACCAGGGTCCGGGCGCCGGGGTTCAAGGTCGCGCGCGCGGCCATCTCTTCCAGCAGGCTGGCCGGCTGGCCGGCCAGCAGGCCGACCCGGGCCCGCAGCGCCTCCGCAAAGTCCAGCTCGCCGTTCATGGCCCGGGCGGTGATCGGCGCGACCTGCTCGGCGATCCCGAGGCGCGCGGCCAGCTCGTCCAGCATCTCCTCGGCGATGATGGTCGATTCCATGTCGGCGACCAGCAGCCGCTTGCGCCGACCGGCCCGGGCCAGGACGCCGAGATCGGCCGGGGCGCCGTCCAGGGCCCCCTGCGCGGTCCTGCGGGCCTGCGCGGGGTCGAGGCCGGCAAAAGGCAGGTCGCAGGCCTCCCCCTCGGCCAACCAGTCGGCCGCCCCGCAGGCGGCCCCGGCGGCGGCCAGCGCCGTCGAGACGCGGTCCACCAGGGTCCGGTCGAGGGCGGCAGGCGCGGCGATAAGCGTGACGACATGGTCCATGGCGGGCGATATAGATGGCTGTCCAGCCGGCCGGCAAGGATTTTGAGCGGGTGAAGAAGGCGAGCGGGGACGGAGAGCGGGCGCAGCGGCCCAGGGAGCGGTCCGGGGAGCGGTCCGGGGAGCGGTCCGGGGAGCGGCCCCGGGAGCGGTCTGGCGAGGCCGCGGCGGGGCTGCCGCCGGTGGTGCTGGTCACCGGCCCGACGGCCGGCGGCAAGTCGCGCCTGGCCCTGGACCTGGCCGAGGCGTTCGGCGGCAGCGTGATCAACGCCGACGCCCTGCAGGTCTACCGGGAGCTGGAGATCCTGACCGCCCGGCCCGGCGCGGCGGCCCTCGCCCGGGCGCCGCACCGCCTCTACGGCGTGCTGCCGGCCGGCGAGGCCTGCTCGGCCGGACGCTGGCAGGCCCTGGCCCTGGCCGAGATCGAAGCGGCCCGGGAGGCCGGCCGCCTGCCCATCGTGGCCGGCGGCACCGGGCTCTACCTGCAGGCCTTGGAGCGGGGCCTCTCGGCGATTCCGGAGATCGCGGAGGAGATCCGGACCGCGGTGCGCCGCCGGCACCGGGAACTGGGCGGGACGGCCTTCCACGCCGCCCTGGCGGCGCGGGACCCGCAGGCGGGGGCCAGGCTGCGGCCCTCCGACAGCCAGCGCCTGATGCGGGCCTGGGAGGTCCTGGAGGCCACCGGCCGTTCGCTCTTCGACTGGCAGCGGGACAGTCCCCAGGCGCCGCCCTACCGCTTCCTGCGCCTGGCCCTGATGCCGCCTCGGGAGGCCCTCTACGCCGCCTGCGACCGGCGCTTCCTGGAGATGCTCGAGGCCGGCGCCCTGGCCGAGGTCGAGCGGCTCCTCGCGCTGGGCCTCGATCCCGGGCTGCCGGCCATGAAGGCCGTAGGAGTCGCCGAGCTGGGCGCTCACCTGGCCGGCGAGATCGCCCTCGAGGAGGCCGTCGCCCGGGCCCAGCAGGCGACCCGCCGCTATGCCAAGCGGCAGTACACCTGGCTGCGCGGCCAGGGCGCCGGCGCCCGGCTTTTCGATGCGCAATATTCGGAAAGTTTGAAGGCGGAAATCTTTAACATTATTTGCGACTTCGTATTGACCCCCTCCGGGTGAGAGACTAGGTTAGCCAAGGCGCGCGGCCGAGGGGCCGCGCGTGCTGTCTCTGTGCTGGCTAAAAAGCCCATAAAGGGCAGGGGGTTAGCCGGCGGGATGGGGCAGGCGAGCGGAACTGGGCACTTGAGGTCGGAGCGATGGCTGGCGAGGAACTGAACGGATCGGAGATCGTGCTGCGCGCCTTGGCGGAGCAAGGCGTGGAGGTCATTTTCGGCTATCCCGGCGGGGCGGTCCTGCCGCTCTACGACGAGCTGCACAAGCAGAACGCGATCCGCCACATCCTCGTGCGGCACGAGCAGGGCGCGGTCCACGCCGCGGAAGGCTATGCCCGCTCGACCGGCAAGGTCGGCGTGGTGCTGGTGACCTCGGGGCCCGGCGCAACCAACGCCGTGACCGGCCTGACCGACGCCCTGATGGACTCCATCCCGGTGGTCTGCCTGACCGGCCAGGTGCCGACCCACCTGATCGGCAACGACGCCTTCCAGGAGGCCGACACCACCGGCATCACCCGGCCCTGCACTAAGCACAACTACCTGGTCAAGTCGATCGAGGACCTGCCGCGCATCCTGCACGAGGCCTTCTACGTCGCCCAGGCCGGGCGCCCGGGCCCGGTGGTCATCGACCTGCCGAAGGACATCCTCCAGGGCAAGGGCGGCTACCTGCCGCGCGAGGCGGTCAAGCACCGCAGCTACAAGCCCCAGACCCGGCCCGAGAAGGCGGCCCTGAAGCAAGCGGTGGAGCTGCTGGCCCAGGCTAAGCGGCCGATCGTCTATTCCGGCGGCGGCGTGATCAACTCAGGCGACCGGGCGACCGCGCTGCTGCGCAAGCTGGTGCACATGACCGGCGCGCCCTGCACCAACACCCTGATGGGCCTGGGCGCCTATCCGGCGAGCGACCCGCAGTTCCTGGGTATGCT
This sequence comes from Kiloniellales bacterium, assembly GCA_028282935.1. Classification (GTDB taxonomy): domain Bacteria; phylum Pseudomonadota; class Alphaproteobacteria; order Kiloniellales; family JAKSBE01; genus JAKSBE01. The sequence goes on from JANQGU010000028.1 coordinate 2,838, forward strand.
GGGCATGCACGGCACCTACGAGGCCAACCTCGCCATGTACAACTGCGATCTGATGATCGCGATCGGCGCCCGCTTCGACGACCGGGTCACGGGCAAGCTGACCGAGTTCTCGCCCAACTCCAAGAAGATCCACATCGACATCGATCCCAGCTCGATCAACAAGAACGTCATGGTCGACGTGCCGATCGTCGGCGACGTGGCCGAGGTCCTGGAGGCCTTCATAGAGGTCTGGCAGGACGGCCAGCACGCCCTGGACCAGAAGGCGCTGAAGGCCTGGTGGGCAGAAATCGACACGTGGCGCGGGCGGGACTGCCTCAAGTACCGGCAGAACGGCGACATCATCAAGCCGCAGTACGCCATCCAGCGCCTCTACGAGGCGGTCAAGGACCGCGACACCTACATCACCACCGAGGTCGGCCAGCACCAGATGTGGGCCGCCCAGTTCTTCAAGTTCGAGGAGCCCAACCGCTGGATGACCTCGGGCGGCCTGGGCACCATGGGCTACGGCTTCCCGGCGGCGCTCGGCGTCCAGGTGGCGCATCCGGAGGCCCTGGTGATCGACATCGCCGGCGAGGCCTCCTTCCTGATGAACATCCAGGAGCTCTCGACCATCGCCCAGTACGACCTGCCGGTGAAGGTCTTCATCGTCAACAACCAGTGGATGGGCATGGTCCGCCAGTGGCAGGAGCTGCTGCACGGCAGCCGCTACTCGCAGAGCTACATGGACTCCCTGCCGGACTTCATCAAGCTGGCGGAGTCCTTCGGGCTGGTCGGCCTGCGCGCCGAGAAGCCCGGCGAGCTGGACGACAAGATCCGGGAGATGATCGAGACGCCGCGGCCGGTCCTGCTGGACTGCCTGGTCGACCAGTCCGAGAACTGCTTCCCGATGATCCCCTCGGGCGCCGCCCACAACCAGATGCTGCTGGGCCCCGAGGACGAGGCCGCCCACGACGTCTCCGAAGAGGGCATGGTCCTGGTCTAGGCCGTCGGACCCGGTGCGCTGTTGCGGACAACCTCATGCTTCGACAGGCTCAGCATGAGGGAGTGCTTAGGACCCCATTCACGTAAAGCGCTATTGTGGAGCCTCATCCTGAGCCTGTCGAAGGGTGAGGCGGATTGCGGGCGCTACCCAAGTGGCCGCAGCGCCAGGACCTGTGAAAGAAAAGAACGATGTCACCCAAGGAAGACCAGATCGAAAAGCGCACCATCGCCGTCCTCGTCGACAACGAGCCGGGCGTCC
>JANQGU010000128.1 GCA_028282935.1 Kiloniellales bacterium
AGAATAATGTATTCAGGTGGACCGGATCATGACCAAGTGTAGAGAGGGAAGTCCGAGACAACTTGCGGGGCCGGGAGGAGTCTCGGTCTTGTGGGACGCGACCTGGCGCGTGCGCCGCAACCTCGCGATGGCCCTGGCCGAGCTGCGCGTCGCGCAGCAGGACCGCGCCTTCCTGGCGACCGACCACGGCCTCGAGGCGGCGCCGGCCGAGGACCGGGTCACCGCCAAGGCGGTCTGCCGGGCCGAGCCCTGCAGCCCCCGGCGGCACGGCCCGCCCCCCGTCCCCAGCCTCTAGAGCCGCCAGCCTCTAGAGCCGCCCGGGTTCGATCGAACGCGGACCGTTCGATCTAGGAACAGAGACAAGCCCGCCGAAACAGAGGGCGGCCCCGAAAGGGCCGCCCTCGTCCTTTCCGGGCCGAGGTCACGCCAGCAGCGCGGGCAGCGCGGCGATGCTGGCCAGCCTCAGGTCCGGCCGCACCCTCGGATGGTCGCGGTCGGCCGCGGTGAACTTGCCGGTCTCGACCTGGATCGCGTGGAGGCCCGCGGCCTGGGCACCGCCGATGTCGGCTTCGATGTCGTCGCCGACCATGGCCACGGCAGCGGCCTCCAGCCCCAGGTCGGCCAGGGCCAGCTCGAAGAAAGCCGGTGACGGCTTGCCGACCACCAGGGCCTCGCGGCCGCTGGCGTACTCCAGCGCCGCCACGAAGGGCCCGAGGTCGAGGGCGATCTCGGCGCCGCGCCGCGACACCCGGTTCTTGTGCAAGGCGATCAGGCCGGCGCCGCCGCGCAGGAAGCCGAAGAGGCGGTTCAGCCGCTCCCAGGTGAAGTCCCTGTAGAGGTCGCCCAGCACCACGGCCTCGGGCGCCTGATCGACCAGCTCGAAGCCGGCGAAGTCCTCGGCCAGCGCCGGCGCCGCCGCGAGATGAAGTCGCCGCAGGCCCCGGTCGTGCAGCGCCCGGGCCGCGGCGACCGGCGGCGTGAACAGGGCCTCGGCCCCGAGCGGGATCCCGAGCCCGGCCAGGCGCGCGGCGATCTCGCGCCGCGGCCGCGTCGTGGTGTTGGTCAGCCCGCGCAGCGCCAGCCCGCGCGCCTGCAGCGCCCGAACCGCCTCGACCGCGCCCGGGATGGCGGCGTCCTCCTGATAGAGCACGCCTTCAAGATCGAGCAGCAGTCCTTGTAGTGATGGACCGGACATGGTCCCTCGCCTCCCAGGATCTCAAAACCCTGCAGGCCGCGCGGGGGGCATCCGCCTGCCTCCGACAGCCTTCCTATACGTGTCTTCGCATAGCAGCCCAAGTATCCAAGGTTGCTGTAAAAACAAGTCGCTCCTAGAATGCGCTCGTTGTCCTCGAAAGTCCGAACCGGGCGATCCAAAGCCTCCCAGAAAGCGCAAGTCTAAGGAGGAAGTGTGGTGAAGAAAACGACCGCTTCAGGAGTCGTGGCTCTCGTTACAAGCGCCGTCATAGCTGCGGGCCATGCGGTCGCGGGGATCGAAGTGCCGCCGGCGGGGACGACCCTCACCTACGACTGCGAAGGTCCCTGGACGAAGCAGTACGTTGACAAGATCGCCTGGGTCCGGGACGGCATCGTTCGAACCGAAGGCACCAATGACGGCAAGGCTTTCTGGATCGAAGAACCGGTCTATACCTTTGGCCTCACCCTCTTCACTGAACGGGAGAGCAGCAAGGGCACGGGCCGTTACACACAGTCCTTCGACATCGACGATCTTGAACAGCTTGCCGAACTGAAGCCGGGTTCAACCTACGGCGGCAGCGTGACTGAGCGTGATCGCAACGGACGCTGGACCTGGCGCTACGACATCAGTGTCGGCGAGCCCCAGACCATCGATCACCCGACTCGCGGAAAAGTTGACGTGATCCCCGTCACGGAGAAACGCATGTCCTATCAGGGCAGCTATAGCGCCGTGATAACGTCGAGCTATGAAAAGAACGGCGGCCTATTCATCCGCTGGCACTACAAGGACCCCGAAGGCGAGGAGACCTGCGACCTCGTCAAAGTGGAGTAAGCTCGGCCGAGCGGTCGGCTTCCCTACTCGACAACCCCGCTTGCCTCCGCCGCGCCGCGCCTTAGTCTGAGGCCCGGCAGCGAGGGAGGCGGGCGATGGCGTTCGAAGACATGGAGATCGAGGAGTTCCGGCGGCAGGCCCATGTCTTCGCCGACTGGATGGCCGACTACCTGGCCGGGATCGAGGGTTATCCGGTCCGGGCCCAGGTCGCCCCCGGCGAGGTCGCGGCCGGACTGCCGGCCGAGCCGCCGCTGCGCGGCGAGCCGATCGAGGCGATCTTCAAGGACTTCCAGGACCTGGTCCTGCCCGGCATCACCCATTGGCAGCACCCCAGCTTCTTCGCCTACTTCCCGGCCAACGCCAGCCCGCCCTCAGTCCTGGCCGAGATGCTGACCGCGACCCTGGCGGCGCAGTGCATGCTCTGGCAGACCTCGCCGGCGGCGACCGAGATGGAGGGCCGGGTCCTGGACTGGCTGCGCCGCCTGCTGGGCCTGCCCGAGGGCCTGCAGGGGGTGATCCAGCCCAGCGCCTCCGACGCCGCCCTGGCCGCCCTGCTGGTCGCGCGCGAGCGGGCGAGCGGCTGGCGCGGCAACGAGGCCGGCCTGGCCGAGCTCGGCGCCGAGGGCCTGCGGCTCGCGGTCTACGTCTCGGAGGAGGCCCATTCCTCGATCGAGAAGGGCGCCAAGATCGCCGGCTACGGCCGCGCGGCGGTCCGCAAGATCGCCTGCGACGAGGCCTTCGCGATGCAGCCCGAGGCCCTGGCCGGCGCCGTCGCCGCCGACCGCGCCGCCGGGATCACCCCGGCCTGCGTGGTCGCGACCCTGGGCAGCACGGGCAGCGGCGGGGTCGACCCGCTGGCGCCCATCGGCGCGCTCTGCCGGCGAGAGGGCATCCACCTCCACGTCGACGCCGCCTGGGCCGGGGCCGCCCTGGTGCTGCCGGAGCAGCGCTGGATGATCGAGGGCATCGAGGCCGCCGACAGCATAGCCACCAACCCGCACAAGTGGCTGCTGACCAACTTCGACTGCACCGCCCACTGGGTCCGCGACGCCGAGGCCCTGAAGCGGAGCTTCGCGATCAACCCGGCCTACCTGACCTCGGCCGAGACCGGCGAGGTCGTCGACTACCGCGACTGGGGCGTGCCCCTGGGCCGCCGCTTCCGGGCGCTCAAGCTGTGGTTCGTGCTGCGCTACTACGGCGCCGAGGGCCTGCGCGCCATGATCGCCGACCACATCGCCTGGACCGCGGAGCTGGCGGCCGAGGTCGCGGCCCATCCCGACTTCGAGATCACCTCGCCGCCGGCCCTCGCCCTCTTCTCCTTCCGCTACCGGCCGCGGGGCCTGGACGACGAGGCCCGGCTCGATGCCCTCAACGAGGCGCTGCTGACCCGGCTCAACGATTCGGGCCGGCTCTACCTGACCCAGAACCGGGTCCGCGGCCGCTACGCGATCCGCTTTTCCATCGGCGCCCGCACGACGACGCGAGATCACGTCGTGGCGGCTTGGCAGACGGTCCGGGAGACGGCGGCCGCCCTCGGGGCCTGAACCGCCCGGCGGTTCCGGCACCTCTGTCGGGAGGCCGCCAAAAAAGTGCTCCGACGCCAGGAATCTCGCCCCCTCCGAAAGGGCGGATCTCTGGTCTCGACGCCCAGAGTGATCGACTTCACAGATCTAGGCAGGGCTTTCTGCGCCACCGCTGGTTCAAGTAAAGTTTGAAACTCACTCTAGGCCCATTATCGGTGAATCGCCGGTTTAACCGGCGGTTAGTTCGGCTCGATATACTTCCATCCATCGGTTGCAGGAACCGATCGTCGCCGGCGCCGGCAGGACGTCGGCGGGTCACCGTTCACCCGGGGTGGCGTGCCCTTGGGCCAAAGGGATGGAGTTGAAAGTTGAAAGGCATGATTCGACACAGCTTGCTGGCCCTTGCAGCCGGCGTCATGGTCTTCGGAATCGGCCTGCAGCCAGGCCAGGCGGAGGAGCTGTCGGTCGCCGGCTCCACCACCGTCGCCAGCGCCGTCCTGCTGCCCTACAAGTCGGAGATCGAGAAACGGACCAAGGTCCAGATCGCGGTCGACGCGGTCGGCAGCGGCAAGGGCGTGCTGGCGCTGGCCGAGGGCCGCGCCCAGATCGCGGCGATCTCCGCGCCCCTGGCCGACGTGGTCCAGCGGCTCAACACCAAGAAGCCCGGCTCGGTCGATGGCCGCAGCCTGCAGCAGCACGACATCGGCAGCACCAAGGTGGCCTTCGTCATCCATCCCTCGAACCCGGTCAAGGAACTGACCTTCGAGCAGATCACCGACATCCTGGCCGGGCGGATCACCCTGTGGAGCGAACTGGGCGGCATCAACATGCCGATCCAGGTCATCGCCGAGCCGCGCGGCGGCGGCATCCGCACCATGGTCGAGAAGACCATCGGCAAATGGGGCGACGTGCTGACCAAGACGCACACCATGCAGAGCGCCGCCCTGGTCGCCTTCGCCGTCGCCAGGATGCCCAACGCCATCGGCATCGCGACCCACACCTCGATCGACAACAGCGTCTTCGCCCTGAAGTCGGACAGCGTCATCGAGCAGCCCCTCTTCCTGGTCACCCGGGGCGCGCCCGATGCGCGCATGAAGAAGCTGATCGAGGCCGTGCGGGCGATCACGCTCGGCAAGAAGGCCGGCGCGTGAATGGTGCTCAAACGACGGGAGCCATAAGGAAAGATCGCAAAGCAAGACGACGGAAAGGCCGGACCTAGAAAGAGCGAAGCCAAGGAAGATGGGGCCGCGGCGGAAGCACCTGCCGTCGCGGCCCTATCTTTTTTCGGGCCCTGTTCCGGCGCCGGCCGGTCCAGCCGCCGCTCCTAACCCGAGGCGGCCCTCACGTCGAAGCCCACCCAGATCCGGAAGAAGGCGTCCACCGCTTCCAGGTCCGCCGGCCTGGGCGGCAAGGCCTGGCAGAAGGCCTCGGCGGCCTCGAGCGCGGCCGGGATCCAGGCATCGAGAGCCGGAATCGGCGGCGCCTCGCCGAGCTCCGGCGTCGCGGCCTTCTCGGCAACCAGCGCCTCGGCCGCGGCGACGAGGTCGGCGGGCAGCGCCTGCCCGGCCATCAGTTCGTTGAAGTTCATCGGTGGCAGGCTTTCGCGCTGGCGCAGCCAGCCGACGGCCAGAAGGGCCCGGGCGATGTAGAGGTACTTCTTCCGCTTCACCCGGTCACGACCCTGGAAGTCGCGGCGCCAATGGCTGCCGGCGATGTTCCGGTAGTGGTGGGCCAGCGCCCGCTACGCATAGTGCGCCTCCGCCAGGCCCGTCAGGGCGGCGCGGAACCCGCTGCGGTCGCGATAGACGATGGGCGAGCGCAGCCATTCGTAGAGCGGCGGGTTGGACTTCAGGAGCAGGCGCAGGGCCTTCCTCAGGTCCCAGCCGCTGACGTCTTATACCAAGGAGCGTTGATCCTGGCCCATTTGACCGGGTTTGCTTACCCGTCCGTCAGGCGCGCTTCGCGCAGCGGTGCTGGAGTACCGTAAGCGAAGCGCAACGCCGCGGGCGGTTAAGCAAACCCGGCCTTCGGTGGCGCGCGGCGGCCCGCCGGGTGCGTTGCGACCCTTGCCCGATGCGTGGGCCTCGCGCTGCAGGCCGCGCCTGCCCGGCGGGCCGCCGCGCGCCATCAAATGGGTCATTATCAACGCTCCTTGGTATTAGTCGTCCAGGATCGGCCGCTCGATCACGTCGCGGGCCTCGCGGACCGAGAGGTACCAGTCGCGGGGATGGCGGTAGACGAAACGGGCGTCGTAGTCGCTGTCGGGCGAGGCAAAGCCCCAGGCGCGCGAGCCGGATTCGACGGCGAAGAGGATCTCCACCCCCTCCTCCGCCTCGATGGCGGCTAGGCGGCGCTCGATCTCGGCGCGGGCCTCGGCCTCGACGCCGATGGCGGCGGGCTTGTCTGCAAGGGTCATCGGATTGCCCTAACGTCGGGTCGCGAGGAAGTCCTATAGATAGCCCCGGAACTGCCGGAAGAGAAAGCCGGTCTCTCCCGCACGCGCATCGCCTCGCAAAACCCGCCACGCCCACGCTTTCGGCTTGCCCGCGCTTTCAGCTTGAATGCGTCGCAGTCGCGGCACCACATGAGGTTGCAGGGGTCAAAGCCAGTTCGCCATCGAGCTCTAGAAGGGAGGACACGACATGGCGCAAATGATGAAAGCCGCGGTGGTTCACAGCTTTGGGCAGCCCCTCGAGATCCAGGAGGTCGAGCGGCCGGAGCCGCAGCCCGGCCAGGCGGTGATCAAGATCGAGGCCTCCGGCGTCTGCCACACGGACCTGCACGCGGCCGAAGGGGACTGGCCGGTCAAGCCCAGCCTGCCCTTCATTCCGGGCCACGAGGGCGTCGGCCACGTCACGGCGGTCGGCGCCGGGGTGACCGCGGTCAAGGAGGGCGACCGGGTCGGCGTGCCCTGGCTGCACACGGCCTGCGGCCACTGCGAGCACTGCTACACCGGCTGGGAGACGCTCTGCGGCGAGCAGCGGAACACCGGCTATTCGGTCAACGGCGGCTTCGCCGAGTACGTCGCCGCCGACCCGGCCTTCCTCGGCCACCTGCCCGAGGGGCTGGACTTCGCGCCGGCGGCGCCCCTGCTCTGCGCCGGGGTCACGGTCTACAAGGCCCTCAAGATGACCGACACCAAGCCCGGCGACCACCTCGTGGTGTCGGGCATCGGCGGCCTCGGCCACCTGGCGGTGCAGTACGCCAAGGCCATGGGCCGGCACGTGGTCGCCGTCGACGTTGCCGAATCCAAGCTGGCCCTGGCCCGCGACCTGGGCGCCGAGGCGACGGTGAACGCCGCCGAGGAGGATCCGGTCGAGGCGGTGCAGAAGCTCTGCGGCGGCGCCCAGGGCATCGTGGTCACCGCGGTCTCGCCCAAGGCCTTCCAGCAGGCGGTCGGCATGCTGCACAAGCGCGGGACCATGAGCCTGGTCGGCCTGCCGCCGGGCGACTTCGGCCTGCCGATCTTCGACGTGGTGCTGAACGCCAAGACGGTGCGCGGCTCCATCGTCGGCACCCGCCAGGACCTCGCCGAGGCCCTGGCCTTCGCGGCCGACGGCAAGGTCGCGGCCCACTTCAGCGAGGACAAGCTGGACAACGTCAACGCCGTCTTCGCGAAGATGCGCGATGGCGAGATCGACGGCCGCGTCGTCCTGCAGCCCTGACTGCCGTCAAAGACCGCTCAAGAGTCTCGGCCCGGGTCGCTGCGATCCGGGCCGGTCTCGATCCAGGGAGGGCTAAGCCGCCACCTCGGCCGGGCGGCGCAGGGGACAGGCGGTGAGGCAGGCCCCGCAGCCGTCGCAGACCGTCGGGTCGAGTTCCGGATGGGCATAGCCGCCGGCGAAGCTCCGGAAAGCAATGGCCTTGGCCCGACAGGCCTCGGCACAGGCTCGGCAGCGCAGGCCCTGCATGCCCAGGCAGTCGTCCTGGAGGCCCCGGAAGGCCCCAACGACCTCACTGACATCCCTCACCGACATCTCTTGTCCGAACCCGCTGCAAATGAAAGCCAGTCTCAAGTGGACCAGAGGAGGATGGCGCCGTCCTTGACGTGAGTCAATTCCCGCGATCCGGCGGACAAGGCGCGGAGACTGATGCGAAGAAGCACCAGGCGCCAAATAGCGACGCAACCGCGCATGGGTCTTTCTTCTATCCTGCCCGGACGTGATCCCAGGGTCTTTACCGGAGGCAAAGCCCGCGGCATCCAGGGTGCCGGCTGCCTGGTGGATGCCCGGATCAAGTCCGGGCATGACAGCGGTGTGTGGCGGCCCTCCCCACCCCTCCGCTGTCATCACCGGGCTCGACCCGGTGATCCATGGCGACCGCGGACGCCCGGCCTCGAGGTCGACGCACGGAGCAAGTCCGGGCGTGACTGCGGGAGTTGTGACCGGCGCTCAAATCCCCAAAGGCCCGGACCGCCCGGCCCTACTCCTGCGCGTCGGCACGCATCTCCTCGGCCAGTTCCTCGGCGGCCTCGAAGGCCTCGGGCGGCAAGTTGTGGGCGATGCCCTTATGACAGTCGATGCAGGTCTGGCCGGACTGGGTCGCCTCCTCGTGGCGGCGGCCGGCACGCGGCTCCTGCTTGGTGTAGTCCATGGAGATGAAGGCGTGGCAGTTGCGGCACTCGCGCGAGTCCGTCTCCTTCATGGTGCGCCAGACGCTGACCGCCAGCTTGACCCGCTTGGCCTCGAACTTCTCGCGGGTGTCGATGGTGCCCAGGACGTGGTGGTAGAGCTCGTTGGTCGCCTTGATCTTGCGCGCCACCTTGTGGAGCCAGTCCTTGGGCACGTGGCAGTCGGAGCAGGTCGCGCGGACGCCGGTGCGGTTGGTGTAGTGAATCGTCTCGCGGTACTCCCGGTAGACGTTGCGCTCCATCTCGTGGCAGGAGATGCAGAAGGTCTGGGTGTTGGTCAGCTCCATCGACCAGTTGAAGCCGCCCCAGAAGATGACCCCCATCACGCCGCCGACGAGGAAGATCAGGCCCAGCGAGTAGGTCGTGCTCGGCCGCGAGATGAAGAGCCAGAGCCGCCGCAGCCGGCCGCTCCACCCGGGTTCCCCGGGCTCCGGAGTCGGGGGTGGCGCGGCTTCCGGCGCCTCGGGTTTCTGCTGCTCGTCGTTCATGACGTCCCCCGCTTACTCGACCTCGACGGCCGACTTGAAGTCGTTGCGCACCAGTTCCCGCGCGTTGGCCTGGGGCACGTGGCACTGGGTGCAGAACCAGCGATGGCCGGCGACCCGGTCGAGCGCGACCCCGTTGCGGTCGGTGTAGTGGGTCTCGCTGATCTTGGGCGCGCCTTCCTTCACGTTGTTCGGCCAGTCGTGGCAGCTCTTGCACTTGTTGACCCGGGTCGTGATCTGATAGCCCTCGATCCGGTGCGGGATCAGCGGCGGCTGCTGCCGGTAGGCGCGGCCCATGGCGCTGGGGTCGGTGTTCTGCCGCTTCGAATCCTCGGCGGGCGCGGTCTGCGGGATCGTGAAGTCGCCGCGCAGCGTCTTCACGTCGAGCGTCTCCTGGGCCGCGGTCTCCTGACCGAAGCCCCACCAGAGCCCGGCAGCCAAGCCGGCCGCGGCGAGACCGGCGAAGAAACCCTTGGTCGCTTTCACGAGGTCGTCCTCCTCTTTATCGCGAACCGCCGCTCAGGCGGCCGCCTTGCTTTCTTCACTGGCCGACGCGATCTCCTCCGCCTGCGAGAAGCGGGCGGCGAAGCGGAAGACATCGCGCGAGCAGACGTCGATGCAGCGCCCGCAGTTCGTGCAGTCGGGCGACAGGATGACCGGACCGCGCCCCTGCGGCGCGCCCTTCAAGGCCGGGGTGATGACCTGCGGCTCCGGGCAGACCGCGAAGCAGTCCATGCAGTCGTCGCAGTCCTGCCGCCGCGCCGCCTTGACCCGTAGCAGGCTGACGCGCCCGACCAGGCCGTAGAAGGCGCCGACCGGGCAGAGATGCCCGCACCAGCCCTGGCGGCTGACCAGAAGGTCGAAGAGAAAGACCGCGGCGACGACCGTCCAGGCGAAGCCCAGGCCGAAGAGCAGGCCGCGGTGCAGCAGGGTGATCGGATTGACCAGTTCCCAGGCCAGGACCCCGGTCGCGGCCGAGACCACCAGGGTCATGGCCAGGACCCAGAAGCGGGTGGCGCGCTTCGGCTGCCAGCCCTTGGGCAGGTCGAGGCGGCCGCGCAGCCAGTGGGCGAGGTCCGTGACGGGGTTGATCGGGCAGACCCAGGAACAGTAGACCCGGCCCCCGATGACCGCGTAGACCGCGAGCACGATAGCGCCGCCGATCAGGGCCGTCAGGGCCGGCACCTGGCCGGCGGCCAGCGACTGCAGCAGGGCGTAGGGATCGCTGAGCGGCAGGACGTCCAGGGTGTCGCTGGAGATCAGCGTGCCCTCGACGATCCAGATCCCGGCCCAGGGCCCGAGCAGGAAGAGCCCGAGGAAGCCGAGCTGCGAGGCCCGGCGCAGCAGCAGCCACTTCTGCGCCCGCAGCCAGCCCTTGGCCTCGACGGCGTCGCGGCCCGGATGCGCCTTGGCGGTCACGGCTTCCACTCCGGCAGGCTTTCGGGGACCCGGTCGGGCAGGTCGATGACCCCGGGCACCAAGGACTCGCCCCGCTTCTCCTTTTCCTCCCAGCCCAGGCGGTAGTGGTGGCCGAGCTCGCCCAGGGCCAGGTGACGTGGCAGGACCTTGATCGCCGCCGCCTCCAGGACGCAGGCCTGCTCGCACTTGCCGCAGCCGGTGCAGGCGTCGCTGTGCACCGTCGGCACGAAGCGGGCGTGGGCGCCGGTGCGCTCGTTGTGCTCCCGCTCCAGGGTGATCGCCTCGTCGATCAGCGGGCAGATCCGATAGCAGACGTCGCAGCGCAGGCCCAGCAGGTTGAGGCAGGTCTCCTGGCCGACCAGGACCGCGACCCCCATGCGGGCGTCCTCGATCGCCTCCAGCCCGGGATCCAGGGCGCCGGTCGGACAGGCCGCCAGGCAGGGGATGTCCTCGCACATCTCGCAGGGCACCTCGCGGGCCAGGAAGTAGGGCGTGCCGGCGGTCACCGCCTCGCCCAGCTCGGCCAGGCGCAGGGTATCGTAGGGGCAGTCGCGGACGCAGAGGCCACAGCGCACGCAGGCGCCCAGGAAGTCCGGCTCGGGCAGCGCCCCGGGCGGGCGCAGGGCCTCGGCCGGACGGGCCCGCCCCTGCGCCGCCAGCAGCCCCAGCAGCAGCCCGGCGACCCCGGCCCCGCAGGCGCCCCGCAGGGCGTCGGCGAGGAACCGGCGCCGGCTGGCGAGGCTGCTCTTTATGCGCGCGTTCATCCCAGACATCGGACCTACCGCCTTGCCACCTCGCGGTGGCAATCACCCCCACCCGCGCGAAGCGCCGCGCGTACGCGCCCCTCCCCCCTCAAGGGGGAGGGAGGTACCAGCCGTCGGTTCGGCGAATCCCCTCCCCCCTTGAGGGGGAGGGTAAGGGTGGGGGGTATGCCGCGCACCATCTTCACCTAGGCGGCCTCTATCTTGCAGGCGCACTTCTTGAAGTCGGTCTCCTTGGAGATCGGGCAGGTCGCGTCCAGGGTCAGCTTGTTGACCAGCTGGCCTTCGTCGAACCAGGGGATGAAGACCAGGCCCTTCGGCATCTTGTTGCGGCCCTTGGTCTCGACCCGGGTCAGCAGCTCGCCGCGGCGGGTCTTGAGGCGCACCTCCTGGCCGCGCTTGAAGCCGCGCGCCTCGGCGTCCTCGGGGTGCATGAAGAGCACCGCGTGGGGGAAGGCCCGGTGCAGCTCTGGCACCCGCCGGGTCATCGAGCCGGAATGCCAATGCTCGAGGACCCGGCCGGTAACCAGCCAGAGATCGTACTCCTCGTTCGGCTCCTCGGCGGCGGGCTCGTAGGGCAGCGCGAAGATCACCGCCTTGCCGTCCTTCTTGCCGTAGAACCTCACGCCTTCGCCTTCCTTGACGTAGGGGTCGTAACCCTCGCGGAAGCGCCACAGCGTCTCCTTGCCGTCGACCACCGGCCAGCGCAGGCCGCGGGTCTTGTGGTAGAGGTCGAAGTCGGCGAGGTCGTGCGCCTTGCCGCGGCCGAAGCCGGCGTATTCCTCGTAGAGGCCCTTCTGGAGGTAGAAGCCGAAGTCCTCGGATTCGTGGTTCCCGAAGCCCTCCGCAATCTCCGAGACCGGGAACTTGTCGACCTCGCCGTTGGCGAAGAGCACGTCGTAGAGGGTCTTGTTGCGGTACTCCGGCGCCTTGGCGACCAGCTCCTCGGGCCAGACCTCCTCGACCTTGAAGCGCTTGGAGAACTCGACCAGCTGCCAGACGTCGGACTTGGCCTCGCCCGGCGGCGCGATCTGCTGGCGCCAAAACTGGGTGCGCCGCTCGGCGTTGCCGTAGGCGCCCTCCTTCTCGACCCACATCGCGGTCGGCAGGATCAGGTCGGCCGAGAGCGCGGTCACCGTCGGATAGGGATCCGAGACGACGATGAAGTTCTCCGGGTTGCGGTAGCCGGGATAGGTCTCCTCGTTGAGGTTCGGCGCCGCCTGCACGTTGTTGGTGCAGAGCACCCAGTAGGCGTTGAGCTTGCCGTCCTTGAGCATGCGGTTCTGCAGCACCGCGTGATAGCCGACCTTCTCGGGAATCGTGCCTTCCGGCAGCTTCCAGATCTTCTCCGCCACGGCCCGGTGCTCGGGGTTCTTGACCACCATGTCGGCCGGCAGGCGATGCGCGAAGGTGCCGACCTCGCGCGCCGTGCCGCAGGCCGAGGGCTGGCCGGTCAGGGAGAAGGGCCCGTTGCCCGGCTCCGAGATCTTCCCGGTCAGGAGGTGGACGTTGTAGACCATGTTGTTCACCCAGGTGCCCCGGGTGTGCTGGTTGAAACCCATGGTCCAGTAGGACACGACCTTGCGGTCCGGGTCGGCATAGAGCTCGGCCAGGGCCTGGAGCTTCTCGGGCTCGACGCCCGAGAGGGCGCTCACCTTCTCCAGGGTGTAGTCGGCGACGTAGGCCGCGTACTCCTCGAAGGTCATCTCAGAGGAGCCGCCGGCCTTCTTGGCATTCTTGGCGCTCTGCTCGCGCGGGTCCGAGGGCCTGAGGCCGTAGCCGATGTCGTCGTTGCCGCGCCGGAAGTTGACGTGCTTGGCGACGAAGTCCTCGTTCACCTTGCCGTTCTGGATGATGTAGTTGGCGATGTAGTTCAGCATCGCCAGGTCGGTCTGCGGCTTGAAGATGATGCCGACATCGGCCAGGTCGAAGTTGCGGTTCTCGAAGGTCGAGAGCACGGCGACCCGGACGTGATCGGCGGTCAGGCGCCGGTCGGTCAGGCGCGACCAGAGGATCGGATGCATCTCCGCCATGTTGGCGCCCCAGAGCACGAAGGCGTCGGCGTGCTCCAGGTCGTCGTAGCAACCCATGGGCTCGTCGATGCCGAAGGTGCGGATGAAGCCGGCCACGGCCGAGGCCATGCAGTGCCGGGCGTTGGGGTCGATGTTGTTCGACCGGAAGCCGGCCTTCATCAGCTTGGCCGCGGCGTAGCCCTCCCAGACCGTCCACTGGCCGGAGCCGAACATTCCGACCGACGTCGGCCCCTTGGCCTTGAGCGCGGCCTTGAACTTCTCGGCCATGACGTCGAAGGCCTCGTCCCAGGAGACCGGCTCGAAGCGGCCGTCCTTGTCGTACTTGCCGTCGGTCTTGCGCAGCAGCGGCTGGTGCAGGCGGTCCTCGCCGTACATGATCTTGGAGAGGAAATAGCCCTTGATGCAGTTGAGGCCGCGGTTCACCGGCGCGTCGGGATCGCCCTGGGTCGCGACCACCCGGCCGCCCTTGGTGCCGACCAGGACGCTGCAGCCGGTGCCGCAGAAGCGGCAGGGCGCCTTGTCCCAGCGGATGCCGTCGGTGGCCCCCTGGGCACTGGTGCCGAGCGGCAGGGTGACGCCGGCCGCGGCCGCCGTGGCCGCGATGGCGGAGGACTTGAAGAAGTCTCGACGGGACTGCGTCATCATTGGTTCTCCCAGGACCCATCGGAAGCGGCCGCTTCCGGTTCGAAGCTGTGATAGACGAGGGCGGCCGAAAGCACGCCCGGCAGGCGGTGCAGTCGCAGCACCGTGTCGCCGGCGTAGGCCTCGCCGTGATCCTCGACGGTGACGACCAGGCGGCCGTCGGGCGCGCGGGCGTGCACCTCGGCACCGGGCAGGTCTTCGATCGCCGCGCAAAGGCTGTCGCCTTGCTCGGGACGTGCGTGAACGACGACTCCGCAGATGTTCATGCCGGCTCCACTCGCTCTGTCTTCTCGACCATAGAAATCGCGGCGGCGGGACAGACCCCGACGCAGGTGCCACAGCCGGTGCAATCGGCGGTGACCTCGGGCAACGCCGCGCCGCCGACCCGAAGGTGGAAGCGGATCGCCCCGGCGTCGCAGTGCTCGCCGCAGATCCGGCAGGCCACGCCCTCGAGGGACAGGCAGCGCGACGCGATCGCGGCCTCGAGCCGGTCCGGCGAAGCGCCGGGCTTCGGCACCTCGCGGCGCATTGCCAAGAAGGCCCTGCGGCTCAAACGCTGTGTCATCTGGAAAGGCCCGTACCCCGGAAATCCGACCTTAGGCCGCAATGAACCCGATGGACGCGGCAAGCGCCTTGATCGAAGTCAATTAGGAAAAAGAAGACACACCTCGTCGGCGCGACGGCCGCCGCCCAAAGGGCGGATTCACCCCAAGGCGGTCGCTAATCCGGGACGGCCGGCCCGGGATCCCGGGAGGCGTCAGGCCGCCGAGGCGGAGATCCCTTCGGCGCTCCCGGCCTGCCGCAGCAGAGGCTCCAGGTCCTCGATCGCGGCCTCGCAGAGGACCGGGCCGCGCAGGGTCATGGTGATATCGAGCACGACCTCGCCGAAGACGAAGCTGTCGGTCATGATCTCGCGGATCCGCTCCGCCACCAGAACCGCATCGTCGTAGCCGTTGCGGATCTCCATCAGGATCGCGAACTCGGCACCGCCGAAGTGGGCGACCACGTCGCTGCTGCGCAGCGAACCGGTCAGCCGCCCCAGCAGGGACTTGTAGATCTTCTCGACCTTGGCCGGCTCGAAACGCTCCTCGCAGTCCTGCAGCCCCTTGAGGGTGAAGGGGACCAGGGCGACGTAGAGGCCGCTGCGCTTGGCCCGCGCCACCGCCTGGTTGACCAGGTCGATCAGCAGCGCCTGGGTGGGCAGGCCGGTGAAGTCGTCGTAGAGGGCCCGGCGGAGGCCGCGCGGGTCTTGGGTCCCCCGCGCCAGGCCGGCCGTCACGGCCTCCCGGAGACCGGCCAGGTCGTCGCCGCCCCGGAAGCCGACCAGGGGCGCCCGATGGTCGAGCAGCAAGGCCTCGGGCGCCTTGGCCCGGTCGGAGTCCCCGGCGGCCAGGACATCGAGATCCAGGAGCAGAAGGTCCCAGGTCTGGGCATCGCAGGCCGCGGCGGCCTCGGCGAGGCTGGGCAGGCTGCGGAGGTCGAGAGTCGGCCCGGGGGCCTCGGACGGACGGTCCCGGGTCAGGCTTTCCGTGATCCGACGGACCAGGTCCGGGTCGTTCGCAACCAGGAGGATCTTCCTGGAACTCCGCACGCGCAGAGCCTCCTATTTAGTTATAGGCCAAAAGACAAACTCGCAGAGACTTCCTACCAGCGTGTTAACGCTGCGGCGGCACGCGCCCGACGCGGGTCCGGCGCCGCGGGTCTTCGCGGAAGGCCGCCGGATGCCACGGCCCGACTGAGCACGGGCCCCGGCCCCGAAAAGCGAAAGCCCCGCCGGGGAGGGGGGCGGGGCTTTCATCTTGGTCTTAGGGAGGGAGGGAGGGGAGCGCGTTGCGCTCCGTGGATCAATCTATGCCTCCATGGTTAAGAAAGGGTAAACCGAATCCAAGGAATTTACGGGCTTTGCGGCAATCTTGTCCCGGGGTCGCGAGCGGGGTCCTCACCCCTTCTTGTCCTCCGGCGAAGGCCCGGCCGGCGTGCCCTGGAAAAGGGATGCCATGAGGCGGTCGGCGCCGGCCAGGCGCCGCGCCAGGCGGGCCTTCGTCCTTTCCTGATCCTGGGTCTCGTCGCGCAGCCAGTCCCTCAGGGTCGCCAGGAAGAGCGCGGTCAGGCCGACCTCCTCGACCTGGCGGCGGCGGCCGCCGGCGTCCAGGCCGGCCGCGTCCCGGAGCCAATGGATGGTCCGGGAAAGGTTGAAGATCATCGGGACCCAGTGATGCGGGTGCGAGGGATAGGCCTTGCCCGCCAGCATCTCGCCGGTCACCCGGCGGTACGGCGCCAGGGCATCGAACCAGCGCAGCATCGTGAGGCGCAGCCGTTCCTGCGCCGGCAGCGCCGCGAAACCCTCCGGCGGCGGCGCCAGCATCGCGGCCAGCGCCCGGCGGAACCAGGCGTCCGCAATGGCATCGGCGTCGCGGTAATGGACCAGGATCTCGGACAGCGGCACGCCGAGGTCGGCCGCCAGCTCGCGCAACCGCAAGCTGTCCCATCCATGCTGCTCCGCGCGGCTAAGGGCGGTGTCCAGCACCAGCGCGGCGGAGGGCGCTTCGCGCGCCCTCCTTCGCTGAGAAGCATCCTTGGTCATCTTCGGCATCGCTTCCTCCCGGCGCCCAGGCGAACACCCCGCCCGGCCGGCGGCGGCGTCCTGAAGCCGGCCCGGCAGGCCTATTTTGAAAACTCATCCAAAGAGTGCAATACTTCTCAAAAAAACGGGGCTCTGAGCGGCAAGTGCCTAAAATCGGCCGAAGGAAGGAGAAGCAGAGCCATGCTCGTTCGACATATAGTCTCCGTGAACGGGGCGGAGGTTGTCACCGCCCGCCCCGATTCGACCATCGCCGATGCGGCTAGGCTCCTGAAGGAGCACAACGTCGGCGCCCTCGTCATCATCACAGAAGACGGCCGGCTCGCCGGGATCCTGTCCGAGCGGGATCTGGTGCGCGGGCTGCCGGACCACGGCGCCGACCTCTTGGCCCTGAAGGTCAAGGATCGCATGACCGCCGAGGTCAAGACCTGCACTCCGGACGACCGGGTCGACGCCATCATGAAGCAGATGACCGACGGCCGCTTCCGCCATCTTCCGGTGGTCGAGCAGGGCAAGCTGGTGGGAATCGTCAGCATCGGCGACTTGGTCAAGAGCCGCCTCGAGGAGCTGGAGTCCGAGACCACGACCCTGCGCGAGTACATCGCCGGCAGCGCCTGAGACGACCCGAACCAGGAACATGTTCCTAGAGCCGTCTGCGGTCACTTGAGCGCAGATTGGACCGAAGGAAGGAAGGGCGGAGGGATCCGTCGCGATTCGCTGGCCGCCGCATCGCCGGTGGAGAACTGTGTGGATCAATCCTCCGATTCTCCAGCCAAGCCTCTGAATTTATTGACTTGTGTAGGTGTTAATAGATTAAGCTTGTCTTTTTACAAGCTTTACGACAGGCTAGCGACAACGGGTTGTCGATCGGGGGGATAAAGGGACGCCCTATGATCGATGCATTTTTAAATTCTACCATCGTGCTTCTGATGGTTGTTCTCGTTGCCTATCCTTCAGGCATGGCGATTCGCCAGCGCCTTCAGGAAAGGGCCCGGCGTCGGCGCTGATTGAGACGCAGCAGCGCCACGCCGTACGAGGGCGATTAGCGATAGGCCGCCCCCGAGGGGATACCCTGGGGAGATGGTCCTGGGTTGGATTGAGAGCACCACGCCGCTGCCTCGGCTTCTGGGCCGAGCAAGACGTCTTGGCCAGTGGATCGCGGCCCCGCCTAGCGGTTGGGCGCGATTTGGTCGAGGGCCTTTCCGGCAACCCGAGCGACCTGGGTGCGATCGCCACTCTCAAGACGCATCAACTTGGGGATCGCGGCTTCTGCCGCCGGTCCGATCTCGCCTAGGGCAAGCACGGTCGCCAGTCGGATCCTCTGGTCGTCCTCTTCGAGCAGGGCCAGAAGGGTCGGCACGGCAGGCTTGGCGGCACCGCCGAGCTGGCCGATCGCCGTGACGACCTCGGCCCGCCGCGGGCCCATCTTCGGATCGTCGAGAAGCTCGAGCAGGCCGGGGACAGCGGCCCCGCCCATCTTGCCGAGCGAGACCACCGCTTGGCCGGAAGCCGAGCCGTGGCGCCCGCGCGCGATGTCCATCAGCGCCGGGATCGAGTCGGCGGCCTTCTTGCCGATGCCACCCAGTGCGGTCGCCGCGAGGTCACGGACCTGGTCGTTGTCCTGGCCCAGGGCTTCGATCAGCGGCTTCACCGCCGGCTTGCCGATCCAGCTGAGCGCGGTCATCGCCGCCCAGGACGACCGCGGGCCCGGCCGCTCCAGCCCCCTGATCAAGTCGGCGACACCGGCCTTGCCGGTCCGCGAGAGCGCCTTGACGATGGCGTCGTAGAGCTCCGCATCGTTGACCACCTTCGCCTGCTTGTCCTTGCCCTTCTTCTTTTTCTTCTTCTTCGGCTTCTGCTCCTCGCTCGGCTTGACCGTCAAGTCCGCAGCGTCCAGCAGGGCGGTCACCGCGCTGGCGGCACGCTGGCCGTGCTTGCCCAGAAGGACGGCGGCCCGCTTCCTGGTCGCCGGCTTGTCGCTCTGCAGCTTGGCGATCAGCTTGCCGACCTCGGGCAGCTTCTCACCTTCGCCGCAGGCGCTCAGGCCCAGGCCGGCAACGAGGAGGCAAAGCAGGATCGGCTTGAAGGGAAGCCCGGCAGCACGCATCACATACCCCTTAAGTCTCTGTTCTCCATCCCTCTTGGCCAGGATAGAACTAGCCAATCCTGGTTGCTGAACGGTAAAGACCGTGGCATCCGGCCGGGGATCGGCCCCCTGCCCGCCCCCTGCCCGCCCCGGCTCGGCAGGGCGGCTGGACAGCCCTTCCCGGCCGGCCCTAGAGTCCTCCCCAAGGAGCCGATTCGGCCGCGAGGCCGAGGCCGGCCGACCAGGGAAGCGAGGCACCGCGGCCGTCATGGCGGTCACCCGACTCAGCGAACGCATCGTCGCCGGCCTGACCCCGCCCGCGACCGGCCGGACCGACTATTGGGACGACGAGATGCCGGGCTTCGGCCTGCGGATCTCGGAGAACGGCCGCAAGACCTGGCAGGTCATGTACCGGATTGAAGGCCGCAAGCGCCGGCTCTCCCTGGGCACCTATCCGACGCTCTCGTTGGAGCTCGCGCGCGATGCCGCCTTCGATGCCCTGCAGGAGGTCGCCCGCGGCCGCGACCCCTCCCGGAACCGGGCCGCCGTCACCGGCGGCGGCTTCAGCTTCCAGGCCCTGGCCCAGGCCTACCTGGAGCGCTACGCGAAACGCAGCAAGAAGTCCTGGAAGCTCGACCAGCAGATGATCGAGGCCGACCTGATTCCGGCCTGGGGCCGGCGTACGGCCGACTCGGTGACCCGGGCGGACATCATCGCGCTGATCGAAGACGTACAGCAGCGCGGCCATCCCTACGCGGCCAACCGACGCCTGGCCCTGATCCGCAAGATCTACCTCTGGGGCATCGAGGCCGGCCTGGTCGAGACCTCGCCGGTGGTCAACATCCGGCCGCCGGCCAAGGAGGCGCCGCGCCAGCGCATCCTGACCGACAACGAGATCGCCGCCCTCTGGCAGGCCTGGGAGCAGATGGGCTGGCCCTATGGCGCGCTCTTCAAGATCGCCCTTCTGACCGGGCAGCGGCGCGGCGACGTCGCCGCCCTGCGGCTGATGGATATCGGGCTGGCCGACCAGGTCTGGTCGCTGCGCCGCGAGGACGGGCAGCGGCACGAGGTGCCCCTGCCCGGCGCCGCCGTCGAGGTGCTGGCCTCGATGCCCCGCGGCGACAGCCCCTACGCCTTCCCGGCCGGCCCGCGCGGCGACCGTCCGGTGACCGGCTTCTCGAACGCGGTCCGCCGCGCCGCCGAGATCTCGGGAGTGGAGGGCTGGCGGATCGGCGACCTGCGCCGGACCACCGCCGCCGGCATGGCCCGCCTCGGCGCCTCGGCCGAGATCCTGAACCGGCTTCTGGAACGGCGCAGCCAGGTCCCCGCCGGCCTCGACCACATGGTCCGCGCCGGCATCTCCAACGACGACCTGCGCCGCGCCCTCGACGGCTGGGCCGGCCACGTGCTCCAGCTCGCCGAGTCGAGCCGGACCCTCTGGCACGGCACCGGGGCCTTCGCCCAGCGGCGCTGACGCCGGAGCTCGCGGCCGAAAAAACCAGCCCCCAGGGAAGGCCCAGGAGCGGCGAATCCGCCCGCGCCCTAGGGTCCATAGCCCCGGAGAAATCTCTCGAGCGTCCCAAGAGGGCTGGTACCCGTATCGGTACCCATGAAAAACCGCCCCTTACCAAACCAGCATAACGCATTAATAATAAATTACTTTATCAAATGCCCTCGAATCCATCCCATGATAAAACATCTTGCGCCGGCGCTGAGCGATCAGCCCCTCCCGTGACGGAGACGCAAGGCAGGACGGCGGCGCCCCGGCCCTCGCCGGCCGCGGTTTCAGTGCTTCAGTGTGCTGGAAGGAGGATGGTGCCCAGGGGAGGAATCGAACCACCGACACCGTGATTTTCAGTCACGTGCTCTACCAACTGAGCTACCTGGGCAGGATGCTCGTCGATCAGGACGCAGGCTTATAGATAATCTTGAAGGCGCTGTCCAGCCGACACGGCAAGCTTTTCGCCGGACCGAGGACCCTGTCTGGAGATCGCCCTTCGCGGCCTCCCCTCGCCCGCCAGGGCGGTCCGTCGGATCAGGGGCGGGACGGCCGAGTGGGCGAGTGGCCGCCCCCTGAATCACCCTCCTGAGGTGATCCCCCAGGACCATACCGGCCCCCCCGGGATCGAGCCCGAGGCGGCCCTAGCGCGGCGGCGGGCTGCGTTCCAGGAAGCGCCGGGCGGCCGGGGCCATGTTCGGATGATGGGTCTCCAGCAGGGCCAGGGCCTGCTCGGCCAGGGCCCGGTCGCCGCCCCAGGTGCCGGCCTGGATCGCGAAGCGCAGGATCTGGGGGTCGGTAGGGATCACCTCCAGCAGCCAGCGGAGATGGGGCAGCTCCTCCTCGTAGCGCCGCGCCAGATGCAGGGTGATCGCCATGCCGATCCGGGCGTTGGGGGCATGGGGGTCCTGCTCCAGGGCGCGCCGGTACATCTCCAGCGCCTCGTCGATCCGGCCCAGGGAGCCGAAGAGCTTCCCCGCCAGATCGAAGAGCTGCCGGTTCTGGCTTTGGCCGCAGGCCTGGAGGATCGCCACCGCCGTGCCGTCGGCCATGCGGCGCTCTCGCTGTCCCACGGCGGCGATCCGCTCGTCGCAAAGCCGGTAGGCCAAGCCGAGGGCCCGGCTCGCCTCGGCGTGCTCCGGACCGCTCAGGCGCTCCAGTTCGGCGATCGCTGCGGCCGGCACCGCTTCGTTGCGGCCCTCGCCGCCGGAGGCGGTGATCCCGACCAGCCGGCCCTCGGCATCGACCAGGGCGCCGCCGCTGTTCGCCGGCTCGGCCTCCGCGTCGTGGTGCAGGCGGGCCAGGGGCTTGCCCGTCGCGATGGGCACCAGGGGGCGGCCGGGCGCGTAGGTACGTATGCGCCGCGTACGCGGCTCCGCCCCCACGGTGAAGAGGCGCGCCTCGCGTTGCGGCGCGGCGGCGGCGGGCGCAAGGCTCGGCCCCGGCGGCAGCGCCGCCGCCCGTAGCAGCAGCAGGTCGCCCTCGTAGCTGCTGGGGATGACCGCCGCGACCAGGCGCCGGCCGTCAGGAAGCTGGAGTTCGACCGCCTCGCGCTCGGCCACGAGGTGTCGGCTGGTGACCAGGCGCTGGCGCCCGATCCGCACGGCGCTGCCGTTGTCCACACCCTCGACGGCGAAGACCGCCGCCCGCGCCGCGCAGACCGGCTCGGGCGCCGCGCAGCCGTCCTGCGCCCCGGCGCCGGACGGCGCAAGGAGGCCCAGGACAAGGAGACTCCAGGAAAGCCGGCGGGCGGGGGCGCGGGTCACGGCCGGCCTAGTCGGGAAGCCTGAGGGTGGCCTGGCGGGCCTCGCCGTCGCGCAGGTAGTCGATGGCGACCGACTCCCCCGGCCGGTGAAGCTGGATCGCCGTCTCCAGGTCGCTGGGCTTGGCGACCGCGCGCGCGCCGACGGCGGTCACGACATCGCCAGGCTCCAGGCCCGCCGCCGCCGCCGCGCCCTCGGCACCGACCGATACGATCCGGACCCCGCGCCAGCGCAGCCGGTCCTCGCGGCCCAGACCGGCGACCCGGAACCCCGGGGTGCTGCGCCGGACCGTCGGACCCGACATGAGGTCGCTGACCACCCGCTCGACCAGCCGCCGGGAGGCGGCGAAGTTCAGGCCGATATCGCCGTCCGCGTCACGGGTGAAGATCGCCAGCAGCACCCCGACCAGCCGGCCCTGGGCGTCGACCAGCGCCCCGCCCGACATGCCCGGGTTGACCGCGGCGTCGGTCTGGATGAAGTCCTCGATCGGATTGAAGCCCATCCCGGTGCGGTCGCGGGCCGAGACCACGCCGCAGCTGACCGAGAGGCCGCTGCCGAAGGGATTGCCCAAGGCGCAGACCGGGGCGCCCAGCGCCGGCGGCGGCGCCGGCTCCAGGACCGGCAGCTCGGCCTCGACCTTCAGCAGCGCCAAGTCGGTCGCCGGGTCGCTGCCGACCAGGCGGGCCTCCAGCTGCGGCCCCCGGCGGGGCACGACCCGGATCACCCGCGCGCCGCGGACGACGTGCAGGGCCGTGACCAGGTAGCCGCCGGGCGCGATGGCCACGGCCGAGCCTTGGGGCTCCTGGCGGCCGGCCGCGGCCCCGGGCTCGGGCCAGACGGGCCAGAGCGTGACCACGGAGTCCAGGGCCTCTTCCTCGAAGGCCCCGGCGGGCGCGGCGAGGACCAGGAGCGCCAGGAGGGCGAGAGCCGGCACCGCGCGCATCAGAGCCCTTCGTCCTCGCCGCCGGCGCCGCTGCCCTCCGGCGCCTCGTCGGTCGGGATGCTGTAGACCCCGTGAAGCCAGCGGCTGAGGTCCAGGTCGGCGCAGCGCTTGGAGCAGAAGGGCCGATAGCGCGTCTCGCTCGGCTTCTCGCAAAGCGGACAGCGGCCGCTGCCCTTTTGCAGGTTGTTGATCGGCACAACACGGTCGTTGGTCTTGGTCATGGCCCCCTATAGCACAATCCGGATCTCGTCGTCCGCCAAGCTCGGGTCGGCCAGGATCTCGATCTCGCGCCCCAGCGCGGCCGCGACCGCGTGGCGCGCCGCCGCCGCCGGCCCCTGCAGCGCGGCGGCGACCGCCGGCCCGCAGCTCAGCCGCGGCGGGCCGCCCGCACGGCCCTGGGCCTGGTGGCGCAGGCGCTGCAGGGCCTGCCAGGCCAGGATCGCCGGGTCCCAGGCCCGGCCCGAGCCGTGCAGCCCGCAGGGCCGGGTCAGCAGCTCGTAGAGGGGCGGGCCCGCGCGGCGGCGGGTCACTTCGACCAGGCCCGAGGCCGACATCGGCAGGACCCGCCCGGCCTCGGGGTCGGGCTTCATCTCCTGGCGCAGGCGGCGCACCACCTCCTGGCGCTGCGCGCGCGGCTGCAGCTCCAGGAAGTCGATCACGATCAGGCCCGAGAGCCGGCGCAGCCGCAGCTGGCGCGCCGCGGCGGCGGCGGCCTCCAGGTTCACCTCCAGCGCCAGGCGTCCGGGGTCTCCGGCCCGGCGCCTGCCGCTGTCGACGTCGACCGCGACCAGCGTCCGGGTCGGCTCGATCCGCAGGGCACCGCCGCCCGGCAGGGCGACCCGGGGATCGAGCAGGGCCTCGATCCGCTCGGCCAGGCCCCAGGCCTCGAAGAGCGGCAGCTCGCCGTGGTGCAGCTCCAGGCCCTCGCTCGGGCGACCCGCGGCCTCCAGGCGCCGGCGGAGCGCGGCCAGGAGCTCGGGATCGTCGACCAGGATCCGGCCCGGCGCCGCGGGGTCGCCCAGCAGCCGGTCGAGCGGATCCTCGGCCCGATGGAGCAAGGCCGGCGCCTTGGCCGCCTCGGCCGCGGCCTCGGCGCCGGGGCGCAGCGCCGCCGGCAGCTTGCCGGTCAGCTTGGCCCCCTTGCCCGGTCCGGGGGCGCGCTGGACCCGGACGATCAGGGCCGCGCCCTCCGCCGGCCGGGCCTCGACCCGGTCGAGGGGCAGCAGGCCGGGCTCGGCCAGCCCGATCTCGACGAAGGCGGCCCCCAGGCCGCGGTCGACCCGGGTCACCCGGCCCAGGTAGAGGTTGCCCTGGATCTCGGGCCGGTCGTCGCGGCGCAGCGTCAGCTCGGCCAGGGCGCCGTCCTCGACCCGGGCCGCCCAGAGGATCCCGGGCAGGGCGGAGAACAGCAGGGCGTCGTCTAGCCCCGCCATCCAAGGCCCCGCAAGAGCGCCAGGGTTTCCACCAGCGGCAGGCCGACGACGTTGGGGTAGGAGCCCTGGATCTCCGGCACGAAGGCGGCGGCGCGGCCCTGGATCGCATAGCCGCCGGCCTTGCCCCGCCACTCTTCGCTGTCCAGGTAGGCGGCCAGCTCGTCGGGGTGCAGGCGCCGGAAACGGACCCGGGTCGTCACCAGGCGCCCGGCCGTCCGGCCATCGGGCGCCTGCACCGCCACGGCGCCCAGCACCTTGTGATTGCGTCCGGACAGCCGTTCCAGGCAGGCCCGGGCCTCGGCAAGGTCGGCCGGCTTGGGCAGGATGCGGCGGCCGGCCGCGACCACGGTGTCGGCGGCGAGCACGAAGGCGCCGGGGTGCCGCGCTGCGACCGCGCGCAGCTTCTCGGCCGCGATGCGCCGGGCATAGGCCGCGGGCAATTCGCCGCGCTCGGGCGTCTCGTCGATCTCGGCGGCGTCGATCACCGCCGGCTCGACGCCGACCTGGCGCAGCAGGTCCCGGCGGCGCGGCGACGCCGAGCCCAGCACCAAAGCCGGCAGCCTGATCGTCGCGCTGGCGCGTCCCTTGGGCATGCTGCCGGCCGGTCTACTTGAAGCGGAAGGTGATGCGGCCCTTGGTGAGGTCGTAAGGCGTCATTTCGACGGTCACACGGTCGCCCGCGAGGACGCGGATGCGGTGCTTGCGCATCTTGCCGGCCGTGACCGCCAGGATTTCGTGATCGTTTTCCAGCCGCACCCGAAACATTGCGTTGGGCAGCAGCTCGATCACCGTGCCCTGGAACTCCAGAAGGTCCTCTTTCGCCATGTCTCCATCTTCGGACGATGAGAGCCAATTCGGCCCGAAGCGGCGAGATGATAACGGAATTCCTTTTCCGAACAAACCTCCTTGGTGGCCGCCCGCCGGCACGGCCCAGCACCGCAAGAAGCGCGCGGGACTGTCCACAGGCGATTTCACCGCGCTGTCGGCAGACTGCAATCGAAGTGACACAGAGCGCTGCCACCTTGCGCAGCGTTGATATCCCCACGCTATCCCCACACTTCAGGCCCCCGGCCCGCTCGATCCAGGGGGCCTTTTCTTTTCTCTCGCAGCGGGCGGGGCGACGCGGCGCTGGCGCGAATCCGAAGGAAATGTCAGGATTCCGCCACACGCGTGTGGGAGGACGTGGCAGGCATGACCGCAGATGCACCCCCAAGCCCGGCCCCCGGCCCGGCCCCCGGCCCGACCCAGGCAGCCGACGAGATTCTGCTGACCATCCATCTGAAGCACCAGAAGGACAAGAACCTGGCCGAGATCAACGCCAAGCTGGACGCCGCCGGCTTCTGGGAGCGCTTCCCGCCCGAGGGGACCGAGGTTGTCTCCTGGTACGTGATGATGGGCATCGGGCAGGTGGTGACCCTCAAGGTCCCGGCCGCCAAGCTGCGCGACGTCAACCTGGCCATCGAGCAGTCCGCCTGGGGCGCCTTCGACAGCGAGTTCTTCCCGACCTACGACTTCCGCCCGGTCTGGCAGAAGATCCGCCGGGAGAAGACCGGATGACGGCACCGCGCGGCAGCCGCAGCTTCGGCTTTGGGGGCTAGCCTTCGACGATGAAGATCGTCTTCCGCTGCCTGCCCGAGCTCGAGGCGATCCTGCCGGCGCCGGTCCCGGCCAAGCGCGGCCTGCCGGACTGGCTGAAGCGCATGCCGATGACCGCGCGGGCCGAGGACTTCGAGACCGAGGTCAAGACGGTCAAGCAGTGCCCGCCCTTCGTCGACGCCATGAGCTTCGGCTTCCTCATGCCGCTGGCCTGCGACCTGCGTTTCGAGGACGGCGCCTTCGCCTGGGACTGGACGGAGCTGCCCGCCGGCCTGCCGGGGCACAGCGCGCGGGCGCCGCTGAGCTTCCACCTCAACGCCCAGGTCGTCGATTCGCCGCTCTACGAGCCGGACAGCCTGCTGATCAAGTTCATGAACTTCTGGACCATCGAGCTGGAGCCCGGCTACGCGCTTCTGGTCAGCCACCCGGTCAACCGGCCGGACCTGCCCTTCCGCACCCTGACCGGCCTGGTCGACGCCGACCGCTACGTCGACAACTACGTGCATTTCCCGGCCGCCTGGACCGACCGCGGCTTTTCCGGCGTCCTGCCCAGGGGCACGCCGGTGGCGCAGTGCGTCGCGGTGCCGCGACAGGGCCTGGAGCTCACGCTCGACACCCTGGACGCCGCCGCCCAGGACCGCCTGGCGGAAACCCAGGACGAGCTCTTCCAACCCGGCGGCAGCTATCGCGCGCGCTTCCGCCAGAAGAAGTTATGATAGGATTGGCGAGAACAGGGCGCTGAAGCCCGGCCTCCCCTTACGCCCCAAGGAGGTTCTCATGGCTAAGCCAGCCGAGATCGCGGATGCCGTCGCGATCGTCCCGGTGCGGAACATCAGCGCCACGGTCGCGTTCTACAAGGACTTCCTCGGCTTCGAGGCGCGCTTCGTCGCGCCGGACGAGAGCTTCGCCACGGTCACCCGCGGCCAGGCCGCCCTGCACTTCCTGCGCAGCGACGACCCCCGGGCCCTGGCGGCGACGGCCAACAACATCTCGCTCCACGTCTGGGTCCACGGCCTGGACGAGCTCTACGAGGAACTGGCGCCGCTGCTCTCGGAGCTGCCATCCGGCCGCGTCCGACCACCCTTCGACCAGCCCTACGGCGTGCGCGAGTTCCACGTCAAGGACCCCGACGGCTGCCTGCTGCTGTTTGCGGAGAGCGA
>JANQGU010000148.1 GCA_028282935.1 Kiloniellales bacterium
AGGAACACTCTTTGACTCATCGCCACTCCCATCAGTGACCAGATCTTTAAACTCTGTACCCAATGCAATAGAGAAAATATATTTTTTGACAAATATATACAACTATAGTTAGGTGAATCACCATACAATTACAGGGGCTGATCCAGAAAATTCAGGAAGCAGGAGGGAAGGGTTGCAGGACATTTTAGCCAGCAAAACAGCTACTATTTATTTTAATGGAAATTCTTTTAAAATATTATTATAATACACAATCTCTAAGGAAATGGAGTGGGGGCAGTGCAGTCCCCTTGGCTCACCCCTAAATCCACCATGCCAATGATCAACCAGTAATGTAAGTTTAAGAAGACCTAGTGACTGGGGCTGAGTGGATTTTGAGTGTTGAGGGGCTTGGGGGGGGATCTAAGGCCCAGGATGAGTGTAATAGGAATGGGGTAGCTTGAGTGCAAAAGAGATCTGCAGGTTTCAGACCTCACTAGAAGAGGTATAATAATTGTCATCTCTGTATATTTCTTTACAGTTCTCAATAGCGAGCTGAATAAATTTGCAAGGTCATTTTTCCTACTGAAGCCACAACCTGTATCCTGTACAGTCGTCGACTGTCTCTTAATGGACACCTCTGTAAAATGGACACCTATAGTTGGTCCATATCTACATTAATTATTTTACTCCCTTATTAGACTCTCTAGTAGATGGACATCTCCCTGAAGATGGACACTTAACTGGTCCCAGAGGTGTTCACCTAAGAGAGAGTTATTTGTCTTCCTTAAAACAGGCATTGTCATTGTGAAGGCTCAAGCAGGAAATTCTAATAGTAATGGAATATTATTGGGCTGTGAGATAAGTCATGAGAAAACTTAAAACTGCAAACAGCTGAAGCAGTAACTAGTTTGTGATTTTCAGGTTTGCTTGCACGTACTGAACTTTAATTAATGGGATAGCATGGTCACTACGTATACACAATCAATACATGGTCCTGAAATTCTTGAGGTGTTTACGGTTTTCTGAGTTTGACAGTAACATTACTGGCTTGCAGAGACATTTACAAAGCAAAATGCCAAATGTTGCACATTAATTTCATTCGAATGGGAAGACTGTCTCTTACTTCCACTGGATAACCAATTATATCCATAACATCGGCCTCATTTTGAATAAACCTTAATGCCAACAAATGACAGGTGGGTGAGAATGAAGTTTTATTGTCACTTTCAATCTGTCTTAATTGCCCAAATAAATATTATATGTGTGGACATATTAACGCAAACAGAATAGTCTGCAATGCTGATCGTACTACGTGAAAATTAATTCTGCAAGAAATCAACGCGACACCGAAAGAACTCAAAACAGAGCAGGATTGTAGCCATAGACAGCTGTTTCACCCTTTTTGGGGCTTATCAGTATGGGGTACCCACCAGAGAAAGCTCTGATGAAAAATATCCGCGTACTCCCCTTATTTTAAGCCCTGACCTAGAACTCTCAACAAACAGCTGCCTATATATGGCTACAATCCCGCTCTGTTTTGAGTTCTTTTGGTGTTGTGTTGATATCTTGCAGAGTTATAATTTTCATGTAGTATGATCAGCATTGCAGTATATCTGCTTGCAGAATTTAATTTGTCTATACTTTTCATTTTTGCTGATCAGGTCTTTATAGATCCTACGTTCTTCAGCATATTTGTTTGTGGTCCTTTGTGGTTAATGTTTGTACATTGTGATTGTAAGCAATGAAGCACAACAGCTGTGTGATAACAAAAGAAAGTTTTATACTAAAAAGCAAGAGGACAACCTCATTACTAATGGTGAGGACAAAACATGGACCAGGGGTCCATGGACCCCCTCTTTGGACCGGGTCCATGGACCACTTTCATGGACCAGGTCCATGGACCCCCTGTCATGGACTAGGTCCATGGACAGTTTTTTTTATTCTTATAAGAAGGTTTTGCACCAGGTCCAAGGACACACAAAAACAGAAATAGTGTCGAAAAAAGATTTGATGAGACGCTGTCGACCAATGCTCACAATTGATCACAAATATTTAGTTGTGCTCACATGACGTACACTCTGCTTGCACATGTGCAGTCGCAAGATTGTTAAATTAAGCTATTAAATTCAAAAGTTATCATCGTGGACCAGGTGACGGTCGATGTAGATGAGGCAGGTGCCGTCGTCCTGGCGGTCGACGACGTGGCTGTCCCAGATCTTGTCGAAGAGCGTGCGCGGCTGAGCCATCGGTTCCGTCCTTCCAGGGGCGCCTTGCGCCTGGCGGAAGACGGCGCCGGCCCGGTGATTGCTGTCTGTGGCGCCGCGGGAGCGCAGTGCCGTTCGAGGACCTAGGCCTCGGCGGCCTCTTCGGTCTGGGCCGGGGCCTCGGTCTTGGCGGCCTTGGCGGCGGCGGCCTTGGCCTTGGCGGCCTGCTGCGCCTGGGACTTGGCCTCGGCGGCGGCCTCGCGCTCGGCCTGGGTCAGCTTGCCGGCCAGGCCGGTGGTCTTCTCGGCGATGCGCGCCGACTTGCCGCGGCGGCCGCGCAGGTAATAGAGCTTGGCCCGGCGGACGTCGCCGCGGCGGACCACCGAGACCCCGGCGATGCGCGGCGAGAACAGCGGAAAGACGCGCTCGACGCCCTCGCCGTAGGAGATCTTGCGGACCGTGAAGGAGGAGTTGATGCCGCGGCTCTTGCGGCCGATGCAGACGCCCTCGAAGGCCTGGATGCGCTCGCGCGTGCCCTCGACGACCTTGACGTCGACGCGGATCGTATCGCCGGGCGCGAAGTCGGGGATCTGCTTCTCGGCGCTGAGCCGATCGATCTGGTCCTTTTCGAGCTTTTGGATGGTGTTCATGGCTCTTGTTCCTTCGCGTCCTTGCAATAGCGGGCCCAAAGATCGGGCCGCCGCTGTTGTGTCGTCGTCTCCGCCTGCGCCCGTCGCCAGCGGTCGATCTCGGCGTGGTGGCCGGAAAGCAGCACCTCCGGCACCGGGCGGCCCTGCCATTCGGCGGGCCTGGTGTAGTGGGGATACTCGAGGAGTCCCCGCTCGAAACTCTCTTCGCCGCCGCTGGCCTGGTTGCCCATGACCCCGGGCAGCAGCCGCAGCACCGCGTCGATCACCACGATGGCCGCCGCTTCGCCGCCGGAGAGCACGTAGTCGCCGATGCTCAGCTCTTCCACGCGGCGGGCGTCCAGAACCCGCTGATCGACTCCTTCATAACGACCGCAGAGCAGGGTCAAACCCGGCTCCGTCGCCAGTTCCCGAACCCGCGCCTGATCCAGCAGGCGGCCCCGGGCCGAGAGGTAGATGACCGGGCCGGGCGCCGTCTCCACGGTGGCCAGCGCCGCATCCACGACATCCGGGCGCAGGATCATTCCCGGCCCGCCGCCGAAGGGCGCATCGTCCACGGAGCGGTGTTTATCGCGCGCAACGTCCCGGATGTCCAGGACCTGCAAGCGCCATAAACCCTTTTCCAGCGCCCTGCCGGCGAGGCTGGCGCCCAGCGGTCCCGGGAACATCTCCGGAAAGATGGTCAGCACCCGCGCCGTCCAGGGGTCGCCCCCTGGAACCCCATCGGGTGGGTCCGGAGGCCGATCCGGGGCTGCGGCCGCCGCGCACATAGCCACTCCCGTCGGTCAAAGCGGCGCTTTATGGCGCCTTTTGGGGGCTTTGTCCAGCCCCCGGGAGGCGGCGGAAGGGCGCCGCTCAGGCGCGGTCGTAGACCCACTTCTTCAGGCGCTCGGCCTCGGCCTGGAAGGCCAGGGCCGAGGGCTCGAAGTCCTTGGAATAGGCCGGTTCCGGCCGGAAGTGGCCAAAGGGATCCCGGCCGCGAACCAGGGTC
The DNA here is from genome assembly GCA_028282935.1 of Kiloniellales bacterium. Taxonomy (GTDB): domain Bacteria; phylum Pseudomonadota; class Alphaproteobacteria; order Kiloniellales; family JAKSBE01; genus JAKSBE01. The sequence goes on from JANQGU010000148.1 coordinate 3,822, forward strand.
GCGCTCTCCTTGTCGGTCAGGGTCTGGCGCGCCTTCGGGGCGAGGTACTGGAGGGTCAGCCCGATGCGCCGCTCGGTGGAGGCGTTCGGGCCGGAGGCGTGGAGCGTCCAGCCGTGGTGCAGCGAGGCTTCGCCGGGCTGCAGCACGATGTCCACGACCGCCTCCGGATCCACCTGGACCGAGGCGTCCTGACCCCGGTGCAACAGGCTGTCGGCGGCCTGGGTGTCGACATGCGGCCGCCGGCCCTCCCGGTGCGAGCACGGCAGGTATCGCAGGCCGCCGTTGTCCGGCCGCGACGGCGTGAGTGCGACCCAGGCGGTCACCAGTTCGTCGCAGTCCAGGCCCCAGTAGGTCAGGTCTTGATGCCAGCCGACATGGCGCTGGTCGCCGGGCTCCTTGATCACGTAGGAGGAGTCCCAGAGCAGGATGTCCGGCCCCAGGACGTCCTCGACCGCGTCCAGCAGGGCGGGATGCCGGGCCAGGGCATCGGCCGGTCCGAAGATCAGGTAGGGCTTGACCAGGTAGTGGAAGGGCCGGTGCGCCGCCTCGGCCGCCTCCAGGTGGGCGCGATGGGCGACCGCGTCCCCGGCCGTGAGGACGGAAATCGGAAAGATCGCACCCTCTCGGCGGTACTGGGTGAGCTGGCCAAGCGCCAGGTGCTTGGGCATGCTGCAGGCCTCCCGGGTCAGGGTTCGGCACGCAGTCTGCCGCAGGCCGGCCGCCGGTGGAACCTGGGGAGTCTACCCATCCCGGCCGGGGGGCCGGGGGGCGTCTGGAGGCGGCCGGAGGCCTAGGTCCGAGGCGTCGCGAGGCGCCGGGCGCAGGCCTCGAAACCGGTCAGGTCCCGGTAGATCTGCGCCGGATCGTCGACCTGCCGGGTCACGACCTCGAAGCCGGCGTCCAGGATCGCGCCGTCCAGCATCAGGTTGTCGACCATGTCGAAGTTCTCGATCGCCAGGCCCAGGGGATCGCGGGCCGGCGGATCGCCGCCGCCCGGCACCGGGTCGAGGCCGAAGTGGGCCAGGATCCTCTGCGGAAAGCTCCGGGCCGAGTTGCTGTAGCCCAGCACCGGCCGGCCCAGGGCGGCCAGATAGCCGAGCTCGAAGGCGGTGCCGACGTCCATGCTGGGGCCGCGGAAGGGGGTCATGTTGGCGATGACCGCGTCGCAGCCCCGCATGAGGTCGCGGTTGCAGCCGTAGATCCGCTGTCCGGCGGCACGCGGCGCCAGGCCGGAGAGATCCAGGGTGGTGTCGCCGGGATAGACCCCGGTCAGGCCGTGGCGACGGCAGATCTCGATCTTGCGGGCCCCGATGTCCTCGGAGTCGGGCAGAAAGACCTCGGGTCCGGCGAGATAGACGCGCATGGCGCCACTTTGCCCGCCGCCGCCGCGGCGCGCCAGAGGGGACTTGCCGGAAGGGCCTGGCCAGAGGATCGGGCCAGAAGGGTCTGGCCGGAGGAAACTGGCGAGCGCGGGCGGCGGGGACCCCCTCTTCGCACCCCGCCGCCCGCCCGCCGCCCCCGTCTCTCGTCGGGGTGGCCGTCGGGCCGGGCGCCCCCGCCTACTTGGCCCCCCGCCTACTTGGCGAGGTAGTTGCGGTGCACCCAGTCGCCGCCGGCCGAGCGGCTTTCGAAGAAGAAGGCCTCGGCACCCTCGCGGGTCTCCAGCTCGACATGGCGGGTCAGCTTGTCGCGGCGCGCCCGGCCGCGCTCGGCGGTCTGCAGGAAGCCCGTGACCAGCGGCAGCGACGGCGGCGCGGCCTTCCGGTCCCCCTCGCCTTCGCTGATCGCCTCGGCGGCGCTGGCCTTGAGAAGCTTCGGCCACATCTTCAGGAACAGGCCGTTCGAGGGATAGACGTCGGCGCTGTTCACCTTGCCGTTGATCGCGAAGACGTAGCCGACGACGTCCGGCTCGCGCAGGCCGACACCGTGCAGGGCGTCGTAGTAGGCGACGCGGGACTGCTGCAGCTTCTCATGCTCCAGGGCGAGCTGCAGGCTGCTCGGCGATTCCGGGGCGGCCACGCTGGCGCCCAGGCTCTTCTCGAGCTTGCCCTGCATCTCCGACACGCCTTCCCAGACCTTCTGCTGGCGACTGCTGACATCGCCGGCCCGGCTGATGCCGGCGCTGGACTTCGGCGCCTTGATCGCCAGCTTGGCCGCGCGCGAGGGCAGGGCCTCGGCGGCGCTTGAGAAGCTGTCGGACCTTTCCTTGCCGCGCGCCGCCCAGCGGCCCTGCTCGACGCAGAAGGCGCCGATCGACACGAGATTGGATTTCGGCGGCAGGATCAGGCTGACGGTCAGCACGCGGTCCTGACGGCCGCCCTTCACGATATCGCCGGACTGGACGAAGACCGGACGCTCGCCGAGGTTCTGCACCGTCAGTTCGTTGACGTCGCTGGTCTCGTAGACCTTGAAGCTGCCCGCCTCCAGCGCTTCCTGCAGAGTCAGCGGCACCGGGCCGCCGCCCGCCGCGCCATGGACCAGGTAGATCGCCAGGTTCTCGTGGGCAAAGGGGCCGGATAGGCGGTAGGCCCCTTCGCCCTTGGTCCCGTCGCCGGCGGCCGCGGCCGGATCGACGTGGCTGAAGGCCAGCACGGCGCAAGCCGCGGCGGCGCAGGACAGAAAGCTTCGGCGCTGCATGGTTCCCTCCCGAAAAACGACGAAGGGATGGTTGTGGCGTGACTTTGTGCCCCGCTTCCGGAGAGGACGGGGCAGAAGCTGGGCATTTTTCTGTCCGTCCTGTGGCAGGCCTTATGGCGGGCAAGGGCATTAGCGATCACGCCGCTTCACCGAGCCGTGAGGCGTGATGGCCGTCACTTCGGCCGCGGCGCGGCGCGCCCAAGTCATGGACAAGCCGATTGGGACCGTCATCGCAAAGGAAGGAACCCGCCCCATGCAGACCGCCATCGCCAGCACCGGACTTCGGGTCTTCGCCGCCTGCGCCCTGGCCTTCCTCGCCATGACCGCCCTGGCCATGACCGCGGCGACCGGAACCTCGAACGCCGCGGCAGAGCCGGAGGCGGTCGCTGGGACTTCATCCGATCAGATCCGTTTGCCGGCGCTGCTCTGACCGCCACAATCCAGCGCCGGCACAGGCCCCCGCCGTCCCTCCCGAGGGCGGGGGCCTGCCTCGTGTCGAAGACCCTCCCGCAGCGGACGGGGAAACCGGAGGCGAGGCGTCAGCCCGCTTCGCCCCCTTCCCGGTCGTGGTCGGAGCGCGCGATGACCTCGGCCTGGGGCCGGATCACCACCCGGCCGGCGGCGAGGTCGACTTCGGGCACCACCTCGCGGGTGAAGGGATAGAACTGCGAGACCCGCTCTGGGTCCAGGACCTCCAGCAGGTCGCCGGCGCCGAAGTTCGGCACCGCCACCACCCGGCCGAGCGGACGGCCTTCCGGATCCTCGGCCGCCAGGCCGATCAGGTCGGTCTGGTAGAAGGTCTCCTCGTCGTCGAGCCGGGGCAGGGCGCCGCGCTCGACGAAGAGCTGCAGGCCGTGCAGGGCCTGAGCCTGATCGCGATCGCGGATCCCCTCGAGCTCGGCCAGCACCAAGCCCTTGACCCGGCCCTTGACCCTGACGACCAGGCGCTTCCGGCCGGTCTCGTCGGAGACCGGGCCGTAGGCCGCGACGTCCTCCGGATCCTCGGTGAAGCTCTTGATCTTCACCAGGCCGCGCACCCCGTGGGCCCCGGCAATCACCCCGAGGCAGACGCGGTCCGGTTTCGAACCGCCGGTCACGACGGTGCGTAGCGGGGACGTGAACGCTTCGCGTTCCCCCCCACCCGCGCGAAGCGCCGCGCATACGCGCCCCTCCCCCTCCAGGGGGGAGGGGACGCGGTGGTGGACATCGGTGTCTTGCCAACCAAGCGTCCGAAGCCTCGGGTATCTCTGGAAGTGGCGAGCTGGAGTCCCCTCCCCCCTGGAGGGGGAGGGTCAGGGTGGGGGGGACTCACGGTGTCCGCCATCTCGGGCTGGCTCCCGGCTCAGCCCTCGGACGCAGCCTCTTCCGCCGGCGCTTCCTCGGCCGGTGCCGCGGCGGCCTCGGCCGCCTCCTGGGCCGCCTTCAGGCGCTCCTGGGCCTTGGCCTTGGGCTGGTTCTTCTTGGTCTGCTGGCGCCGCTTGGGCAGCTCGATGATCTTGGCCTCGCCCAGGAAGCGGGCGACCCGGTCGCTGGGCTTCGCGCCCTTGGACAGCCATTCCTTGATCTTGTCCTCGTCCAGGTGGACGCGCTCGGGGTCGTCCTTGGCGACCATGGGGTTGTAGTGGCCGAGGCGCTCGATGAAGCGGCCGTCGCGCGGGTTGCGGGAATCGGTGACGACGATGCGGTAGAAGGGCCGCTTCTTGGCGCCGCCGCGGGACAGTCGGATCTTCAGGGACATTTCCGGATTTTCCTTTCTCGGGTCTCGTCTCGTGTTCGTCGATGTTCGGATGGGATCATTCGGGCGCGTAGCACACGGCCTGCAGCTTGTTGCCGTCCAGGTCGCGCAAATAGGCGCCGTAGTAGGTCGGGCCGTAGCGGGGCCGGGGCCCGGGCGCGCCCTCGTCGGCGCCGCCCAGTTCCAGGGCCTTGGCGTGGAAGCCGTCGACCAGGGCCCGGCTCCGCGCCAGGAAGGCGACGTGGGTGCCGTTGCCCCAGGTCGCCGGCCGGCCGTCGAAGGGCCGGCGGATCGAGAAGGCCGGCTTCTGGGTCTCCGGCCGGCAATAGGCGCTGCCCTCGGGCTCGTCGTAGAGCTTCTCGATGCCCAGGGTTGCCAGAAGGGCGTCGTAGAAGCCGCGCGCCCGTTCCAGGTCGTTGCTGCCGAGGGTGACGTGAGAGATCGCGCCCTGGCCCTTGGCCATGACCCGGCCCTCGCCGTAGTGCACGGCCTGCAGCTTGTTGCCGTCCGGGTCGCGGAGGTAGGCGGCGTAGTAGTCCGGCGCATAGTGCGCGCGCAGGCCCGGC
>JANQGU010000261.1 GCA_028282935.1 Kiloniellales bacterium
AGGCCCAAACGCCAGGAGCGCTTGTAGGCCTCCGAGCAGTCCTCGACGCTGGCGCCGTTCGGCAGGTTGATGGTCTTGGAGATGGCGCCGGAGATGAACGGCTGGGCCGCGGCCATCATGTCGATATGGCTGTTCACCGACAGGAACCGCTTGCCGGTGCGCCCGCACGGGTTGGCGCAATCGAACACCGGCAGGTGCTCGGCCTTCAGATGCGGCGCGCCCTCCAGGGTCATGGCCCCGCAGCAGAACACGTTGGCGGCGTCCACCTGGTCCTTGTCGAAGCCCAGATGCGCCAGCATGTCGAAGCCGTAGTCGTCCAGCGCCGCGTCGGGGATGCCCAGCACCCGGGTGCAGAACTCGCTGCCCAGGGTCCATTTGTTGAAGGCGAACTTGATGTCGAAGGCCGAGGCCAGCGCGTTTTCCAGCGCGTCCAGCGCCTCGTCGGTGAAGCCGGCCGCGCGCAAGCTGTCATGGTTGACCGCCGGCGCCCCGGCCAGGGTGCCGTTGCCGACGGCATAGCGGATGATCTCCTCGACCTGCGCCTCGCCATAGCCCAGCGCCTGCAGGGCCACCGGGACCACCCGGTTGATGATCTTGAAATAGCCGCCGCCGGCCAGCTTCTTGAACTTCACCAGGGCGAAGTCGGGCTCGATCCCGGTGGTGTCGCAGTCCATCACCAGGCCGATGGTGCCGGTGGGCGCGATCACCGTGGTCTGGGCATTGCGGTAGCCGTGCTGTTCGCCCAGGTCCAGCGCCCGGTCCCAGGCGGCGCGGGCCGCGTCGACCAGGGCCGGGTCCGGGCAGTCGTCGGCCTTCAGCGGCACCGGCGGCGTCTCCAGCCCTTCATAGCCGGCGGTCTCGCCATGGGCGGCGCGGCGATGGTTGCGGATCACCCGCAGCATGGCCTCGCGGTTGCGGGTGTAGCCGGGGAAGGCGCCCAGCTCGCCCGCCATCTCGGCCGAGGTGGCATAGGCCACGCCGGTCATCACCGCGGTCAGGGCCGCGCCCATGGCCCTGCCGGCATCGCTGTCATAAGCGAGGCCGTCGGCCATCAGCAGGCCGCCGATATTGGCGTAGCCCAGGCCCAGCGTGCGGTAGTCATAGGACCGCTGGGCGATCTCCTTCGACGGGTACTGGGCCATCAGCACCGAGATCTCCAGCGCGATGGTCCACAGCCGGCAGGCATGCTCGTACCCGGCCACGTCGAATGTGCCGTCTGCGCCCCCACCACTCTGGCGGAACTGCATCAGGTTGATCGACGCCAGATTGCAGGCCGTGTCGTCCAGGAACATGTATTCCGAACACGGGTTGGAGGCGTTGATCCGGCCGGACTGCGGGCAGGTGTGCCAGTCGTTGATGGTGGTGTCGAACTGCACGCCCGGATCGGCACAGGCCCAGGCGGCATAGCTGATCTTGTCCCACAGCGTGCGGGCCGGCAGCGTCTTGGCCACTTGGCCGTTGATGCGGTGGGTCAGGTTCCAGGTCCCGTCTTCCTCCACCGCGCGCAGGAAACCGTTGGTCAGCCGCACCGAGTTGTTGGAGTTCTGGCCGGAAACGGTCAGATACGCCTCGCTGTCCCAATCGGTGTCGTAGACCCGGAAATCCAGGTCGGTGTAGCCCTGGCGGGCGAAGTGGATGACCCGCTGGACATAGTTCTCCGGGATCTGCGACCGGCGGGCGGCCTTCACCGCCGCCTTCAGATGCGGGTTGGCCTTGGGCTCGAACCGGTCGTCACCCGCCGGCGCGTCGTCCCGGTGACAGGCGGCCATCACCTGGGACAGGTGGGTCTGGCACTGCTTGGAGCCGGTGACCAGGGCGGCGACCTTCTGCTCCTCCACCACCTTCCAGTCGATGTAGGATTCGATGTCCGGGTGGTCGATATCGATGGTCACCATCTTCGCCGCCCGGCGGGTGGTGCCGCCGGACTTGATGGCGCCGGCCGCCCGGTCGCCGATCTTCAGGAAGCTCATCAGGCCGGAGGAGCGGCCGCCGCCGCTGAGCGACTCGCCCTCGCCGCGCAGGCGCGAGAAGTTGGTCCCGGTGCCGGAGCCGTACTTGAACAGCCGCGCCTCGCGGACCCAGAGGTCCATGATGCCGTTCTCGTTGACCAGGTCGTCGCCGACCGACTGGATGAAGCAGGCGTGCGGCTGCGGATGCTCGTAGGCCGTGGCCGCCTTGGTCAGCTTGCCGCTCTGGAAGTCGACGTAGTAGTGGCCCTGGCTGGGGCCGTCGATGCCGTAGGCCCAGTTGAGACCGGTGTTGAACCACTGCGGCGAGTTGGGCGCGGCCATCTGGCGCGCCAGCATGAAGCGCATCTCGTCGTAGTAGGCGCGGGCGTCCTCTTCCTGGTCGAAGTAGCCGCCCTTCCAGCCCCAGTAGGTCCAGGTCCCGGCCAGGCGGTCGAAGACCTGCTTGGCCGAGGTCTCGCCGCCCCCAGCCTGCTCTTTGGGAGCCTGCTCCTTGGCACCCTTCGGCCGCCTGCCGCCCTTGGCGGCGGGCTCCGAGCGCCACAGCCAGGCCGGCACGCCGGCCTCCTCGACGCGCTTCAGCTTGGCCGGAATGCCGCGCTTGCGGAAGTACTTCTGGGCCAGGATGTCGCAGGCGACTTGGCTCCAGTCGGTCGGCACCTCGATGTCCGACTGCTGGAACACCACCGAGCCGTCGGGATTGCGAATCTCGCTCGACGTCTTGCGGAAGGGGATGGCCTCGTAGACATCCTTGCCTTCCTCGGTGAACTGCCGCCTGATCCGCATGTGACCCCCTTTGTCGTTGAGTGCTGCCTGCGCTCGAGACCGGTTTCGCCAGGAATCCACCCCCAGAAATCCGGAGCCATTGCGGCCCAGAATCTCACCCGAACAGGGATCCAAGGCAGGTCTCGTGATGAAGGGGGAGATAACCACAAAATCTTGAGAGTGTCACCAGATTTTGTGGTTAATAAGGCGGAAATCGGGATTAGTCCCTAGATGTAGTGGCGACTTTCCCCTGGGGTCAGTGGTGCTTTTGGCTGTCCGCCTGGGGTTGCCAGGCCAGCAGGACCAGGGCCGCGGTCAGCAGAAGGGCGCCCAGGTACTGCACGGGGCCGAGGAGCTCGCCCAGGATCACCGCCGCGATGGCGATGGTCAGCAGGGGCTCGGCATAGGACACCAGACCCAGCCGGCCGGGGCAGGACAGGCCCATGGCGGCGAACTGGACCACGATGGCGACGGCGTAGAAGGCGCTGGCGCCGACCAGTCCGGCCCAGCCGGTGAAGGCGTAGGGCAGGCTGAAGCCGCCCAGCAGCATCAGCGCCGCGGCCAGCAGCAAGGCGCCGCCCAGGTTCACGTAGACGGTGATCGAGAAGACGTCGTGCAGGCCGACCAGCCGGCGGCTGACCAGGACCGTGACCGTGGCGCCGGCCGCGGCCAGCAGGGCGAAGACCAGGCCCTGGGGGTCGAGCTGGGCGTAGACCGTGGCGACGGCGAGCCCGAGCCCGAGCAGGGCCAGGAGCGTCGCCGCGAAGCGCCGGCCACCCAGGCCGCCGGCGGCCGACAGCGGCACCAGCAGGGCGGCGACGAAGGGGAAGCAGTAGAGCAGCAGGCTGGCCAGGCCGACCGGCAGATAGAAGACCGCCGCCAGGTAGCTGACGTTGGTGACGAACCAGGACAGGGTGACCAGGATGGTCAGGGGCCAGGCCTTGCGCGGCAGCAGGATCGGCCGTCGGAAGATCAGGATCATCATGACCAGCGCCAGGCTGCCCATCAGGTAGCGCATGAAGGCCACGGTCAGGGGGTCGCTGCCGCCGTCGTAGGCGAGCCGGGCCAGGACCGGGATGCTGGCAAAGGAGACCGCCGCCGCCAGGGCGAACAGCAGCCCGGCGATCCAAGGCTCGGCGCGGCCGACGCCGCGGTCTCGGGTCTGCCCGATCTCGCTCATGACCTAAGGACTCGCATTACGCCATAAGGTATAGAGATTGGGTCCTGCTTTTCCCTTAAGGATCGGCTCGGTCTTGGGGCAAATTCGTCCGAAATCCCGCGGGATTCAGGCCGGTCTGGCGAGCGGCAGGTTGACCAGCAGGTTCTGCGGCTTGAGCTTCAGCCGGCCGCTCTCCGACATGCAGAGCGCCAGGTAGACCGGGCGGCCGGCCAGCTCGGGCCGCATCACGCCGGGGTCCCGGAAGTCGAGGCGGAACAGAGAGAGCAGGCGGGCCAGACGCGCCTCGCCGACCTCGGCCCCGGTGTAGAGGTCGTTGAGCAGCCGCGAGCCCTCGGCGTCCAGGCCGAGATGCCAGGCCCATTTCTCGTCGCGGATCTCCTGGACCGGCTGCAGGCTGACCTCGACCTCGTGGAAGCGCCGGACCCAGGCTTCCAGGACCCGGCAGAGCGCGTCCAGCCCGGCGCCGGCGAAGTTGAGGTTGAGCACCAGGTCGTGGCGCTGGTCGCGTGACCAGTAGAGCGCTGCGTTCTCCTCGTCGATGACCTCGAGGTCGACCCGCCGCAGGGGCGTCTGCGCCTCCACGACCAGGCGTCCGAGGTCGCCGAAGCCGCCGCTGGTGGCGTACATCTCCACCGTCTCGGCGTCTGCGGCCATGATGTGGCCGTCGTTGATCGTGACCTGCTGCTCGCGGAACAGCAGCTCGGCGGCGCGCGCCCTCAGGCCGTCCTCGCCGCCGTCCAGCAGCGCCCGGGCGATGACCTGCGCCAGCTGGTCGAGGAACAGCGGCGGCACGGGGACCCGGCCCGGCCCGCCGGCCTGCGGCTCGGCGAAGACACCGGCATAGGCGGCCTCGACCGTGCCCGCCCGGACCAGGCGGTCGCGGAAGGCGAGCACGACCTGATAGTTTTCCCGGGCATCCGGGTCGGCGAGGGCGGCCAGGCGGGCCTCGGAGACGGCCTCGCGCGGATTGGCCAGCAGGCTCTGGTGCAGGGCGATCTCGGCGGCGCAGGACTCCGCGACCGGCCGGATCTCCGGGCGCCGGAAATAGGCGCCCAGGAAGGCGTCGGTGACCGCCAGATGGCCGGTCTCGGGCTCCTGCCGTAGCAAATGATAGCCGGAATCTCGCCAGAAGTCGGGCATGGCGCCACTATCGGGCGCGCTCCGGGCGCTGTCCAGCCCGCCGGCGGCGCCTCGCGGGCGGACGCAGCGTCTGGACGGGCGGGAGAGGAGGTGCAATAGTCGCGCCGGCCGAAACCTGCTGGATCAAGGGGCTATGGCACGAAATACCCTCGGCACGATTCTCCATACCTGGCTGCGCGGCGAGGAGGTCGGAAGGGACGGGGCCGGGAATCGCTACTTCCGTGAGAAGGGCGGCGGCCGGGTCCATCCCGACAGCATCCGCAAGGAGCGCCGCTGGGTGCTCTACGACGGCGAGGCCGAGGCCAGCCGGGTCCCGCCGGAGTGGCACGCCTGGCTGCACCACACCACGGACGAGGTGCCGCCGGTCGGCGGCCCGGCGAAGCGGCCCTGGGAGAAGGAGCACCAGCCCAACCTGACCGGGACCGAGCAGGCCTATCGCCCACCGGGCCACACCCTGAGCGGCGGCCACCGGGACCCGGCCACGGGAGACTACGAGCCCTGGCGACCGGAGTGACCTGTCGCCACCAGACGCCCCCTGCCGACCGGCGCTAGCCGGACCCAAGCACTGGCATCCGGAGTAGATTCATGCAGAGGAACCTCATTGAGACCGTGATGGGCGGTGTCGTGCTGATCGTGGCGGTGTTCTTCGTGGTCTTCGCCTTCAGCAGCGCCGGGGTCAGCCCGGTGAACGGCTACGAGGTCTCGGCCCGTTTCGAGAACGCTTCGGGCCTCTCGCCCGGCACCGACGTCCGCGTGAGCGGAGTCAAGGTCGGCTCGGTGACCCGTCAGACCCTCGATCCCGAGACCTTCTCGGCGATCGTCACCATGACCATCCAGAGCGACCTCCAGCTGCCGCTGGACACCTCGGCGCGGATCATTCCCGACGGCCTGCTGGGCGGCAACTTCGTCGAGCTGGAGCCCGGCGGCGAGATCGACAACATCGAGCCCGGCGGCTCGATCCAGTACACCCAGGGCGCCATCAACATCATCGACCTCGCCACCCGGCTGTTCTTCAGCACCACGGACAACGGCGACGGCGGCGAGAGCGGTGACGGCGCCTCGGCCGGCGGCGGCGCCGAGAGCGGCGGCCAACAGTGACCCCGGCGGCGGGCGACAGCGCCACCGGCCAGCGCTGGGATCCCGAGCGCTACGCCCGCAACGCCCGCTTCGTGGCCGACCTCGGCGCGCCCCTGGTCGAGCTGCTGGCGCCCCGGCCCGGCGAGGCGATCCTCGACCTCGGCTGCGGCGACGGCGCCCTGACCGAGGCGCTGGTCGCCCGCGGCGCCCTGGTCGTCGGCGTCGACGGCAGCGCCGAGCAGGTGGCGGCGGCCCGGGCGCGCGGCCTCGACGCCCGCCAGGCCGACGGCGAGGCCCTGGACTTCGAGGCCGCCTTCGACGCCGTCTTCTCGAACGCCGCCCTGCATTGGATGCGCAAGGCCGACGCGGTCATCGACGGGGTCTGGCGGGCGCTCAGGCCCGGCGGCCGCTTCGTCGCCGAGATGGGCGGGGCCGGCAACGTGGTCGGGATCAGGACCGCCCTGCTGGCGGCCCTGGAGCGCCGGGGCATCGACGGCCAGGCGGTCAATCCCTGGTACTTCCCGAGCCCCGAGGACTATCGTCGGCGCCTGGAAGCCCGCGGCTTCGAGGTCCGGAGCATCGCCCTGATCGATCGTCCGACGCCGCTCCCGGGCGCCATGGCCGACTGGCTGGAGACCTTCGCCGAGACTTTCCTCAAGCTGGTCCCGGCCGAGGCGCGCGCGGCGCTGGCCAAGGAGGTCAGCGAGGCGCTGCGGCCGAGCCATTGCGACGCCGAGGAGCGCTGGACCGCGGACTACGTCCGTCTGCGCTTTTCCGCGCGGAAGCCGGCCTGACCGTCCGGAAGACTTGCGGATTCAGCGGCTTCTGCCTAAGTCTCGGCACAAGTCCCAGGGATACTGGATCCGAGATCCCGTATCCGGGAGCAAAAGGAGGATCGCCCCCTTGGCGGCGCAGAAGGATCAAGGCTTCGAACTGCCGACCTGGCTTCAGCCCGATGGCGTTCCGGTGTCCTGCATCGAGAAGATCAAGGTGCTGAACGAGAACCTCGAAGAGCTTCGCGAGATGGCCCAGGACGCCCTGGAGGACGGCATCCTGATGGGCTGCGACGAGACGCAGATCCGCAAGGTCCTGCATCTCCTCGTCGATTCACTCGCGAACCCTTACGGCGACAAGGCGGCCAAGGGCGACAGGGCCGGGGACGGTGCCTGAGATGCGCCCGGCGCTCCTGGCCCATACGCTCCTGGCCCTTCCGCTCCTGCTCGCCGGGCTGGCGGCGCCTGCGGCCGCGGCCGAGGTCGCGGTGCTTCAGGGCCTGGACAAGATCACCGCGCGGATCTCGACCTTCGAGGCGCCGGTCGACCAGATCGTCCGCTTCGGGACCTTCGAGATCATCGCCCGGACCTGCCACAAGACCCCGCCGGAAGAGCCGCCGGAGCGCGCCGCCTTCCTGGAGATCACCGAGGTCCGGCCGGACTCGCCCTCGGCGCCGATCTTCACGGGCTGGATGTTCGCCTCCTCGCCGGCGCTCTCGGCCGTCGAGCACCCGGTCTACGACGTCTGGGTGATCGACTGCAAGAGCACGTCCAGCTCGGCGGCGTCGAGCGACACCGGGAACTGAGCGGTGACGGAGAGGGCCTGCGCCAGCCGCATCTTGTAGTCCTCGCGCGGCAGCTCCACGGCGCCGAACTGCCGCAGGTGGGGCGTCGTGAACTGGGTGTCGAGCAGGCTGTAGCCGCCCTTGATCAGGCGCAGGACCAGGTGCACCAGGGCGACCTTGCTGGCCTCGGACTCCCGGCTGAACATGCTCTCGCCGAAGAAGGCCGCGCCCAGGGACACGCCATAGAGCCCGCCGACCAGCCGCCCGTCCCGCCAGCATTCGATGGAATGGGCGAAGCCCATGTGGTGCAGCTCGGTGTAGAGCCCCTCGATGGTGCGGTTGATCCAGGTGTCCGGGCGGTTGAGGCCCGGCTCGGCGCAGCCGGCGATCACCTCGTCGAAGGCATAGTTGCAGCGGACGTCGAAGTCCTCGCGGCGCACCCGGCGTTTCAGCCGCCGCGGGATGTGGAACTGCTCGAGGGGCAGGACGCCTCTGTTGTCGGGATCGATCCAATGGACGACAGGGTCGTCCCGGCTCTCCGCCATGGGAAAGATCCCGATGGCGTAAGCCCTCAGCAGGAGCTCAGGATTGAGCTTCATCCGCCGGTTACCATCCTCCTTCAGGCCTCGGACGTCTCCTCGACGAACCTCTCCAGCCAATGAATATCATAGTCACCGTTGATAAAATCGTTAGCACCAACCAGCTCGTGGTGCAGCGGAATCGTGGTCTTGACCCCGTCGACGACGTATTCCTCCAGCGCCCGGCGCAACCGCATCAGGCATTCGTTGCGGTTGCTGCCGTGAACGATCAGCTTGGCGATCAGACTATCGTAATGCGGCGGAATCCGGTAGCCGCCGTACATCGCCGAGTCGACGCGCACGCCCAGGCCGCCGGGAACGTGGTGGCTGGTGATGGTGCCGGGGCTGGGCATGAAGGTCCGCGGGTCCTCGGCGTTGATCCGGCACTCGATGGCATGGCCCGATAGGACGATGTCCTCCTGGGTCAGGGCCAGGGGCGATCCGGCCGCGATGCGGATCTGCTCGCGCACTATGTCGATGCCGGTGATCGCCTCCGAGATCGGGTGCTCGACCTGCAGGCGGGTGTTCATCTCGATGAAGAAGAACTCGCCGTTCTCGTAGAGGAACTCCAGGGTGCCGGCGCTGCGGTAGCCGAACTTCTTCATCGCGTCGGTGGCGATCTTGCCGATCCCCTCGCGCGCGCTCTCGTTGAGGGCCGGCGAGGGCGCCTCCTCCAGCAGCTTCTGGTGGCGCCGCTGCAGCGAGCAGTCGCGCTCGCCCAGATGGATGGCGTTGCCCTGGCCGTCGGCCAGGATCTGGATCTCGATGTGCCGCGGCCCGCCCAGATAGCGCTCCAGGTAGACGGCGTCGTTGCCGAAGGCGGCCTTGGCCTCGCTGCGGGCCATGCCCAGCGCCTGGATCAGGCCGTCGCGGTTCTCGGCCACCTTCATGCCGCGACCGCCGCCGCCGGCCGCCGCCTTGACCAGGATCGGGAAGCCGACCGAGTCCGCGACCTCGAGCGCCTCCTCGTCCTCGGTGATGGCGCCGTCGGAGCCGGGGACGACCGGAATCCCCAGGGACACCGCCGCCTCCTTGGCCGCGACCTTGTCGCCCATGAGCTGGATGTGCTCGGGCGAGGGGCCGATGAAGACGAAGCCGTGCTCCTCGACCATGGCCGCGAAGTCGGCGTTCTCGGACAGGAAGCCGACCCCCGGATGGATGGCGTCGACCCCGGTGATGGTCGCCGCCGAGAGGATCGCCGGGATGTTGAGATAGCTGTCCCGGCCCGGCGGCGGCCCGATGCAGACGCTCTCGTCGGCCAGGCGGACGTGCATGGCGTCGGCGTCCGCGGTCGAATGGACGGCGACGGTCTGGATGCCCATCTCGCGGCAGGCGCGATGGATCCTCAGGGCGATCTCGCCGCGGTTGGCGATCAGAACCTTTTCGAACATCGCTCCGGCGGCCCCTCGGGTGCTACTCGATGACCATCAGGGGCTCGCCGAACTCGACCGGCTGGCCATCCTGGACCAGGATCGCCTTGACGGTTCCCGCGCGCGGGCTGGGGATCTGGTTCATCACCTTCATCGCCTCGATGATCAGCAGGGTCTGGCCTTCGCTGACCTGGTCGCCGACCTTGACGAAGGGCGGCTTGCCCGGCTCGTCGGCGACGTAGGCCGTGCCCACCATGGGCGAGGTGACGGCGCCCGCCGGGACCGCCTCGGCGGCGCCTTCGGCCGCCGGTGCCGCCGCCCCTGCGGGCGCGGCCGCCGGCGCGGCCAGGGCGGCCGGCGCGATCATGGCGGCCCCGCCACCCTTGGCGATGCGGATGCGCCGGCCCTCGGCCTCGTACTCGATCTCGGTCAGCCCGGTCTCGTTCAGGAGATCTGCCAGCTTGCGCACCAGCTTCTCGTCGATGGATAGCTTGTCAGCCATCAAACCTCTTCCTCGGTTTTCAAGAGGCGGGCCATGGCGTCCAGTGCCAGCAGATAGCTCTGGGGGCCAAAGCCACAGATCGTGCCGGTCGCCGCCCGGGATACGTAGGAGTGGTGGCGGAACGACTCGCGCCGATAGATGTTCGAAAGATGGACCTCGATCACGGGCAGGGCCACGGCCTGAAGGGCGTCCAGCAGCGCGATCGAGGTATGGGTCAGGGCGCCGGCGTTGAGGACGATGCCCTGGTGGCTGCCGCGCGCCTCCTGCACCCAGGTCACCAGGTCGCCCTCCGCGTTGGACTGCCGGCAGTCGACCGACATCCCGCGCTCCCGGCCCCGGGCCGCGCAGGCGGCCTCGATCTCGGCCAGTGTGGTCCGGCCGTAGACCTCGGGTTCACGGGTTCCGAGCATGTTGAGGTTCGGCCCGTTAAGGACCAGAACAGCCGGGGCTTTTGCCACCCCTTCCTCCGCAGGCGTGTGACTTCGCCGACAGCGTTATCACAGGCGCCCGCGCCGGTGCAATCCGCCGTTGGGCATCCGGGCCTCAGCCGGTCTTGGCGCGTTCGCGCCGGACCAGCTCCAGCAGCTGCTGCATGGGCACGGCACCGGGGACGATCTCGTTGCCGACGATGAAGGCCGGCGTCCCGTTGATCTGCAAGGCCCGGCCCAGCTGGTGGTTGGCGCGGATCTGCCGCTCGACGCCTTCCGAGCCCATGTCCTCGCGCAGCCGGTCGACGTCGAGGCCGAGATCGCTGGCCAAGGCCAGGATGCGCGGCTCGTCGAGCTGGCCCGGCACGGTCATCAGCGCGAGGTGGAAGTCGCGGTAGCGGTCCTGCTGGGCGGCGGCCAAGGCCGCCCGGGCCGCGACCATGGAGTCCGGCCCGAGGATCGGAAACTCCTTGAAGACCAGGCGGATGCCGCCGTCCTTCTCGACCGCGTCCATGAGGTCGGCGGTGACCTTGCGGCAGTAGGGGCAGCGGTAGTCGAAGAACTCGACCAGGGTCACGTCGCCGTCAGGATTGCCGATCACCGGACTGTCCGGATCGCGCTTCAGGGCCTCCAGGTTCGCCGCGATCGCCGCGCGCTGCGCCTCGACCTTCGCCAGGCGCTCCTTCTCCTCGAGCCGCTGCATGGCCTCCAGCAGCACTTCCGGATGCGCGAGCAGGTAGTCGCGGACGATGTCCTCGATCGCCCGGGTCTCGGTCTCGCTGAAGCTGGGCTTCGGTGGCGCCGGCTCCTCGGCGGAGGCGGCGACCGCGCCGGCCAGCAGGGCCGCGGCCGTCAGACAAACGAAGATCCTCATGCTCTGACCCTCTTGCTCGATTGACTCAGGCGTTCTCTCCGGTCCGCGGCCGGGGCCGCGAACCCGCTCGGCATTAGCTGCGCTTGCGCAGGCGGTCGGCCAGGCCGTCGATGTCCTGGGCCCTCAGCCAGCCCGGCGAATACTCCGGCAGGAGCTTCAGGGCGCGCTGCGCGAAACCCTTGGCTTCCCTGGGATTGTTCATCGCCAGGGCGGCCTCGGCCTGCGCCAGGGTCGACATGCCCTTGTCGCCCAGCCGGCCCTGGACCCCGGCCAGGAGGCGCCAGCCGGTCACGTTGCGGGGCTCGCGCTGGGTCACGAACTTGAGGTGCTCCACCGCTTCCTTGTCCATCTCCGGCTGGTTCATCTCCATCTGGACATGGGCCAGGGCGCGGCGGAGCAGCGGCGCGTCCGGAAGGATCTCGACCGCCTTGACGTAGGATGGCCGGGCCTCGGCGACGCGCCCGGCGTGGAAGAGGATGTCGCCCTTGAGCTCGTGGAAGTAGGGATCTTCCGGGAACTCCTTGACCAGGCTGTCGGCCTCCTGCTCGGCCGCGTCCATCTCGCCCCGCTCCAGATAGGCGATGGCGCGGGCGTAGCGCGCCGGAACCGAGACATCGTCGTCGGGGTACTTCCGCAGCGCCTTCTGAGGGGTCAGATAGCCGAGGAGCTTCGCCCGCATGCGTTCGTGCATGGCGACCATCTTGGCCGGCGCCGGCTTGTCGGCGTAGCGCGACTGCGCCACCGCCGCCCGCAGGGAAGTGATCCGGTCCTGGGTCAGGGGGTGGGTGCGGATGTAGGGATCCTGGCTGCTCGACAGCAGCGCCTCCTGATCGCCCAGGATCTCGAAGAACTCCAGGAGGCCGCGCGGCGAGTAGCCCGAGACCTCGAGCAGCTTGATCGCCGCCTGGTCGGCCGCGGCTTCCTGGCCCCGGGTGTAGGCCAGAAGGCTGGACACGGCCGCGCCCTGGCCGCCGCTGATGATCGCCGCCCCGGCATCGCCGCGGCCGGTGGCGATCGCCGTCCCGATGCCCAGGACGTAGGAGGCGATCAGCGCCGCGGTGGTCTTCTTCACCTCCTCGCTCCGGGAAACGATGTGCCCGCCGGTGATGTGGCCGGTTTCGTGGGCGATCACGCCCATGACCTGAAGCGGCGTCTCGGCGCGCAGGAGCAGGCCGGTGTGCAGGAACATATTCTGGCCGCCGGCGACGAAAGCATTGAGCCGGGGGTCATCTATCAGGTAAACGTCGACAGCCTGCGGATCGAGCCCGGCCGCCAAGAAAATCGGCGTGGAATAAGCGCGGATGGTGTTCTCGATCTCCGTGTCCCGGATGAAGCGAAGTCCCTTCGCCTGGACCGCTGCGGGCGCCAAGAGGGCGGCAACGAGAACAAGGACGCAGAGTTTAGCTATGGGGCGGATGATCAAGGTTCGGATTCCACTTCTCTATCACCAAGTTAGGCGGTACACGCAAGCAATTCAACGCGAATGCGCCAGGACCCGGCGCGCGGCGCCGGCCGCGGCGGCCCTGGCGTTTACGCTGGCGGCCTGCGGCGGCGGCGGGCCGAGCGGCCGTGTGGTCGAGGTCGACGGCTTTGCCGGCCTGGTGGCGGCGGACGAGCCCTTCGCCGCGACCGTGGGCCGGGACATCCTCGGCAACGGCGGCGGGGCGGCGGACGCCGCGGTGGCGATGTACTTCACGATGGCCGTCACCCTGCCGTCGCGCGCCGGTCTGGGCGGCGGCGGGGTCTGCATCGTCTTCGACCGTGAGGAGGAGGCGGGCGAGGTCATCGACTTCCCGCCCCGGACGACCTCCGGCGGCGGCGTCGTGCCGGGGAACACTCGCGGCATGGCGGTCCTGCACGCCCGGCGCGGCAGCCAGCGTTGGGAGTACCTGCTGAGCCGGGCGGAGAACCGTGGCCGTTTCAGCGCCACCTACAGCCGCGCCCTGATCCGCGATATCGAGGCCGCCCAGGCCAAGCTCCGCGGTGACGCCGAGACCGCCCGGACCCTGCTGGCCGCCGACAGCGCGCTGCCGCGCGAGGGCGACAAGCTCGAGCAGATCGAGCTGGTGACGGTGATCTCCGGCATCCGGAGGGAAGGGGCCGGCTATTTCTACGCGGGGCCCTTCGCCCAGCGCCTGGCCGAGGCCTCCACCCTGGCCGGCGGCGCCATGACCACTGACGACGTCCGGGGCTACACGCCCCAGATCGCCGAGGCGGTCAAGGTCCCGGTCGGGCCGCACACGGCCTTCTTCGCGCCGCAGCCGACCTACGGCGGCACCGCGGGCGCCCTGATCTGGAGCCTGCTGACGGAGCTGCAGGACTATGGCGCCGCCGGCGCCGAGCAACGGGCGACGCTCCTGGCCGCGGCGTCCTTCGCCGCCCTGGGCTCGCCCTCGCCGGGCAACGGCTTCGCCGAGGCCCAGGCCGTCTTCGACCAGGGCGAGCTGCAGCGCCTCAAGGCCTCCTATCGGCCGGAGCCGGCCGGCTTCGCCGGCCCGGGCGCCGCGGCCAGCGAGGGCGCGGGCTTCGTCGTCGCCGACCAGTGGGGCACCGCGGTGGCCTGCAGCTTCACCATGAACGGGCTCTTCGGCTCGGGGCGCACGGCGCGGGGCACCGGCCTGCTCCTGGCGGCGGTGGACCGCGGCGACACCGGGCCGACCTCGCCGGTCATCCTGGCCAACGAGAACAACGGCGAGTTCTTCTTCGCGGCCTCGGCCGGCGGCGGCGCGGCCGGGGTCGCGGCCCTGTCCACCGTGATGCTGGAGGCCGTGGCTGCCGAGCAGCCCTTGCCGGACGCGGTCAAGCGCGGTCGGATCCAGGCGTCGCGGCCGAACGGCACGGTCCTGATCGAGAGCAGCCTCTCGGCGGCCGAGCGCGCGGCCTTGGCTGCACAGGGCCTGCAGGTGGTGCCGGTCGAGCGCCTGGGCCGGGTCAACGCCCTGCACTGCCCCAGGGGGCTGCGCCGCGATCCGGACGAGTGCCAGGTGGTCAGCGATCCGCGCGGCTGGGGCCTGGCCCGGCGGGCGGAGTAGCGGCATGGCCCTGAAGGCCGCGAAGCGCGGCCAGGTTCCGCCCTTCATCGTCATGGACGTCATGCGGGCGGCGGCGGCGCGGGAGGCCGCCGGTGGCGAGGTGCTGCACATGGAGGTCGGGCAGCCGGGCACCGCCGCGCCGCCCGCGGTCCTGGACGCCGTTCGCCAGGCCCTGGGCGAGGATCGCGTCGGCTATACCCTGGCCCAGGGGATCGAGCCGCTGCGCCGCCGGATCGCGCGCCACTACCAGGACAGCTACGGGGTCGAGGTCGATCCCGAGCGGGTCATGGTGACCACCGGGTCCTCGGGCGGCTTCCTGCTGTCCTTCCTCTCGGCCTTCGAGGCCGGCGACCGCGTCGCCCTGGCGGCGCCGGGCTATCCGGCCTACCGCAACATCCTGAGCGCGCTGGGGGTGGAGCCGGTCCTGATCCCGACCGAGGCGGAGCACCGCTTTCAGCCGACTCCGGCGCTGCTCGACCGGGTGGCGGGGCCGCTGGACGGCCTGATCGTCGCCAGCCCCTCGAATCCGACCGGCACCATGCTCGACCGGGCGCAGCTCTCCGCCCTGGTCGACTACTGCGCCGAGCGCGGCCTGCGCCTGATCTCGGACGAGATCTATCACGGCATCACCTACGAGGCGCCGGCGGTGACCGCCCTGGCGCTGACCGGGGACGCCATTGTCATCAACAGCTTCTCGAAGTACTTCTCGATGACCGGGTGGCGCCTGGGCTGGATGGTCCTGCCCGAGGACCTGCTCCGGCCGGTGGAATGCCTGGCCCAGAACCTCTTCATCTCGCCGCCGACCCTGTCCCAGCTCGGCGGCCTCGCGGCCTTCGAGGCCCGCGAGGTGCTGGAAGGCTACGTCGCCAACTACGCCCGGAACCGCGCCTTCCTTTTGCAGGCTCTGCCGGCGGCGGGCTTCGACCGCCTGGCGCCGGCGGACGGCGCCTTCTACCTCTACGCCGATGTCGGTCATCTGACCAACGACAGCGAGGCCTTCTGCCGGCGCATGCTGGCCGAGACCGGGGTGGCGACCACGCCCGGCCTGGACTTCGACCCCGAACGGGGCCATCGCTTCCTGAGGTTCTCCTTCGCCGGCCCCGAGGCCGTGATGCAGGAGGCCGCAACCCGGCTCCAGGCCTGGCTCAAAGGCTAGGGCATTATCTGATCAGATAATGCCCTAACTTCAAGGTGTTAGCGCACTGCTCCAGGCCAGACGCGAAGGCGTCTGATCGGGAAGTGCGCTAGGTGTTTAGTCCCGGCATTTGATGGTGCATTCTTATCTCAGGCTTGGAAGGATGCGCTATGGGACAAGTTCTACACGGCAGCGCCACGACGACAGA
>JANQGU010000382.1 GCA_028282935.1 Kiloniellales bacterium
CCGGCTGGAGGCCGTGCGCGGCGCGTCCTTCCGGGTGCGGCCCGGCGCCACCGTCGCCCTGGTCGGCGAGTCCGGCTCCGGCAAGTCGGTGGTCAGCCAGGCCATCATGGGCATCCTGCCGAAGACCGCCTACATCGACGGCGGCCAGATCCTGTTCAACGACCCGACGCCGACCGCCAACGGCCTGCCCGCGAAGACCATCGACCTGGCGGCGCTCGACCCCAGCGGGCCGCAGATGCGGCAGGTCCGCGGCGGCCGCATCTCGATCATCTTCCAGGAGCCCATGACCTCGCTGTCGCCGGTTCACACGGTCGGCAGCCAGATCCTCGAGGCCCTGCACCTGCACCGCGACGTGACCCCGGCCGAGGGCCGGGAGCTGGCGACCGAGATGCTGCGGCTGGTCGGCTTTCCGGACCCGGCGGGAACCCTCGACATCTATCCCTTCGAGCTGTCGGGCGGCCTGCGCCAGCGGGCGATGATCGCCATGGCGCTGATCTGCCGGCCGGCGCTGCTGATCGCCGACGAGCCGACCACCGCCCTCGACGTCACGATCCAGGCGCAGATCCTGAAGCTGCTGCACGACCTGCAGTCGGAGCTGCAGATGGCGGTGCTGATGATCACTCACGACCTGGGCGTGGTCGCCAACGTCGCCGAGGAGGTCGTGGTCATGTACCACGGCGAGGTCATGGAGCACGGCAGCCTGGACGACATCTTCCGCCGGCCCGAGCATCCCTACCTCAAGGCGCTGCTGCGCGCGGTGCCGCGCTTCCACATGGAAGCCGGCGAGCGCCTGGTGCCGATCCGCGAGATCAAGCACGCGGAGGACAGCGCGCTGATGAAGCTGCGGCGCGCCGGCTCCGGCGACGTCGGCGAGGGCGCGCCCCTGCTGAGCGTCGAGTCGATCACCAAGCGCTTCCACACCCGCAAGAGCAACGGCTGGATCTCGGCCGAGCGGAGCGAGATCCTGGCGGTGGACGACGTGTCCTTCCAGCTGCGCCGCGGCGAGTGCCTGGGACTGGTCGGCGAGAGCGGCTGCGGCAAGTCGACCCTGTCGAAGATCATCATGCGCGCCCTGGGCCCGGACTCGGGCGCGGTCACCTGGCACGACGAGGGCCGGGACATCGACATGCTCGCCCTGGAGGGAGCGCCCCTGACCGAGTTCCGCAAGCGGATCCAGTACGTCTTCCAGGATCCCTTCAGCTCGCTCAACCCGCGCATGACCGTGGCCGAGATCATCGGCGAGCCGCTGGCCATCCACGGCATCGGCGATCCGGCCTCGCGGGCGGAGTTCGTCGAGGAGCTGATGCACGTGGTCGGCCTCGACCGCCGGCACCTGCGGCGCTATCCGCACAGCTTCTCCGGCGGCCAGCGCCAGCGCATCTGCATCGCCCGGGCGCTGGCGCTGAAGCCCGAGGTGCTGATCTGCGACGAGCCGGTCTCGGCGCTCGACGTCTCGATCCAGGCCCAGATCCTGAACCTCTTGAAGGACCTCAAGGCGGCGCTGGGGCTGACCTACCTCTTCATCAGCCACAACCTGGCCGTGGTCGATTACATCGCCGACCGCATCGCGGTGATGTGCCGCGGCCGCCTGGTCGAGATCGCGCCGCGCGAGACCCTGTTCCGGCGCCCGGTGCACCCCTACACCCGGGCCCTGCTGTCGGCGGTGCCCGAGCCGGACCCGGACCAGCAGCTCGACCTCAGCGCCCTGATGGAAGGCCGCGCCTCGCAGCCCGCGAACTGGCCGGCACCCTACACAATCGACGGATCGACGCATCCGCACCTGATCGACCTGGGCGAGGGGCACTTCGTGCGAGCCGACCCGGCGCTCGGAACCGTGGAGTTGACGACATCATGACCAGACCGGATCCTCGCAAGCTTGCCCCCCTCGCGACGGCGGCCCTCGCCTTCGCCGGGCTGATCCTCGGATCGCCGGCGGCGACGCGCGCCTCCGAGGAGCCGCCTCTGCTCGCCGAGCGGGTCGCGGCCGGCGAGCTGCCGCCCATGGCCGAGCGCCTGCCCGAGACCCCCTTCGTCGATCCGCTCGACCGGCCGGGGATGACGCCGGGCCGCTACGGCGGCGTCCTGCGCCTGCTGATGGGCGGCACCCGCGACGTCAGGCAGATGGTCGTCTACGGCTACGCCCGCCTGGTCGGCTACCGGCCCGACCTGAGCCTGGCCCCGGACATCCTTCGGACGATCGAGGTCGAGGACGACCGGGTCTTCACGATGCACCTGCGGCCCGGCCATCGCTGGTCCGATGGCGCGCCCTTCACCTCGGAGGACTTCCGCTACTGGTGGGAGGAGGTGGCCAACAACGACAAGCTGTTTCCCGCCGGCCCGCCGGTGGTGCTGCGGGCCCACGGCGAGCTGCCCAAGGTCGAGTATCCGGACGCGACCACGGTCCGCTACACCTGGCCGAAGCCCAACCCGACCTTCCTGGACGAGCTGGCGAAGGCGCGGCCGCTCTACATCTACGCGCCGTCGCACTACCTGAAGCAGTACCACGCGAACCACAACGACGCGAAGACGCTGGACGCGAAGGTCGCCGAGGCCGGGGTGCGCAACTGGGCGGCGCTGCACATCCGCCAGGGCCATCTCTACAAGAACCGGAACCCGGACCTGCCGAGCCTGCAGCCCTGGGTCAACACCACGCACCCGCCCTCGGACCGCTTCATCTTCAAGCGCAATCCCTTCTTCCACCGGGCCGACCGGGACGGCCGGCAGCTGCCCTACATCGACAAGGTGGTGGTCACCATCGCCGACAAGGGCCTGATCCCGGCCAAGACCGGCGCCGGCGACAGCGACCTGCAGGCCCGCTACCTCCGTTTCGACAACTACACCTTCCTGAAGGACGCCGAGAAGTCCAAGGACTTCGAGGTGCGGCTCTGGAGCAGCGCCGTCGGCTCGCGGGTCACGCTCTATCCCAACCTGAACGTCGCCGACCCGGTGCTGCGCGAGCTGTTCCGCGACGTGCGCTTCCGGCGCGCGCTGTCGCTCGGGATCAACCGCGACGAGATCAACCAGGCCGTCTACTTCGGCCTCGGCCACGCCGGCAACAACACCCTGCTGAGCTCGAGCCCGCTGTTCGATCAGAGCTACCTGGAGCGCTGGGCGAACTACGACCTCGAGGCGGCCTCGGCCCTGCTCGACGAGCTCGGCCTGACCGAGCGCGACAGCCAGGGCACCCGGCTGCTGTCCGACGGCCGGCCGCTGGAGCTGATCGTCGAGTCGGCGGGGATCGCGACCGAGGAGAGCGACGTGCTGGAGCTGATCCGCGACAGCTGGGGGCAGATCGGCATCAAGCTCTTCACCAAGCCCCTGCAGCGCGAGGTCTTCGTCAACCGGGTCTTCGCCGGCGAGACCCAGATCGCCGTCTCCAAGGGCCTGGACAACGGCATCGCCACCGCGGATATGAGCCCGACCGAGTTCGTCCCGATCACGCAGGACCACCTGCAATGGCCGAAGTGGGGCCAGCACTACGAGACCCGCGGCCGCTCGGGCCAGGCGCCGGACCTGCCGGCCGGCCGCAAGCTGATGGAGCTCTACACGGCCTGGTACGATGCCCGCGACACGGCGGCGCGCACGAAGGTCTGGAAGCAGATCCTGGAGATCCACGCCGACCAGGTCTTCACCCTCGGCACGGTCAGCGCCATCCCGCAGCCGGTGGTGGTCAACAAGCGCCTGCACAACCTGCCCAAGGAAGGGGTCTACAGCTGGTACCCCGGGTCCTTCTTCGGAACCTACCACCTGGACCACGCCTGGCTTGAACCGAAGGACGGCGCGGCACAGTAGGCCGGGCGAGAGAACATGCTGTCCTATACCGCACGCCGTATCCTGGTGATGATCCCGACGCTGATCGCGATCAGCATCATCATCTTCATCATCATCCAGCTTCCCCCGGGCGACTATCTCGAGACCTACATCAACGAGCTCAAGTCCCAGGGCGAGCAGGTCGATCCCGCACGCATCGAGTACCTGAAGGAGATCTACGGCCTCGACAAGCCGATCCACGAGCAGTACCTGGTCTGGGTCTGGGGGCTGCTGCAGGGCGACCTGGGCTATTCTTTCGAGTTCGAGCTGCCGGTCAGCGAGGTCGTCGGCGACCGGCTCTGGCTGTCGATGGTCCTCTCGACCTCGACCATCATCTTCACCTGGATCATGGCCTTTCCGATCGGCATCTACTCGGCGGTCCGCCAGTACAGCGCCGGCGACTACGCCCTGACCTTCCTGGGCTTCCTCGGCCTGGCGACGCCCAACTTCCTGCTCGCCCTGGTGCTGATGTACCTGGCCAACGTCTACTTCGGCGTCTCCATCGGCGGCCTGATGGACGAGCGCTTCATCGACCAGCCCTGGTCCCTGGCCAAGGTCGGCTCGGTGCTGGAGCACCTGATCGTCCCGGTGATCGTCATCGGCACCGCCGGGACCGCCTCGCTGATCCGCACCCTGCGCGCCAACCTCCTGGACGAGCTGCAGAAGCAGTACGTCGTCACCGGGCGCGCCAAGGGCCTGTCGCCGGGCAAGCTGCTGCTGAAGTATCCCCTGCGCATCGCGCTGAACCCCTTCGTCGCCGACATCGGCAACATCCTGCCGCGCATCATCTCGGGCGCGGTGCTGGTCTCGGTGGTGATGAACCTGCCGACCACGGGGCCAATGCTGCTGCGCGCGCTGCAGAGCCAGGATATGTACCTGGCGGGGTCCTTTCTGATGTTCCTGTCGCTGCTGGTCGTGATCGGCACCTTCCTCTCCGATCTCGGCCTGGCGGCGCTTGATCCGCGCATCCGCCTGGAAGGACGGGCCGAAAAGTGACCGACACCACCCTTCCCGGCCAGGACAGCGAGGGCCGCGCCAAGAGCGCCGCGGAGCCGCTGCCGCACTACGTCAACCCGGCGCCCTTCGATCCCTCCACCAAGGAGGCGATGACCCCGGAGCAGGAGCGCTACTTCATGGCGCCGCAGTGGCGCCTGGTCTGGTGGAAGTTCAAGCGCCACCGCGTGGCCCTTTTCTCGGCGGTCCTGATCCTGCTGCTCTACGCCTCGGTCCTGGTCAGCGAGATGCTGGCGCCCTACAACCTGCATACCCGCAACACCAACTTCATCTACGCGCCGCCGCAGACCGTCCGCCTGTTCCACGAAGGCAGCTTCGTCGGCCCCTTCGTCTACGGCTACGACTACCGCCTGAACATGGAGAACCTGAAGCGGGAGTTCACCGAGAACCCGCAGAAGGTCCAGCCGCTGCGCTTCTTCTGCCTGGGCGACGACTACAAGTTCTGGGGCCTGGTCGAAGGCAGCTTCCACTTCGTCTGCCCGGCCAAGGGCGGCACCCTGTTCCTGCTCGGCACCGACCGCCTGGGCCGCGACGTCCTGAGCCGGATCATCTACGGCGCCCGGATCTCGCTGACGATCGGGCTGGTCGGCATCTCCCTCAGCTTCATCCTGGGCATCATCATCGGCGGCCTGGCCGGCTACTACGGCGGCTGGGTCGACAACATCACCCAGCGCGGCATCGAGATCGTGCGCAGCTTCCCCGAGATCCCGCTGTGGATGTCGCTTTCGGCGATCCTGCCGGTGACCTGGAGTCCGATCGGGGTCTACTTCGGCCTGACCATCATCCTGGCGCTGCTCGACTGGCCCGGCCTCGCCCGGGCGGTGCGCTCGAAGCTGCTGTCGCTGCGCGAGGAGGACTTCTGCACCGCGGCGCAGCTGATGGGCGCCTCGCCGGCGCGGATCATCGGCCGGCACCTGCTGCCCAGCTTCACCAGCCACCTGATCGCCTCGATCACGCTGTCGATCCCGGCCATGATCCTGGGCGAGACGGCGCTGTCCTTCTTGGGCCTCGGCCTGCGCCCGCCGGTGACGAGCTGGGGCGTCCTGCTGTCCGAGGCGCAGAACATCAACGTGGTCGTGCTCTATCCCTGGCTGATGCTCCCGGTGATCCCGGTGATCGTCGTGGTTCTGGCCTTCAACTTCGTCGGCGACGGCCTGCGCGACGCTGCCGATCCCTACAAGTAGCGGGCCTCGGTCAAGCCAGCTCGTCCTTCAGCAGCTCCAGGCGCAGCCATTCGTCCTCGGCCGCCTGCAGCTTGGCCTGGGCGCCGTCGAGGGCCCGGGCCGTACGCTCGACGGCTTCGCGGTCCGTCTCGTAGACCGAGGGATCGGCCAGGGCCGCCTCCAGGCGCGCGACCTCGGCCGACAAGGCTTCGATCTCGGCCGGCAGGGTCTTGAGCGCATGCTGCTCGCGCGGGCTGAGGCGCCGCTTGCGGGGCGGAGCCGCCGCCGGGCCGGCAGCGCGCGCCCGGCGTTTCGGCTTCTCCGTCGGATCCCGGTCCCGCGCGGTCACCCCGGCACCGCGCTGCGCCAGCATGTCGCCGTAGCCGCCGGCGTACTCGGTCCAGCGGCCTTCGCCCTCGGCCATCACCACCGAGGTCGCGACCCGGTCGATGAAGTCGCGGTCGTGGCTGACCAGCAGCAGAGTGCCGGGATAGTCGGCGAGCAGCTCCTGCAGGAGGTCGAGGGTCTCCAGGTCGAGGTCGTTGGTCGGCTCGTCGAGCACCAGGACGTTCGAGGGCCGGGCCAGCGCGCGGGCCAGGAGCAGGCGGCCGCGCTCGCCGCCGGACAGCCGGGCGACCGGCTGGCGCGCCTGGTCGGGCAGGAAGAGGAAGTCCTTCATGTAGGACACCACGTGGCGCGGCCGACCGCCGACGAAGACGGTATCGCCGCGGCCCTCGGTCAGGACCTCGGCCAGGGTCGCGGCCTCGTCGAGGGCCTCGCGCTTCTGGTCCAGAAAGACCACCTCCAGGCTGGCGCCGCGCTTCACCGTCCCGGCGTCCGGCGCCAGGTCCCCCAGCAGCAGCTTGACCAGGGTCGTCTTGCCGGCGCCGTTCGGCCCGACCAGGGCGATCCGGTCGCCGCGCGTCACCTTGAGGGAGAAATCGGCGACGATCGGCCGGCCGCCGTAGGCCTTGGCCAGGTCCTCCGCCTCGAAGACCAGGCGGCTGGAGGTCTCCGCCCGGGCCGCGGCCAGCTTGACCTTGCCCGCCGCCGGCTTGGCCTCGCGCCGAGCCTGCTTCAGGGCCTGGAGCTCGGCCAGGCGGCGGACGTTGCGCTTGCGCCTGGCGGTCACGCCATAGCGGAGCCAGTGCTCTTCCCGGACGATCTTGCGGTCGCGCTTGTGCCGCTCGGCCTCCTCCCGCTCCAGGATCTCGTCGCGCCAGGCCTCGAAGTCGGCGAAGCCGCGCTCCATCCGCCGGCAGGCGCCCCGGTCGAGCCAGACCGTCGCGCGGGTCAGGGTCTCGAGGAAGCGTCGGTCGTGGGACACCAGCACCAGGGCCGATCTCAGGCCCTTGAGCTCGGTCTCCAGCCATTCGATCGCCGGCAGGTCGAGATGGTTGGTCGGCTCGTCCAGAAGCAGGATGTCGGGCGCCGGGGCCAGGGTGCGGGCGAGCGCGGCGCGGCGCGCCTCGCCGCCGGAGAGGCTGGCGGGATCCTCCCCGCCGCCGAGACCCAGCGCCTTGAGGAGGGCGCGCGCGCGGTGCGGATCGTCCTCCGGCCCCAGGCCGGCCTCGGCGTAGGCGAGGGTGGTGGCGAAGCCCGAGAGGTCCGGCTCCTGCGGCAGGTAGCGCAGGGTGACGCCCGGCTGCAGGAAGCGCTCCCCGGCGTCCGGCTCGACCTCGCCGGCGGCGATCTTGAGCAGCGTCGACTTGCCCGAGCCGTTCAGCCCGACCAGGCCGATGCGGTCGCCCGGCGCCACCGCCAGCTCGGCGTCCTCGAAAAGCTGGGTGGCCCCGATCCGCAGACGCAGCGCCTTGAGGTGGATCAGCGGCGGCGCCATCGCTCTGCTAGGAGGAGTTGGCCCTGAGCGCCCAGATCATGGCGATGAAGACGCCCTTGCAGCGTGGCAGCAGAAGCAGGCAGAGGGCGGCGGAGACGGCCGACAAGGCGAGCAGCAGCAGCCAGAGCGGCAGGCGGTCCTCCATCGCGACCGGCAGCATGACCGGCGCCAGGAGATGGCCGACGATCAGGATGGTCAGCCAGGCCGGCCCGTCGTCGGCCCGCACCTCGGACCAGGGCTCGCCGCAGGCGGGGCAGACCTCGACCTGCTTGAGATAGGACTTGAAGAGCTTGGCGTCGCCGCACTTCGGGCAGTGTCCCCGCAGGGCCCGGCGGACCGAAGCCCAAAGCCTGCGCCGCTCGCCTGGATTTTCCATGTCGCTCCGTCCTGGTTCCGGATGGGTGAGGCCTGCTGGATTGGCCCCAAGCTCATAGCCGGGCGGGCGGCCTTCTTCAAGCCGAGTCCGCCCTTCGGCCGAATCGATGCCGAGTCTTGTCGGAGGCCTTGGGGCGGCCTTGGTCTCAGTGCGCCAGGGCCTCAGCGCGCCAGGATCACCAGCTCGACCGGATGCCCGACGCCGGCGACCTCGGCCGAGCTGCGCTCCGGCGCCGGACCTTCGGGGCTGAAGCCCTGGCTCAGCGCCGCCTCGTAGGCGGCGGCGGCGCAGATCCCGCGCACGCCCAGGTCCTTGTTGTGCTTCTCGAGCTTGGCGGAGAGGTTCACCGCATCGCCGATCACGGTGTATTCCAGGCGGGTCTCGTCGCCGACCGCGCCGAAGAGGATTCGCCCGGTCGCGACCGCGGCGTTGACCTCGGGGCAGGCCTCGCCCCTGGCCTGGCAGTCGCGGCGCCAGGCGGCCGCGACCTCCAGCGCCTCCTCGGAGGCCCGGAGCGCGTCGGCGGCGTAAGTCTCCGAGGGGGTGCTGGCCCCGAAGGTGGCCATGATGCCGTCGCCCAGGAACTTGTCGATGCTGCCGCCGTGCTTCTGGATCACCGGCACCATCAGCGACTGGTACTGCGCCAGCAGGCCCATGACCCGGTCCGGCGGCAGGGTCTCGGCGAGCTTGGTGAAGCCGCGCAGGTCGAGGTTGAGGATCGCCGCCTCGCGGAGCTCGCCGCTGCCCGCCGTGATCGCCTGGTCCGAGCCCTTGATCCGGGCGGCGACCTCGGGCGCGAAGAAGCGCGAGAGGTCCTGGGCCGCGGTCTGCTCCGCGACCGCCCGCACCAGCAGCCGGTTGGCGCGCTGCAGGGCCACCGCCAGGATCGCGGTGACGACCAGGATCGAGACGATCTTGTCGAACTCGGCGCCGAGGAGGATGGAGTTGGAGGTCAGGTAGTCGACGTAGTTCTTGGTGATCATGGTGTCGGTGGGATCGACGTTGATCACGTAGAGGATCAGGACGCCCCAGCCGGCGGCGGCCACCAATCCGGCGAGCGCGACCCAGCGGAAGTCGAAGCGCAGGGCCCTGAGCGCGATGAAGATGAAGACGTAGAGCATGGTCGGCGCCTTCAGGTAGAAGGAGGCCGGCTGGCAGTACTTGATGTGGAAGCTCCAGATCAGGACCATCAGCAGGGCGACGTCGAAGACGATCGACATGAAGAGGGACCAGGCCGGCAGGCGGGCCCGGTGGGCCCAGATCAGCCGGATCACGGTCAGCACCAGGTAGGTGCCGATGGCCCAGGGCTCCAGCGCGAAGCCGGACATGAGCGGAACGCTGAACTCCAGCGGCAGGTGAAGCCGGGGCTCCCGACACTCCCCCACCGCGAAGTCGATCTCCGGCATGGGCGAGAGCAGATAGAGGATGCCGAAGGTCAGGACCACGCCGAGCTGGAGCCAGCCGATCAGGATCTCACTGCGGTCCTGGGACAGCTCGATCTCCTGCCGGACCCGCTCGGGCAGGGCCATGGCCGGCGAAGACCGGCCGAGCAGCTTGTTCAGCATGACGCCCCCGCAGCTCTGCAGTTCATCTCCCTGGAGCAGCCCGCGTGCACCTGAGCGCGGATAGGCTGCCTTAACTACAAGAAATAGACCAAATTACCTGCACGCAATTGATTCCAATCCTGCGCAGTCTGATCCAGCTCCTTGGTATAAGCCATTCGTGCCAGGTAATGGCGTCAGTTTAACGTGAGCCGGCCGTTATCGCCGGCGCAGCCAGAGGCTCGACTCCCGGGCGCCGGCCGGCAGCGGCAGCTCGCCGACGACATGGCCGGCGAGCCGGGTTGCCAGCCGCGTCCCGACGTAGTGGCCGGCGAAGACGACGTCCCAGCGGTCGCCGTCCAGGAGCTGCATCGCCAGAAGCTGCTCGTTGTAGCCGCGCCAGGCCCAGTCCGCCGGATAGTCGTCCGGCAGGAAGATGTCGTGGATATGCAGCAGCGCGCCGGCCGGCAGATCCGGCAGCACGCGGCCGAAGAGGAAGTCGACGTCGCTGCCCGGCATGGCGATATGGCTGGAATCCACCGACAGAATGTCGCCGGCAGCAAGCTCGGCGAAGGTCCCGGGGTCGGCCGCCTGCAGCGTGCTCTGCTGGTGCTCCACGGCCAGCCCCTGGAGGCGCGCGCGCGGCGCGGGGTCGATGGTCCGCAGCCGGCTGTCCAGGCCGCCGTCCGCGATCGCGCGCGCGAAGAAGCGGGTCGAATGGCCAGCGCCGACCTCGACGATGCGCGCCGGGCGCAGGCGGCGGGTCAGGCAGTAGGCGGCGGCGGCGTCGAGCCGCGGAAACCAGTCCTGGGTCCAGCGGGCGGCGGGCCCTTGGCCGTCCCGAGGGTCCCGGCCGATCGCCTTGAGGTCGTCGGCAAGCGCCTGGATCCAGTCCAGGACCTCCAGGAAGCCGGGCGTCGCGGCGGCGAGCCGGGCCTCCGCCGCCGGATAGGGGAGGCGTCGCTCCGGCGGCGTGACGTCGCCGGCATAGCGGTAGGGAATGAAGAAGCCGCGCGGCGCCAGGCCCAGCACGGTCTGGAGCCCGAAGCGAAGACGCCGCGATGCCGCACGCAGTGTCGGCCGGGTCACGGATGCAGAACCAGGCCTTCCTTCGCCACGATGGTGCCCGGCCGGGCCGCCTCGGCCGCGGCGGCGATCCCGTCCATGGTCGCGTCGTCGTGGGAAGGATCGTGGTGGAAGATGACGAGGCGCTCGACCCCGGCGGCATCGCAGAGGCGCGCGCCCTCCTGCCAGGTCGAATGGCCCCAGGTCTTGTAGCGCGGGAACTCCTCGTCGGTGTAGCTGCTGTCGTAGATCAGCAGCTGCGCGCCTTCGATCAGCCCGAGGATGTTCTGGTCCGGCTTGCCCGGCTCGTGCTCGGTGTCGGTGACGTAGCAGACCGAACGGCCGTTGTAGTCCAGCCGGTAGCCGGTGGCGCCATTGGGATGGTTGAGCGCCGCGGTCCGCAGGCTCAGATCGGGCCGGGGCGCGATCACCTCGCCGGCCTCGAAGTCGTGGAAGGTGACGTTGGCGCCGAAGATCGAGGTCGGCACCGGGAACAGCGGATCGGCCATGTACTTGTTCAGCACCTCGTGCAGCATGCGCTGCGGCAGGAGGTGGCCGGCCCAGAGGCGCAGGCGGTTCCGCTGATCGAAGAAGGGCGCGAAGAAGGGGATCCCGGTGATGTGGTCGACGTGGGTGTGGGTCAGCAGGATGTCGGCTTCCAGGGGGGCATCGCCGTTCAGGCTGTTACCCAGCTCCCTGAGGCCGGTGCCGGCGTCCAGGATCAGGAGATGCGGTCCGCAGCGCACCTCGATGCAGGAGGTGTTTCCGCCATAGCGGGCGTAGTCGGGCCCCGGGCAGGCAATCGAGCCTCTTACGCCCCAGAAGCGGAGCAAAAAGTCATCGTCCAAGGGGCTGTCTCTCTTCACTCCAATTTATCGCTCGGCGGCACCTGCCCTAAAGGTGACCCCTCGGCAGCATGACACGCCCGGAGCGAGGCGCAAGACCCTCTTATACTCTTATGACGGACGCGGAGGTGACGCGGTTCAAGGCGCGAGGCGATAGCCGCCGGGCTCGGTGACCAGGATCGCGGCGTTGGAGGGATCCCGCTCGATCTTCTGGCGCAGGCGGTAGACGTGGGTCTCCAGCGTGTGGGTGGTGACCGAGGCGTTGTAGCCCCAGACCTCGCCCAGCAGGGTGTCCCGCCCGACCACCTTGTTCCCGGTGCGGTAGAGGTACTTGAGGATCGCCGTCTCCTTCTCGGTCAGGCGGATCTTCTTCTTGCTCTCGCCGTGCACCAGAAGCTTGGCGCTGGGCCGGAAGGTATAGGGCCCGATGGTGAAGACGGCGTCTTCGCTCTGCTCGTGCTGGCGCAGCTGGGCCCGCAGGCGGGCCAGAAGGACGCCGAGCTTGAAGGGCTTGGTGACGTAATCGTTGGCGCCGGCGTCGAGGCCGAGGATGGTGTCGGCGTCGGATTCGGCGGCCGTCAGCATGATGATCGGCGACTTGACGCCGTTGCGGCGCATCAGGCGGCAGACCTCCCGGCCGTCCATGTCGGGCAGGCCGACGTCCAGCAGGATCGCGTCGAAGTACTCCTGCTTGACCAGCTCCAGCGCGTCGCCGCCGTTGCCGGCTTCGACGGTCGAGAATTCTTCGTGCAAGCGCAACTGCTCGCTAAGGGACTGGCGCAGCGCCTCGTCGTCGTCGACGAGCAGAATCTTCTTGCCTGGTGTCGCGTTCATGGCGTGCCGGTCCGAATGCCCCTTTGCCCCCGCTTCTTGCCGCACCACGGGCGCCTAAGACGGTCTCGATCTAGCCGCGGCAACGGAGCCTCAAGTCCCTCCGGGCCGGGCCGGCGCGATGGCACGGCGAAGTCTTGACTGTGTCAGATATCATCCGCCGCTGAACGGTTCAAGGCGCCGGGCCCTGGGCGCCCGGCTCGGCCACCGCCAGCGCGATGAGCCGAGCGGTCAGAGGCTGCTCCGGCAGGAGCAGCAGGTCGAGGATCGAGAAGTGGGTCTGCGCCTCGATCACCATGGTCTCGAGGGCGGCGCCCTGGCGGCGCCACTCGGCGGCGAAGGCCGTCTGCTGGCGCAGGAACTCGTCGGTCTCCTCGCCGCCGACCGCGCAGACCATGCGGGCGCCGGGCGGCGGCGCGATCCGCAGCGGGCTCATGTCCCGGACCGTCTCCGGGTCGATCCGCAGGACCGGCTGCTGGTAGCAGAGCCGCATGGGCTCGAGGTCGTAGATGCCGCTGATCGAGCCGGCGGCGGCCAGGGCCGGCGCCGCGAGGCCGAAGGCCGCCCGCCAGTCGGTGGCCAGGGCCATGGCCGCCAAGTGGCCGCCGGCCGAGTGGCCGAGGGCGAGGATACGCCGCGGATCGACGCCCAGGCCCGGCGCCTCCGCCTGCAGCCAGGCGAAGGCGCGGCGGATCTGGGCCACCATCTCGCCGATCCTGGCCTCCGGCGCCAGGTCGTAGTTCAGCGAGGCGTAGGCGATGCCGCGGTCCAGAAAGGCGGCGCCGAGATAGCTGAAGTCCGACTTGTCCAGAGCCTGCCAGTAGCCGCCGTGGATGAAGGCGATCAGCGGCGCCGGCCCGCCGGCCGCCGGAAAGAGGTCGAGGGTCTGGCCGGCCGTGGGCCCGTAGCGGAGATCCAGCCGGCCGGCCCGCGCGGCCCGGAAGGCGGCGCTTTCCTCGGCCCACTTGGCGAAGTAGGCCTCGTGCTCCGGCCAGCGGGCGCGCAGATTGATCTGGGCGTCGAGCTGGGCTTGATCGTAGTGCAGGTACACCGTATCTGACATGCTTGCCCCGAAAGCGGTGCCTCGTCCCGACGCCTGGCGGCCTGCGGCGCCCCGCCGCCGGGCCCGAAGCGACCGATCCATCACGGAGTCGGCCCCCGATCGGGGTTGAAGGTGACACGAGGCGCCACATCTCGTAAAGTCACGGGACCGGAGATGCTGAAAACGCTTAAATCTGAGGCGGTTACGCCGGAACTCCCGCTGCGCAGGGTCGACCGTGCGATCGGCGAGCTTCGCCGCGGCCGGCCATTGCTGCTGCTGGGCGCGGGCGACCGCCACGCCCTGGTCGCCTCGGCCGAGCTGGCGACTCCCGCCGGGCTGGACGAGCTGCGCGGCCTTTCCGGGTCCGAGCCCCGCCTCGCCCTGACCCGGCGGCGCGCCCTGGCCCTGGGCCTGGCGGCGGAGACCGAGCCGGGCGGCGGCGTGCTCTGCCTGGCCTTGCGGGAGACCTCGGCGAAGGCCCTGCGGGCCCTGGCCGACCCCCTGCTGCCGGAGCCCTTCGCCGCAGAATCCCTGGTCGGCGGGACCGCGGCGGCCGAAAGCGGCGGCGAGCTGACGGAGGCGGCGATCGAGCTGACCAAGCTCGCGCACCTGCTGCCGGCAGCGGCCATCTCGGAAATCGCGGCCACGGCGGAGGCGGCGCTGCCGGAAGAGATCCTGCGGGTCCCGGCAGCCGCGGTCAGCGCCTATCGGATCGCGTCAGCGGAAGCCCTGGACCGGGTCTCGGAGGCGCGGGTTCCGCTGTTCGATGCCGAGAACGCCCGGATCATCACCTTCCGGCCGCGCAACGGCGGCTTCGAGCACCTGGCCATCGTGATCGGGACCCCGCGGCCCGAGACGCCCGTGCTGGTCCGTCTGCACTCGGAGTGCCTGACCGGCGACCTGCTCGGCAGCCTGCGCTGCGACTGCGGCGATCAGCTACGCGGCGCGATCAAGACCATCGCCGAGTCCGGCAGCGGCGTCCTGCTCTACCTGGCGCAGGAGGGCCGCGGCATCGGCCTGGCCAACAAGCTACGCGCCTATGGCCTGCAGGATCGCGGCGCGGACACCCTGGAGGCCAACGAGCAGCTCGGCTTCGACCCGGACGAGCGAATCTTCGTCCCGGCGGCCAGCATGCTCAGGATGCTCGGCATCACGCGGATCCGGCTGCTGACCAACAACCCGCAGAAGGAACAGGCCATGACCCGCCTGGGTATCCACGTGGCCGAGCGGGTGCCGCTGGTGATCCCGGCCAACCCGCACAACGCCGACTACCTGGACACCAAGGCCCGGCGCTTCGGCCACCAGTTCTGAGACCGAGAACCCCGGCTGGGATCCCGCTACGGAAGGATGTCGAGCACCGCCTCCGGTGGCCGGCCGAGCGCCGCGCGCTCCCCGGCGACGACGATGGGCCGCTCGATCAGGATCGGGTTCTCGACCATGGCGCGGATCAGGTCGTCCTCGCCGAGCCCCGGATCGCCCAGGCCCAGCTCCTTGTAGACCGCCTCCTTCCGGCGCATCAGGTCGCGCGGGCCGAGGCCCAGAAGCCCGAGGACGCGCCGCAAGGTGGCGGCATCGGGCGGCGAATCAAGATAGAGGACGATCTCGGGCGCAAGGCCGCGGTCTTCCAGCAATGCCAGCGTCTGGCGCGATTTGCTGCAGCGCGGATTGTGGTAGATCGTAACCGGCATTCTGACGCTCCCGAGGTTGAGGCGCCAATCTATCGAAGGGAGGCTTCGGCTTCCAGCCTGCCGGCGCTTGGTTGCGGGCCGGCACTTGGTTGCGGCAAGGGGGAGAGGTCCCCGCAGGGACCCCTCCCCGGAGCCTCCGGAAGAGCCGGATCTAGAAGTCGACCCTGAGGCCGAGGACGGCGCCGAAGCCCTGGCCGTCGTCGTCGTTCTCGGCGTCGTAGTCGGCGTAGAGCGCCGTCAGGCTGGTCTTAACCCCGGGCCCGAGGGTGTAGGCGACGGCCGCGGCGGCGCCGATGGACTCGTCCTCGTCGTCGATCGCGATATCGCCTTCGCGCTCGCCCATGATGAAGGTGCCCGAGACCCCCCAGGGGCCGGTCTCGTAGGAGACGCCGACGTCCCAGTGGTAGCCGTCGTTCTCGCCTTCGTCGTCGATGTCGAAGCCGCCCCAAGAGCCGCCGACGGTGAAGCCGGCGAAGCCGACGTTGGCACCGACGTTGTAGGCATAGACGGTCTGGTTGTTGACGCCGTCATCCGGCGGACCGACGACCTGGAAGCCGCCCGCCAGGCCGAGGTCGATGCCGTTGAAGCTCCTGGAGTAGTTGATGCCGGCACCGAAGCCGTGGGCACGGTCGTCGTCCTCCGCCGTGACGTTGTTGCCTTCCCCGTCGCCGAAGGGCGCGTCGTTGTCTCCGCTGTCCGCCAAATCCGGGATGTAGGCCAGACCCAGCTGGAAGCCGGCGAAACGGGGCGAGAAGTAGTTGACCATGTTGTCGTCGACCGAGATCTCGGGCGTGGTCGCGAAATCGCCCGTCGTGAAGCCGGCCGGCTGGGGCAGGAAGTCGGACAGCCAGCCCGAGTTGATCGGAACGCCGACGTTCGGGGCGACGATGGCCTGCTGGTAGGGCGCCGGGTCGTCGGAGCCGAGCTGCAGGCGGCCGAAACCGCCCTCGAGAAAGACGTAGTTCTCGTCGATCTGATCGCCGCTGGTGAAAGCCTCGAGCTCGACCCGGACGCCGACGACGATGCCGTTGTCGAGGGTCGTCGATCCGCGGAACTGCACCTCGCCGTCGGAGCGATGGTTCGTGTTGTTGAAGTTCTGGTTGTCGGCGTCGCTTTCGACGGAGACCACGCCGAAGTACTCGTTGCGGAAGCCTCGGACTTCGAGGCGCAGCGGATCTGCAGCCTCCGCCGCGTCTGCCGCCAGGAGGCCTCCGGCGATCAGCGCCGTCGTGCCGAGTAGATACCTTCTGTTCATGGTTGGACTTCCCGTGTCAAAAAGACGTTGCTCCTTGGGTGGACCCGAAGAGGTCGTCTTTGAGGCCGGGCGAAGGCGAATCACATCCCCCCGGGACCTCCCCTGACACTCAAGACTCTCCCTCCGGCAAACGGCGATATGAAGCGCTTACCGTGTATATACGTCAATGGCGTCTTCCGCTCCTACACCCTTGACGCGAAAGCTGTGGCGAGGAGGCCACAGGGGTCGGCAAGGACCGGGGCTAGGTGAGGGTCCGGAGGGAGAAGTCTATGGCTTTGAAAAAAAATGTATTTTAGACGCCAATCTGCGATCGGACGGCTCTGGACCGGCGCGCCGATCACCTGGTTTTGAGCCGCGCCCGCGGAAAAAACGGGGAGGGCGTCTTGAAATCCGGAGAGCGCGCTCCACCTATGCGGGCGCTCAGGGACTTTCCTTTGTTTTCCGCCATTCGGCGCCGAAGGTTGCCTCGGCAACGCGCAGACAGGCCGCGCCGAGGCTGGGAGCGGGCACCAGGCCGCTGCTCGTTTCCAGAGCCCCCCGGGCGGGGAGAGGGCCCCGGCGGGCGCCCCTCCCCAGGCTGCCCGAAGGCGGCGGGATCAGAAGTCGACCCGGAGGCCGAGCACCGCTCCGAAGCCCTCGCCGTCGTTGCCGTCCTCGGCGTCGTAGTCGGCGTAGAGCGCCGTGACGTTGGTCCGGATGCCGGGGCCGAGGGTGTAGGCGACCGCGGCGCTGACGGCGAGGGACTCGTCCTCGTCGTCGACGGCCACGTCGCCCTCGCGCTCGCCCATGATGAAGGTCGCGGAGAGCCCCCATGGACCGGTCTCGTAGGAGGCGCCGACGTCCCAGTGGAAGCCGTCGTTGGCGCCCTGGTCGTCGATGTCGTAGCCGCCCCAGGAGCCGCCGAGCGTGAAGCCGCCGAAGCCGACGTTGAGGCCGACGTTGTAGGCGTTGACCGTCTGCTTGTCGTCGGTGCCGGCCAGGTTGCTCGCAGTCTCGTCCGGCGGTCCGACCACCTGGTAGCCCCCGGCGACGCCGAGATCGACGCCGTTGAAGCTGTTCGAGTAGTTCACGCCGACGCCGAAGCCGTGGTGGCGGTCGTTGTCCTCGGCCGTGGTGTTGTTGCCCTCGCCGTTGCCGAAGGGGGCGTCGTTGTTGCCGTCGCCGCCTTCGTCGAGGTCGGGAATGTAGGCCAGGCCCAGCTGGAAACCGGCGAAGCGCGGCGAGAAGTAGTTCACCATGTTGTCGTCGATCGAGATCTCGGGCGTGGTCTGAAAGGCCCCGGTGGTGAAGCCGGTCGGCGCCGGAATGAAGTTCGACAGCCAGCCGGAGTTGATCGGAACCCCGACGTTCGGGGCGACGATCGCCTGCTGATAGGGCGCCGGATCGTCGGAGCCGAGCTGCAGGCGGCCGAAGCCGCCTTCCAGAAAGACGTAGTTCTCGTCGATCTGATCGCCGCTGGTGAAGGCTTCCAGCTCGACCCGGACGCCGACGAGGATGCCGTTGTCGAGGGTCGTCGTGCCGCGGAACTGGACTTCGCCGTCGGAGAAGTGGTTGGTGTTGTTGAAGTTCTCGTTATCGACGTCGCTTTCGACGGAGACCACGCCGAAGTACTCGTTGCGGAAGCCTCGGACTTCGAGGCGCAGCGGATCCGCGGCTTGGGCCGTGTCAGACGCCAAGAGGCCGCCGGCGACAAGCGCCGTCGTGCCGAGCAGATAGCTCCTGTTCATGATCGGACTTCCCGTGTCAAAGACGTTGCTCTTTCGACAAACCCGAAGAGATCGTCCTTGAGGTCGGGCTCAGGTGCTTTTCCCGGTCCTTCCTCTGGCACGGAAGGCTTTCCCTCGGGAAGACGGCTTTAGCAGGCGCCTTCTATGTAATTGCGTCAATGGACCGCAAGGCCCGCCTGCCCGCGGAGCCTGCGGTTGTTGCGCCGAGGTCACAGCCCGGAAGGCGGGACCGGGGCCGGTCGTGAGCGCGAGTTGAAGGAAGCTATCTCTATGTCCGAGCGCGCGTTTCCAGAAGTGGCGCGGGGCCGCGCAGGCGACCGCTTCCCGAGCGCATCACTCAGATTTGAACGCCTCGTGAGCCGAAAAACGCGGCGGGCGGACGCGCCGCTATTCCGCCGGCGGGCGCCGGCCGAAGATCGCGGTGCCGACGCGGACGTGAGTGGCACCGAAGCGTACCGCGGTCTCGAAGTCGCCGCTCATGCCCATGGACAGCCA
>JANQGU010000441.1 GCA_028282935.1 Kiloniellales bacterium
GTGAAGCTGCCGCTGATCTGGCCGCTGCCGCCCAGGATCGGCTCGCGGATCACCGGTGCCGAAAGCACCTTGTCATCGAGCACGATGGCGAAGTGGCGCCCGACGCTGTTCTGCGTCGCCCGGGCGAAGCTCGCTGCGCCCGCGGCATCGAAACGGAAGGTGATGACCGGCTGACCATACTCGTCGAAGCTTGCCTGCGCTTGGTCGAGGTTGTCTCCGGTCACGATTTCACGCCGTTCGAGGACGTAAGACACACCCGGCTCGTCCTGAGACGGCAAGACCTCGTGCCGGGGCGGTGGCCGTGACGCATTGGGGTCAGCGGCGGTGTTGACGAACTGAAAGGAGAGTTGCGTCGACTTCTTGAGCTCGGCCTTGATCGACCCGGTGTCCGCGAGACCCGGCATCTGGATTAAAAAGCGATCGGACCCCTGGCGCTGCAGGCTGGCCTCCAGCAGGCCGAACTCGTCGAGACGCCGGCGCAGGACATCTGCGCTTCGGCGCATCACGTTGCTGCGGATATCGCGCAGGGTGCTGTCGAGAAATTCGATCCGAAGCAGATCGCCGCTGCCGAACACCAGGATGCCGTCGTCCAGATCACGCGCAATGCTCTTAGCCTGCTCGAGATCGGCTGCGTCCTTCAGGCGGAGGACGACGTCCTGACCTTCGACGCGGTGTCCTTTGTTGCGAATGCCTTCCGCGCGTAAAGCCCGCCAAAGGGCGCCCTCGACCGCCTCGATACGCTTGGCGACCGCCTCTTCGACCGCAACCTCGACCAGCAGGAGCGCCCCGCCTTGCAGGTCCGGACCTTTGTTGATCTTCTGGCTGGGCAGCCAGTCCGGCAGGCCCTGTGTGACCTCGTCGTCGACCACGTTGGGCGCGGCGTAGGCCAAGCCGAGAAGCACCACAACGGCCGCCAGAAGCACTTGCCATCGGGGGAGCTGGACCATCCTGGTGCTCCTTCTTCGTCAGCCCTCAGCCCGCCGCCGCCCTTTCCGAGCCTTCCGGCTCCGGCGCGGCGACCTGGCTGTGGCGCAGGTTCATCAGCATCAGCAGCGGCGTCGCCACGCCGATCGAGGAATAGGTGCCGACCACCACGCCCCAGATCAGCGCCAGGCTGAAGCCGCGGACCACGTGCCCGCCGAAGACCGAGAGCGCGATCAGGGCCAGCAGGGTCGTGACCGAGGTCAGCAGGGTCCGCGACAGCGTGGCGTTGAGCGCCATGTTGAGCACCTCGCCCACCGCGACCTTCTTGTACTTCCGCAGCGACTCCCGGACCCGGTCGAAGACCACCACGGTGTCGTTGATCGAATAGCCGGCGATGGTCAGGATCGCCGCCACGCTGGCCAGGTTGAACTCGAGGCCCGTGATGGCGAAGAAGCCGATCGTCGTGATCACGTCATGGGTCAGGGCCAGCAGGGCCGCCATGCTGAACTGCCACTCGAAGCGGAACCAGATGTAGAGCGCGATGGCGCCAAGGGCGAGGATCGTAGCGATCAGCGCCGCTTCCTTCAGTTCACCGCCGACCTTGGGACCGACGAACTCGGTGCGGCGGTACTCGACGACGGTGTCGGCGAGCGCGCCCTTGATGACCTCGATGGCGGCGTTCTGCGCCTCGTCGCCGCCCTCCTGGCGCTGGACGTTGATCAGGACGTCGGTCGGCTCGTCCAGGGACTGCAAGGTCACCTCGCCGAGGCCCAGGC
The DNA here is from genome assembly GCA_028282935.1 of Kiloniellales bacterium. Taxonomy (GTDB): domain Bacteria; phylum Pseudomonadota; class Alphaproteobacteria; order Kiloniellales; family JAKSBE01; genus JAKSBE01. The sequence goes on from JANQGU010000441.1 coordinate 1,701, forward strand.
CGCTCAAACGGCTGCGCAGGGCGCCGAGATCGGCCGCTCCGGCGGTCCGCACCTCCAGCATCACGCCGCCGCGGAAATCGACGCCGTAGTTCAGGCCGGTGGTGAAGAACAGCCCGAGCGAGAGCACGACCAGCACCACCGAGAAGGCCAGCGTCAGGCGGTGGCGGCCGATGAAGTTGAACTTGGGTTCGGACGGAAGGCGTTTGATCAGTGCCATGTTCGCTCTCCAGTCCCTAGATCGGCAGCAGCTTGGGCTTGGTGCGCCGCAGCCAGCCGACGACGAAGACCCGGGTCACCATGATCGCGGTGAACATCGAGGTCACCAGCCCGATCGCCAGGGTCACCGCGAAGCCCTTGATCGGGCCGGTGCCGAAGACGAAGAGGATGGTGGCCGCGATCAGGGTCGTCAGGTTGGCGTCGATGATCGTCGTCAGCGCCCGGCGGTAGCCGGTGTCGATCGCGGTGACCGGGCCGCGGCCGGCCCGCTCCTCCTCGCGTATGCGCTCGAAGATCAGGACGTTGGCGTCCACCGCCATGCCGATAGTCAGCACGATCCCGGCGATGCCCGGCAGGGTCAGGGTTGCCTGCAGCACCGAAAGGGCCGCGACGATCAGCACCAGGTTGGCGATCAGGGCGACATTGGCCATCAGGCCGAAGCTGCCGTAGGAGATCGCCATGAAGATGATGACGAAGAGCATGCCCAGGATGCAGGCGATCTCGCCGGCGGCGATGGAGTCCTCGCCCAGGCTGGCGCCGACCGAGCGCTCCTCCAGATAGGTCACGTCGGCCGGCAGGGCGCCGGCGCGCAGCAGCAGCGCCAGGTCCTGCGCCGACTCCAGAGAGAAGCGGCCGCTGATCTGGCCGTTGCCGCCCAGGATCGGCTCCTGGATCCGCGGCGCGCTGATCACCTTGTCGTCGAGGACGATGGCGAAGATCCGGCCGACGTTGTCCTGGGTCGCCTTGCCGAAGCGCCGGCCGCCCACGGAGTCGAAGCGGAAGGACACGACGGGCTGGCCATACTGGTCGTAGGTCGCCTGGGCGTCGTCCAGGTTCTCGCCCCGGACCATCGCGCGGCGCTCGACGGCATAGCGCACCCCCTCCTCCTCGGCGGAGGGCAGGAAGATGTGGCCGGGCGGCGGGCGCCCCGCCGAGGGATCGACGGCCGGGTTGACGAAGTGAAAGGTCAACTGCGCGGTCTGGCCGAGGATCTCCTTGATCCGCTCCGGATCCTCGACGCCCGGGACCTGGATCAAGATCCGGTCCGCGCCCTGGCGCTGCACCGTGGCCTCGGTCAGACCGGTCTCGTTGACGCGCAGGCCGATGACCTCGATGACCTGGCTCATGATGCTGGTCCGGAACTCGCGCATGCGCTCTTCCGGGATGTCGATCTCGATTCGCGCGCCGTCCTGGGAGACGATGTAGGTCTGGACGTCGTTGCGGATCAGCTCGCGGGCGCGCTCCATCTCGCTGGGATCGCGCAGCTCGATGAAGATCTCGCTGCCACGGACGCCCGAGCTGTGTGCAATCCGGGCCCGGCGCAGCGGCGAAGTGATGCCGTCGGAGATGTTGTCCAGGCGCTCGGCCACCGCCTTCTCGAGCTGAACCTCCATCAGGAGATAGGAGCCGCCCCGAAGGTCGAGCCCGAGATTGATCTTCTTGCTGGGCAGCCAGCTCGGGACGTCCTGGGTGAGGTCGGTCTCGAGCGCGTTGGGCGTGGCATAAGCCAATCCCAGCAGCACCACGACCGCCGCCAGGATCACCTGCCATCTCGGAATCTGAACCATGGGTGTTTCGCGATCCGCTACCGCTGTGACTAGAAAGTGGGGCCGGGGCCCTGCCGTTCCAGGAAAATCAGCTGGATTTGCCGCCCCCGAAGAGCTTGAAGCCGCCCTTCTTGGCCGGCTCGGGGTTGCCGCCGCCGTCGCCGCCCTGCTCGTTCTTGTTGGCCGGCTCGGACTTCTGCAGCACCTCGCTGATGGTCCCGCGGACCACCCGGATACGGACGTTCTCGGCGATCTCGACCTGCAGCTCATTGTCGCCGACCACCTTGGTCACGGTCCCGAAGACCCCGCCGGCGGTGACCACCTTGTCGCCCCGGCGCAGGGCCTGGACCATGGCCCGGTGGTCCTTGATGCGCTTCTGCTGCGGCCGGATCAGCAGGAAGTAGAAGACGACGCCGATCAGGATCAGCGGCACGAAGGTCGTGAAGGCGTCAGGCGCCGCCGCCGCGCCCTGGGCGTAAGCCGGGGAAATCAGCATACTTGGCTCCTCGTCGGAATAGCGCGCGACTATAGCCCTCCAAGCGGGTTTTGCAACGATTCCCACCGTCTCGGAGCCGTCCTCACAGCGTCTTGAGAGGCCCTTTCCGGCCCCCGGCGCTCTGGGGAGGCCGCGTTGACGCCCCGGCGGGCGGCCGATAGGCTTCGGCAGCCTGGGAGAGCGGGCTCCAGGGCAATTCTCGCGACCGGAGAGGACGGATGAGCAGGCCGCCGGCCAAGGACCTTTCCCTGCTGCTGCGGCGGATCGCCGACGCCCTGGAGCGCCTGGCGCCCCTGCCCCCGGCCCTGGCCTCGCTGGATGCCGCCGACGCCTTCGTCTGGCACGCCGAGGGCGACCATCTGGAGCCGGTGGCCCGGGTCAACCGGGTCGAGATCGGCCTGCTGAAAGGCGTCGAGCGCCAGCAGGCGACCCTCCTGGAGAACACCCGGCGCTTCGCCCGAGGCCTGCCGGCCAACAACGCCCTGCTCTGGGGCGCCCGGGGCATGGGCAAGAGCTCCCTGGTCAAGGCCGTGCATGCCGCCGTCAACGACGGCGCCGCCGAGGCCGGGCATCCCGGCCTGGCCCTGGTCGAGATCCACCGCGAGGACATCCCCGGCCTGCCGCGCCTGCTACAACGCCTGCGCGAGTCCGAGCGGCGCTGCCTGCTGTTCTGCGACGACCTGAGCTTCGACAGCGCCGACACCAGCTACAAGTCCCTGAAGGCGGTCCTGGAAGGCGGCATCGAGGGCCGGCCCGAGAACGTGCTGTTCTACGCCACCTCCAACCGGCGTCACCTGATGCCGCGGGAGATGATCGAGAACGAGCGCTCGACCGCGATCGCCCCCTCGGAGGCG
>JANQGU010000452.1 GCA_028282935.1 Kiloniellales bacterium
AGGGTGAGGGCGAGCAATTTCAAGCACTTCGCCTCATCCTGAGCTTGTCGAAGGATGATCTCGGGCAAGCGCTCAGGACTTTTTCAACAGCCTGCTAGATCGAACCCCGTTCGATCGGACTCGATTGAACGGGGATAACTTGATCTCCTTGCATATGGATAGAGCTGCTTACCCGCCTTCGCGTGAGCGCGGGCCGCTCTAGGCTCTCCGCCGGACGCCGGCCAGATCGCGGACGGCGTCCAGGAAGGGCGCCAGTGTGGGCGTCTCGTTGTCCGCCCGCCAGACGCAGTCGAGCACCAGCTTCAGTTCAAGATCCTTGAGCTCCAGCAGGTCGACGTTGTGCGGCCGCCGCCAGCGCACCGCCGAGTTGACGAAGGCGATGCCCAGGCCGCTGGCGACGACGGCCAGGATCCCGGCCCCGGTCGCCGCTTCCTGAACCACCCGCGGCTGGAAGCCGCGCCGCGCGCAGGCCCGCGCCAAGCGATCGTGGAAGACCGGGCTGGCCGCGCGCGGAAAGGACACGAAGGCCTCGCCCGTCAGGTCCCGCAAGGCCACCGTGCCGGCCCCCGCGAGGTGGTGGTCGGCGGGGACGGCCAGCACCACCTCGTCCTCGGCGACCGCCAGCGCCCGGGTCGCCGGGTCGTCCCGCGGCCGGTTGTAGAGAAAGCCGACGTCGAGCCGCCCGCCCTGGATCGCCGCGAGCTGCTCGCGGGAGCTCGAGGGAAAGAGCCGAAGCAGGACGCCGGGCCGGGCGCTCCGCAGCGCCCGCAGCGCCTCGGGCACCACGCCGGACCAGGAGACCGTGTCTACCGCGCCGATGTCGAGCTGGCCGACCTCTCCCGCCCCGCTCCGCCGTGCCGAGGCGGTTGCCCGCTCGACCTCGGCGAGAACCCGCCGCGCCCCTTCCAGGAACTGCCGGCCGGCCGGGTTCAAGCGGATGCCCCGCCCGGCGCGCAGGAAGAGCCGGACCCCGAGCTCCCGCTCCAGGTCGGCGATCGCCCGGGACAGCGAAGGCTGCGACACGTTGAGCCGCCGGGCGGCGAGGCCGACATGCTCCTCCTCCGCCGCGGCGAGGAAATAGCGGAAATGCCTGAGCTCCATGATCGATGCTTTTACACTATCAATCTATTTAAAAGATATACTGGATGTATCGATCGGCCGGGCCAAGATTGAAGGCAGGAGACGACCCCGTCCCGTCGAGGGAAGCGATTCGCGGCACAGGCCAATGACTCTTCGAAGACACGCGGCGCGCGGCCTTGTAACCCGGGCATCCGGGCTTAAGTCTTAAGGCCACAAGAGCCCACCGACCGCCGGGCGCGATCGAAAGGGTCGGGGAACGTTCTCGGACATTCAACGCGACTGCTAACCAGCAGGACTTGCTGAGGAGAGGTCTATGGTTCAATTCGTCCTCAACGGCGAAACCCGGGACGTCCAGGCCGAAGCGGATACGCCCTTGCTCTGGGTGATCCGCGAGGAGCTGGGACTGACCGGCACGAAGTTCGGTTGCGGCATGGCGCTCTGCGGCGCCTGCACGGTGCATCTCGACGGCAGCCCGATCCGGTCCTGCGTGACCGCGGTCGGCGACGTCGAGGGCGCCAGCATCACCACCATCGAGGGGGTCAGCGCCGAGGGCGCCAGCAAGGCCGCGCAGGCGGTCCAGGCCGCCTGGGAGAGCCTGGACGTGGTCCAGTGCGGCTACTGCCAGTCGGGCCAGATCATGTCGGCCGTCGCCCTGCTGGAGGAGAACCCCAAGCCCAGCGACGAGGACATCGACGCCGCCATGAGCGGCAATGTCTGCCGCTGCGCCACCTATGTCCGGATCCGCGCCGCCATCCACCAGGCGGCCAAGACGATGGAGGGCTGAGGCCATGCTGCACAGGATCACCGAGGCGGCCCGGCCCTCGCGCCGCCAGTTCCTCAAGACCGGCGCCGTCGCCGGGGCCGGCCTGGTCATCGGCCTGCACCTGCCCCTGCGCGCCGCCAAGTCTGGGGCCAGCTCGGGGGCCGCGGCGGCGACCGCCGGCGGCGACTTCGCGCCCAACGCCTTCGTCCGCATTGCTGTGGACGACAGCGTGACCATCCTCGCCAAGCACATCGAGTTCGGCCAGGGCAGCCACACCGGCCTGGCGACCATCCTCGCGGAGGAGCTCGACGCCGCCTGGGAGCAGGTCCGCGCCGAAGCCGCGCCGGCCAACGCCGAGATCTACAACAACCTGCACTGGGGACCGTCCCAGGGCACCGGCGGCAGCTCCAGCATCGCCAACTCCTACGAGCAGCTGCGCCAGGCCGGCGCCATGGCCCGGGCCCTGCTGGTCGAGGCCGCGGCCAAGACCTGGGGCGTCCCGGCGGCCGAGATCACAGTCGAGAAGGGCCAGGTCCGCCACGCCGCCAGCGGCAAGAGCTCCGGCTTCGGCGCCCTGGTCGAGACCGCGGCGGGCCTGCCGACCCCGGCCGAGGTCAAGCTGAAGGACCCCAAGGACTTCACCCTGATCGGCAGCCGGGTCCCCCGCCTCGACTCCCCGGACAAGACCCGGGGCAAGGCGATGTTCACGATCGACATAACCCTGCCCGGCATGCTGACCGCGGTGGTCGCCCGCCCGCCGCTGTTCGGCGCCAAGGTCAAGAGCGTGAACGCCGAGGCCGCCAAGGCGGTCAAGGGCGTGACCGACGTGGTCGAGATCCCGCGCGGCGTGGCCGTGGTCGCCGAAGGCTTCTGGGCCGCCAACAAGGGGCGCGAGGCGCTGGAGATCGCGTGGGACGAGAGCGGGGCCGAGACCCGCGGCAGCGACGAGATCATGGCGCAGTACAAGGAGCTGGCCAAGAAGCCCGGCCAGGTCGCGCGCCAGGACGGTGATCCCGCGGCGGGGCTGGCCGGGGCCGCGAAGGTCCTGGAAGCGACCTACGAGTATCCCTTCCTGGCCCACGCGCCCATGGAGCCGCTGGACTGCGTGGTCGAGCTCAAGCCCGACTCCTGCGAGGTCTGGACCGGGTCCCAGCTCCAGACCGGCGACTTCGCGACCGCGGTCGCGATCAGCGGCCTGAAGCCCGAGCAGGTCCAGGTCCACACCCTGCTGGCCGGCGGCAGCTTCGGCCGCCGGGCGACGCCGGACTCCGACATGGTCGCCGAGGCGGTCTCCATCGCCAAGGCGATCGGCGGCAAGGCCCCGGTCAAGGTGATCTGGACCCGGGAGGACGACATCCAGGGCGGCCGCTACCGGCCGATGTACTACCACACGATCCGGGCCGGCCTGGACGCCGACAACAAGCTGGTCGGCTGGGAGCACCGCATCGTCGGCCAGTCGATCCTCAAGGGCACGCCCTTCGAGGAGTTCCTGGTCAAGAACGGCATCGACCAGACCTCGGTCGAGGGCGCCAACAACCTGCCCTACGCCATCCCCAACGTGCTGATTGACCTGCACACGACCGACGTCGAGGTGCCGGTGCTGTGGTGGCGCGCGGTCGGCTCGACCCACACCGCCTACACCGTGGAGGCCTTCCTCGACGAGGTGGCCGAGGCGGCGGGCAAGGACCCGGTCGAGTTCCGCCTGGAGATGCTGAAGGACCATCCGCGCCATGCCGCCGTCCTGAAGCTGGCGGCGGAGAAGGCCGGCTGGGGCAAGACCCTGCCGGAGGGCAAGGGCATCGGCATCGCGGTGCACGAGTCCTTCAACTCCTTTGTCGCCGAGGCGGCCGAGGTCACCGTGGACGGCGACGGCGGCATCAAGGTCGACAAGGTGGTCTGCGCGGTCGACTGCGGCCGGCCGGTCAACCCGGACGTGATCAAGGCGCAGATGGAGGGCGGCATCGGCTATGGCCTGGGCGCCATCCTGCACGACGAGATCACCCTGGAGGGCGGCCGGGTCGCGCAGTCGAACTTCCACGACTACATCCCGCTCAGGATCGAGGAGATGCCCGAGGTCGAGGTCCATATCGTCGACTCCGGCGAGGCGCCGACCGGCGTCGGCGAGCCGGGCACCCCGCCGGTGGGTCCGGCGGTCGCCAACGCGGTCTACAATGCGACCGGCCGGCGCATCCGCAGCCTGCCCTTCTCGCGCCACGACCTGACCGGCACCTGAGGCCGGTCCAGGCTGGAAGTCACGGGGTGCGGCCCAGGGGCCGCACCCCTTTTCCTTTCCCGGCCCGCCCGGGAGCCTGGGCCGCGCCGCGGGACAATGCTAAGACTTGCCCCCGTCGAAACGAGCCAGCCCAGCCCCGAGGTACCCCGAGTCGTGGTCCAGCCCTGCCCCGCCAAGATCGGCGACACCCTCGACGACGTGGTCACGCCGGCCCTGATCGTCGATCTCGACGCCTACGAGCGAAACCTCGGCACCATGGCCGCCCTGGTCGAGCGCGCCGGGCTCCGGCTCCGGCCCCACGCCAAGACCCACAAGTCGCCGGAGATCGCCCTGGCGCAGATGGCGCGGGGCGCGGTCGGCGCCTGCTGCCAGAAGCTGTCCGAGGCCGAGATCCTGGCCCAGGGCGGGGTCGGCGACATCCTCATCGCCAACCAGGTCGTCGGCGCGGTCAAGGCGGTCCGCGCCGCCACCCTGGCGCAGCGGGTCCGCCTGGCGCTCTGCGTCGACCATCCTCGCAACGTCGAGGAGCTGAGCACGGCGGCCCGGACCCTGGAGGCCAGCATCGACGTGCTGGTCGAGATCGACGTCGGCAACCGCCGCTGCGGCCTGCCGCCGGGCGGCTCGGCCGTGGCCCTGGCGGAACGGGTCGCCGCCGCGCCCGGCCTGCGCTTCCTCGGGCTGCAGGCCTACCACGGCGGGGCCCAGCACATCCGGGACTTCCGCGAGCGCCGGGCCGCGGTCCGGCAGGCCGCGGAGCAGACCCTGCGGACGGTCGAGGCCCTGGAGGCGGCCGGGCTCGACTGCGAGACCGTCACCGGCGGCGGCACCGGCACGCTGCTGCACGACATCGAGGCCGGCGCGCTGAACGAGCTTCAGGCCGGCTCCTACGTCTTCATGGACGCCGACTACGGCCGCAACCTGGCCGAGGACGGCACCGCCGAGACCCGCTTCGAGAGCGCGCTCTTCGTGCTGGCCACGGTGATGAGCCATCCGAACCCGCAGCGCGCGGTCCTGGACGCCGGGCTCAAGGCCCTGGCCATGGATTCCGGCCCGCCCCTGCTGAAGGGCGTGCCCGGGGCGACCTATACCCGCGCCAGCGACGAGCACGGCGTCCTGGACCTGGAGCGGGAGAACCTGCTGGCCCACGGCCAGCGGGTCCTGCTGATCCCCGGGCACTGCGATCCGACCGTCAACCTCTACGACTGGTACGTCGGGGTCCGGCGCGGCCGGGTCGAGCAGGTCTGGCCCGTGGCGGCGCGCGGCGCCCTGGCCTGACGCGCCGGGACGCCGTCCCATGGTCGAGCTCTGGGTGCCGGTCACCGTCGCGGCCGCCTTCCTCCAGAACCTGCGCTCGGCCCTGCAGAAGCACCTGAAGGCGCGGCTCTCGACCACCGGCGCCACCTTCGTGCGCTTCGGCTTCGGCTTTCCCCTGGCGCTGCTCTACCTCGCCGGGCTGGCCCTCTTCGCCGGCCTGCCGCTGCCGCGGCCCGACGGGGTCTTCGCCGCCTACGCCGCGGTCGGCGGGATCGCCCAGATCCTCGGCACCGTCTGCCTGGTCTCGCTGTTCTCGGCCCGCAACTTCGCGGTCGGCACGACCTATTCCAAGACCGAGACGGTGCAGACCGCGCTCTTCGGCATCATCATCCTGGGCGATGCGCTGAGCCCCGGCGCCCTGGCCGGAATCCTGGTCAGCCTGGCCGGGGTGCTGGCGATCTCCGTGGCGCGGGACGCCGCGGGCTGGCGCGGCCTGGCGACCGCCTGGACCAGCCGCCCGGCCCTGGTCGGCCTGGCCTCCGGCGGCCTCTACGGCATCGCCGCGGTCTGCTACCGCGCGGCCTCGCTGTCCCTCGGCGGCGAGGGCTTCGTCATGCAGGCGGCCTTCACCCTGGCCTGCGTCACGCTGCTGCAGACCGCGGTGATGCTGGCCTACCTGCGACTGCGCGAGCCGGGACAGCTCACCGCGAGCCTGCGCGCCTGGCGGACCTCTCTCTGGGTCGGCGCCAGCGGGGTCGCCGCCTCGGCCTGCTGGTTCACCGCCATGACCATCCAGAACGCCGCCTACGTCCGCGCCCTGGGCCAGGTCGAGCTGGTCTTCACCTTCCTCGCCGGGCACTTCGTCTTCCGCGAGCGCAGCAACCGCCTGGAGGTGACCGGCATCCTCCTGGTCATCGCCGGCATCCTCTTCCTGCTCCTGCTGCGGTAGGGGGCTGTCCGAACGGCCCGGCGGCCTCAGCCCGACGCCAGCGCTGCGAGGCGCAGCGTCTCCTCGGCGGCCTCGGCGAGCAGCCATCCGCGGAAGGTCGCGATCTTCGGCAGCTCCGCGTTCGCCCTGGGACAGACGATCCAGTAGGCGTAGGACACGGGCAGCGCCAGGTCGAAGGGACGCACCAGGCGGCCGGCGAGCAGGTCCCGCGCCGCCAGGGCCGTGCGGGCCAGCGCCACGCCCTGGCCGTCGACCGCGGCGTCGACGACCATGCTCGCCTGGTTCAGGACGGGCCCGCGCGAGAGGTCGACCCCGGTGACGCCGGCCGCGTCGAGCCACTTCAGCCAGTCCTGCCGGCTGTCCAGATGCAGCAGCGTATGCCGGGCCAGGTCCGCCGGCCGCCGCAGAGCGGCCGGACCCGTCGCGAGCTTCGGACTGCAGACGGGGAAGAGTTCCTCCTTGCAGAGGCGCGTGACTTCGAGCCCGGGCAGAACGCCATCGCCGTGCCGGATCGCGACGTCGACCTCCTCGCGGGCGAAGTCGACGTGATGCAGCGAGGCGCTGACCCTGAGGTCGATGCCCGGATGCAGCTCTGCGAAGCGGCCGAGGCGATGGACCAGCCACTTGGCCGCGAAGTTGGGCGAGGTGCTGACGGTCAGGGTGCCGGCGTTCTGTCGCTGCAGGAGACGCTCGGTGCCGCTGGCGATGCGGTCCAGCGCGTCCCGGACGACGGCCAGGTAGTCGCGTCCCGCCCCTGTGATGACAAGGCGGCGCGGCTCGCGCAGGAAGAGCTTCAGGCCGAGGTCCGCCTCGAGCGCCTTCACCTGCTGACTGACCGCGCCCTGGGTGACGTGGAGCTCCTCCGCCGCCCGGGTGAAGCTCTCGTGCCGGGCGGCCGACTCGAAGGCCTTGAGCGCATTCAGGGGCGGCAGGCGGCGGGTCATGGCGCTCCATAGCCCTAGAAATTCTCGGCCAAGGTAGAGAAAGCATGCTTTGAAGGCAAGGCGCGATGGTGCCTATTTATTGGACTCTCCTGCAGAGGAGCCAAGCCTTCCGAAGCGGATGAGCCGGAGAAATTATGATGACTATGCAAGACCAGGCGCGCCGAGCGCGCCACGACACCCTGCCGCTGCCGAGGCCCCGCGCCGACCTCCGGGGCCCGGGACCGCGCCTCCTCGGGCTGCTCGCGCTCTGGATCGAGCGCGCGACCCAGCGCCGTGCCCTCGCGGAGCTCGACGACCGCCTGCTCAAGGACGTCGGTATCTCGCGATCCGAGGCCAGGCAAGAGGCGGCGAAGCCCTTCTGGCGTTGAGTCCGGCCCGGGCCGGCGACGGCCGTGCGCGCGCCGCGTCTTTGCGCTAGCTTTGTCGCGAACTTCGGAACGCGCACTTGGGAAAGGGAGATCCACGATGGCCGAGGCAGCCGGCGGCCCCGCGGCGCCGATGGTCGTCGAGGCCGAGGTGAAGTACCTGGCCGATGCGGAGGCCGTACCCCTTTACGTGGCGTCGGTCGGCGGCGGCGACAGGACACGGCACGAGGGCAACTACGTCATGCGGAGGGTGGCGATCCACGACGGCCGCACCCGGCCG